>JAQBAU010000088.1:0-21426 GCA_032126655.1 Desulfobacterales bacterium
AGCAAGGCCGCACAAGGGTTTTCGTTGAGGCGTACATATAGTACTCCGCAAACGGCCTTTTCACAAGCCGCAGGCGCAAACCCGCGGAGAACGCCGCTCATCGGGAAAAGGGCCATTTATGGATGGAAAGTATCTAATAGCCGTGATCTGACCTGCTGGGCATGGGTGGACGTGAATCGGTTACTCCTTTTTTTTTGGGAAGCCCGATTGCGAAAGTCGTTCCCTTGCCCTCCTCGCTCTGAACCACAATCTCGCCACCCAGGTTCTTGGTCACTATCCCATGTGTAATGAACAAGCCAAGCCCTGTACCTGATGCCTTACCACTTGTATAAAAAGGCTCAAAGATATTCTCTACCTGCTCCGGCGACATGCCACGACCGTCATCCGTGATTGTGACCTGCAGGTTGTCTGAATCTGCCAATCGGGTGACGATAGACAGGTGTCCTCCATCATCCATCACCTCGAACGCATTTTTTATGATATTCAGAAATACTTGCTGGAGCTGGCCCCTGTCGCTCTCGAGGGTTCCCAGATCGGGTGAGAAATCCAGATTGACGTTGAGCTTTCGATGAAAGGCCTCCTTGTCCAAGAACCCGAGCACCTCCTCAAGGAGTTGATTCATATCAATCGTTTCCACCTTGACGTCCACGGCCTTGGCAAACCCCAAGAGTCGACGGGTGATCACCCTGGACCGGTCCACGGAGGTGAAAATGGATTCTAACAGGCCCAGGAATTTCTCCTTATGCTCAAAACCCTCTGCAGCAAATCCTAGTATGTCTTTCATCAAACCGGCCTTCTCGTTGATGATGGCCAGGGGGTTATTGATTTCATGGGCCACGCCGGACACCAGAAGACCAAGGGAGGCGAGTTTTTCGCTCCGAATCAGTTGCCGCTCCATGAATCTTGTTTCTGTAATGTCGCTGATGAAAATAATGGCAGAACTCACCTCCATGCCCTTTTCCTTAATGGGGTATATGACAACCTGTTCCAGTCTATCAGGGTTCATCAAACCCTTTCGTTCAAGGGTCACAGAGCGTGCTCTCAAAACCGCAGCAGGAATATGACACTCTTCACATGGTCCCTGCCTTCCCTGGAACGCCTGGTGACACGATTTGCCTATTACATCCTCAGGTTTGACCTGATAGTAATTCGCGGCAGGCGTGTTGAGCATTTTCACCGTCAGATCTGTATCCAGCATGATCAGGGGGTCTGAAATCCCGTCGAAAACAGACTGAAGCATGGCCTTGCTTTTCAGAATTTCTTCCTGGGCACGCTCGCGTTCAGCCATTTCCTGCTGGAGAAGTTCATTTGCTTTTCTTAGCTCTGCCGTTCGTTCCTCAACCCGAACCTCTAATTCCTGGCTTGCTTTCTTCAGTGCCTTCTCCACCCGCTTCTGTTCAGTAATGTCTCGTATGACATGGACACTGCCCGCAGGGGTTCCCTCACGATTCAAATAGATGGAAGCGCTAATGCTAACGTCAAGGGCTTTTCGATCCTTGTCATATCGACGAGTTTCAACACCAGAAAAGCTTTCTCCCGCCTTTACTTTTTCAATCATCATTTTAGTCTCGGGCCAGCTTTCCTCAGGCACGTAGTCTAACTTCTTGCCCAAAAGCTCCTCCGGGGTCCACCCAAAAAGTCCTGTAAATGCCGGATTGACATAGATACACTTGCCCTTCATATCGTAGACAACTATTGGATCGGGGCTGGCCTCCAGCACCGTGCGGTACCTCTCCTCGCTCTCCCGCAGCGCATCCTCCACCAGCTTCTGGTCTGAAATGTCCCGCAGGATATGAACACTGCCTGCCGGTTTGCCCCTGCGATTCACATAGGTAGCCGCGCTGATGCTCACATCAAGGATGTCCCCTTCTTTGTTATATCGACGGCTTTCAATACCGGAGAAGCTTTCTCCTGTTCTTATCTTCTCAATCATCATTTCAGTCTCGGGCCAGTTCTCCTCAGGCACGTAGTCTAACTTCTTGCCCAAACGCTCCTCTGGCGTCCACCCAAAAACCCGCGTGAATGCCGGGTTTATATATATGCTCTCCCCGTCTTGATCGTAAACGACAACTGGGTCGGGACTTGCCTCGAGAACCGTATGATATCTCTCCTCGCTTTCCCGCAGCGCTCCTTCTGCTCGCTTACGGTCAGTGATATCCACGATATTACCCAATATGGCAGGCTTACCCTTATATTCTATGGCCGCGTTTCTCCTGGCAATCCAAACGGTTTCACCGCTCTTTTTCAGACCCCGCGCCTCGTATTCTGATGGAACGTCTTCACCCCCCAACCGTTTTTCCCTCATCTCGTCTGTCAGGCCTCTGTCTTTGGGATGAACCAGTTCCCGCGCGTCCATGCCGATCAACTCGTCTCTCGCGTACCTATAGATCTCAGCAAACTTCTTGTTGGCAAACACAATCTTTCCGTCCTGATCGATGTAGATACCGGTCAGGGAATTCTCAACGGATGTACTGTATTTCTCTTCCGATTCCCTCAGCGCCGTCTCGGCTCGCTCGCGTTCGGCAAGACTTTGCTCTTCAATTTGAAAGACGTCCCAAAAGAGGCGGGCAGCAACATGATCCATCACGCGGATGTGCCCTGGCTTGGTTTGATAGACTTCGTTGGCGACGTCTTCACGGCCCGTTAGCTCAATAATCATGTGCAAATCTTCAAGTTCGTACAGTTGGCGATAGTCCTGCGTTGTGAAGATCCCCTTGTCCTGAGCAAGAAGACAACCCACTGCGTCTGCACTGGTATCGGATACCCCGATAAGCTTCATCTGGAGCTGACTGAGCTTTTTGGCAAATATCATGTCCATGATCGCCTTGCATCCGGGACCGCCGCCGACAATGGCCACGTTGAGGTGCTTATCCGGTTCCATCATAACCACCCATCCTTGAGAGTGTTTACACTGTTTGTTCAATGAAACGGGACATCTGCCACTACCAGAAATCTTGAATGAGCTAAAATATCACCTGCTTGAGGATAGTCAATTCCCCGCCGCGTCTCATGTCCACAATTCATATTTCGAGTTTCTATGTAAAAGCGAGATCCTTTTCGATCAGACTTCCATCAGGAATGGTGACCTGGTTCTCGAAATGATTCGAAACAACTATTTTACCTCTAACTACCACATTTTGTCCAAATAGGACATCCCCTTTAACCTCTAGAGACTTGCATTCCACCAAAGACGGAGTCCCGCGGGGAAATCGCGCTCTAAGCTGATCGATTTTCTTGTAGTACCTGCCATCAAGCTTCAGTATCAGTGTCCCTGCCTTTCTTTCGGGATTCTGGATCACAAGGTAATCATCCGTGAGCACATAGCAGTCGGACCAAAGGGCAAGCAGATCGTGACATTTTTTCACAGGAGCAAACCGGGTTCTTGGCACTCGAATGGCCGATGCCCCATCGAACGTTGAAACGGCTGAACCCATTGCGGTTTCTATTTGATAGACCCCAAATGTCGAATCGTTTTTCGGGTCAGCCGTCTTGGGATTTCGGATCATGGGGAGATGGATTACATTGTGGTGTACCTCAAGCAACCGTTCCAGTGCCAGAAGGTTTATCCAAATCGTATTTGTGTTGAAGTATCTGTAAAGGCGGACATCCTGGAATGCGTCGAGTTCGTCTTCCGGGCATTGCGCGATCTCGCGCAGGGTCAATCGACCGTTCTTGAGGCGCGCCAGGTGGCCCCCTTTGCCGTCCGCCTCAGTTCGATCCGTAACCTCCATCATGAATGGAAAATCCTTTTCGGCAAAATAACCAAGAATGCTTTCATCTACAACAGCGCCCAGGTTGTCCGAGTTTGAGACGAATGCATAACGGATCCCCGCATCTATCAATTGTTCTAGCATTCCGGAGGTAACCAGGGCAGTGTAGATGTCCCCATGGCCAGGTGGATTCCATTCCATCTCAGGATCGGACGGCCAAACAACGGGGGTCAGTCCCTCCTGAAGTACTTTAGGAAATCGGTGTTGTACAAAGGTCAGCGGCAGCCCTGTTGAAAGCTCTTCATAGGGACGAAGAGCTTCCAGCGTGTCCACCTCTGTGCTGAAGCTATTCATGAAGACAATAGGAAAATTGACTCTGCGTTTTTCCCTGTGGGTGAGGATTTGTCTGGCAATGACATCCAAGAAGGTGAGGCCCCTTTTCGCCTCCAAAAGCGACTTTGCCTTTGAAAGGCCCATGCTCGTCCCGAGGCCGCCGTTCAGCTTAATAACCACCAGCCTTTCCAGCGCGACTTGTCCCGCTTCCTCCAGTCCCGTGAGACTCTCAGCATCAGCGACTTCATCTTCCCTCAGAGGATCGATGTCAGCCTTTGAGATCAGACCGGTCTCGCCGCGTACCAGCAGGGTATAGTAATACCTAAAGGTATCGATCACTACCGGAAGGAGGCCATTCTTCTCCATCTTTTCAGCAAAGGGCCGAAATTGCTCTTCAATCTTCGTATCAACTTGACTGTATTCGTTCACTGTGTTGGTTCTGCTGTTCCGGGATCAGCCTCTGGCCTGATCCCACCCGGGTTGGAAATGCAATGGTTATGTACTGGAAGACAAAAAAACTGTTCAGAAAGTTGCTCGGGTCAAAGTAGGTTGGTGAAGCCTGCTCCGGCTCAGGGATGTCATGCCCCCTGCTTCACTATATCAAGTCAAAGTCCGTAACGTAGATGTTGTGCTTTTTTTCGAACGCAATGGTCGAAGTGGGGCTCTCACCATAGTGGTGGCCAGGCCAGACAATGGTGTCATCAGGCAAAGAAAGAATCCTCTCTTTGATGGATGTGAGCATGGTTGATAGAGAACCCCCCGGTAGATCCGTTCTCCCCACGGCGCCCACAAAAAGTGTATCTCCGGTGAAAAGGTTGTTTTCCACATGCAGGCAGATCCCCCCGGGACTGTGCCCGGGCGTGTGAATCACGGTCAACGCTTTGTGCCCAAAGGGAATGGAATCCCCATCGTTTACAAGAACGTCAGCCGGTGGCGAGGGGGTGAAGCCCATCTGCATGGCCATGGATCCGCCCTCTGGCGTGTTGAAGAGCTGGTCGTCCAGAGGGTGCACGTATAGTTTTGCGCCGGTCTGGTCTATTATTTTCCGGTTTCCGCAGGTGTGATCGGGGTGGCCATGGGTGTTCACGATCGATCCGATGCTAAGACCCAGCTCTTGAGCAGTTTCAAGAACGTGTTCTTCGTCGCCTGCTGGATCGATCAGTACCCCCTGGTGCGTATCCTCGCATCCCAGGATGTAGCAGAATACCTCCATAACACCGACTTTGACCTGTTTGATAATCATGGCAGTGTCTAAACCCTTCAAGGTAAGGCAAACCGCATGCCCGCCCGTCTCGCAAGTGGAAGCGCGGCGGGCTGGCCTTTGGTCTGCTTTTCCTTCAGTGATGTCTTAAGTTGCGGACCTATTCCTCGTCAATCGGCACGATCCAACCAAAAGGATCTTCGGCTCGGCCGTATTGGATATCGGTTAGCTCGTTGTAGAATCTCTGGGCCACAGGACCCACCTTGCCATCCCCGACGGCTAACATATGATCCTTCCAAGCAAGATAGCTCACGGGTGAGATAACCGCAGCCGTGCCGGAACCGAAGATCTCTTGAAGGGCGCCACTCTCATGGTGTGCTACGACCTCCTCGATTGGGATGGGCCGCTCTTCCACGGGGATGTTCCAGTCCTTGGCAAGTGTCAGGACGGAGTCGCGTGTGATGCCGGGCAGTATACTCCCCCCAAGGTGGGGTGTAACCAGGACGCCGGCGATAACAAAGAAGATATTCATCGTCCCCACCTCTTCCACATAGCGGTTCTCGATGGCATCGAGCCAGAGCACCTGGGTGTAGCCCGCTTTTTTGGCCTTCTCAGCCCCATACAAGCTGGCTGCATAGTTGGCCGCCGTCTTTGCCTCGCCCACGCCGCCGACTACGGTCCGGACATGCTCATCTGTCACCCATATCTTTACCGGATTGAACCCCTCTGGATAATAAGCACCCACTGGCGACAAGATAACGAAGAGACGGTACGTGTTGGAAGGCCGCACTCCTAGATATGGATCCGTAGCAATCACCGCTGGGCGAATATACAGCGAGGTCTCGGGGGCTTTAGGGACCCATTTTTTGTCAATGGCAATAAGCTTTTTCACAGCATCCAGGAGAAAGGCTTCATCAGCTTCCGGGATGCACACAAACCGTGCGGACTGATTGAGTCTGGCCATGTTTCGCTCCGGGCGAAACAACTGAATCATCCCCCTGCTCGTCCGGTACGCTTTGAGACCTTCAAAGATTGCCTGACCGTAGTGGAGGACCATCGTAGCTGGATCCATCACGATCGGACCATAAGGTTCTATACGTGCACTATGCCAGCCCTTCTCGGGGCTGAAGTCCATGTTGAACATGTGATCAGTGAACAGTTCCCCAAATCCCAATTTCGAATCATCTGGAAGCTGCTTGGGTGTCCTGGTCTTCGTGATCTTGAGTTCCATTGTAGCTTTCCTTCCTAGGCTTGGGTAATTGGCTACAGCGTATCAACGTTGATCTGTGCAAACCTCCAGGAAAAACAATCCAAAGGCCGTTTTCTATAACCTATCTCAAAGATAGGATTAGGGTTCAGGGCAAGACGCGGAACGGTGAAAACGCGGAGCATACACGGTAGTATGTGAGCATTTTGAACCGTTTCGCAACGCTGCCATGGGCACTTAGATTGTTTTTGAGATGGGTTATAGAGGCGTTAAGCCACTCACGTCACAGTCGCCACAGTGGAAGTCCTGTTGTCTCGTCGTACTCCCTCTCCGGAGGCGTGCCCAAAAGCTCCCGGATGTACATCTCCCCCGCATAGATAACGGTGTCCGAGAAGACGTGCCCCCCAATGGTCTGGCCGTCCATGTCGGCCAGCACAGCGTGGGCATGTACAGCCACCTGCCCGTCCTTCAATGACACGTTGCCCGTGCAATTGACGATTTCGAGTGGTTCCTCCTTCTTATAAGTCACGTACACCTGCTGATTCTGGTCGTAGGAACCCAGTGTCGCCGACGTAACGGCCCCTATGACAGAAAACACAGCGGTTTGAATAGAATTCTGCACACAGAAGTCTTCTAGTGTCCTGATCAAATCCTTGCCGTGCGGCAGCCTGCTGAGTATACAGCGCCCGGCCTCAAACATGGAGCAAGCGATCATGTCCATGAGTGGAGCCCTCCTCTATACCCTTCCATCACGCCATTTTAGAATGACAAGATCCAGATATTTTACCCAATAGCACATTTGACCAATAAATCAAGCCAGATATGTTCATTGTTGACTCTACAAAACCACGATGTTAAGCGTGGATCAGTCCTCCGTGTCGTCTGGTGGGTTGGACTGGGGGCTTCTTACCTTTCAATACATGATTTGGCTTGTGAGTGGCTCATGGATGCCGAAGCTATCAAGAAAATTCTGGAATCGGTCTCATCTGGTCGTATGACCGTGGATGGGGCCCTTCAAAAGCTCAAACGCCTCCCATTTGAAGACCTTGCCTATGCATGTGTAGATCACCATCGACCCTTGAGGAAAGGCTTTCCGGAAGTGATTTTTGGGGAGGGTAAATCGGTGGAACAGATATTAGGTGTGGTGAAGGCTATGGTTAAGCAGAAAGACACGGTGATGATCACCAGGGTGTCTGCTGAAAAAGCAGAGGCCGTCAGGGCAATCCATCGTGATGCTGTCTATCATGCAGAGGCCCGTATGCTGGTGCTGGAGTCTAAGCGAATTGAACCCGCCGGCAAGGGACTCATCATGGTGATTGCGGCAGGTACTTCAGACATCCCCGTGGCAGACGAAGCCTTCTTGACAGCAAAGACAATGGGGAACCGAGTGGAGAAGCTTTACGACGTGGGGGTTTCGGGTATCCATAGGCTTCTGCTGCACGAAACATTGTGGACCGAGGCCTCGGTCTTCGTTGTTGTCGCCGGAATGGAAGGGGCCCTGCCCAGTGTCGTGGGCGGCCTTGTTGACAAACCGGTCATCGCTGTTCCGACCAGTGTCGGTTATGGGGCAAGTTTTGGCGGTATCACGGCGCTTCTGGCGATGCTGAACAGCTGTGCCTCCAACGTCACTGTCGTAAACATCGACAACGGCTTTGGAGCTGGCTACGTGGCAGCTCTCATCAATAAGTTAACAAAGGCTTAAGGCCCAGGGCGTAAGGGAGAAGGCAAATATTCTAAGAAATCTGTCTTTCTCCTTGCGCCCTATGCCCTGCGCCTTGAGCCTTTATTCATCTATCAGCCATTTTACGGCAGCCATGAAGTCATCTGCCACGTGATCAGCCTCTATGTCAGCATCCTTATAAAGCTCCTTCGTCTTTCCCCCGTGGCCAGTCCTTACCAGGACAATCTTTCCGCACCCTGCTCGTCGCGCACACTGAATATCCTTTAAACTGTCCCCTATCATGCAGGTCTCTGAAAGATCCAGATTGTGTTCTGCTTTTGCCCGTTCGATCAGCCCGGGTTCTGGTTTTCGGCAACTGCACCCGTCCTCGGGCACATGAGGGCAATAATAGATGGCTTTTATCCTGCCGCCGTGGGCAACAACCGCGTCCTCCATCTTTGCGTGGATGTTTAGGAGTTCTTCCTCGGTCACCATTTTTCGGTTGATCACAGACTGATTGGTAATCAGGATAACATGGTAGTCGTTGAGGGTCAGCAGCTTCAAAGCATCGAGACTTCCGGGTAAAAAGTCGAACTCGGACCAGCTCTTGACATAATCGGATCGATCCCTGTTTATGACACCATCTCTGTCCGCAAAAACAATCTTCAAATTTCCTCCTCTTTTACGAATAAACTCTTGACACTTCTTTGGATTTAGGGCATAAAAGCAATTATCTTACCACGTTGAGCCTACATAGAAACACGACCTTATCCGCTTGAAAAGGATGTGACAAATGGCCCTGACCAAAGACAAGATCATCAATGAAGCTTACACGCAGCTTGGTCTGAGAAAAAGCGACGCCCGGCAAGTGGTTGAACAACTCTTGGAGATCATGAAAGGGACCTTGCAGAGCGGCGAAGACCTCCTGATCAGTGGTTTCGGGAAATTTGTGGTCAAGGAAAAGAAGGCTCGGCGAGGTCGCAACCCCCAGACACGCCATGACTTACAGTTGCGGGCCAGAAGGGTTGTTGTCTTCAAAACCTCTGGTATATTAAGAAAAAAGATCAATTCCTCGTAATGGACTGCTGTCCAGCTCGCGTCATCCTGTGAAGTAATATCCGATCCCTCAGGCTCTAAACGTAACCTTTCCCACAATCCAATATTAAAATACCTGCACGTTACTAACGAGCTACCACCATAGCATCTCTATATCCGGCCGCCTCAAGCATCTTTTCGTACTCTCTGGCCCGCTCAAGCCTGTCAGACCTTCCAACACGTACGCAATAGAAGGTCTCCAACGCACCCTCGTATGCCGCAATATGCGCATTCTTGTATTTTACTGCCAGTTTGTCCCTGAGCTTAACCGCGTTTTGCCTATCTTTGAAGGCGCCCACCTGGATGGTGAAATCCCCTGCGTAGTAGTCCCCGGGCACAAGCGTCTGTTGAACCTTCCCGGCAACTTCAGTCTCTTTCAATGATCCCAGTGCGACGATCTCCACCGGGGCTGTGCCCGGCCCAACCACTCCCATCCGTTTGGCCGCTTCGTAGGACAGGTCAATGATCCGACCGCGTACGAAAGGGCCCCGGTCGTTTATTCGCACGTCAACTGTCTTTCCGCTGTCCAAGTTACGAGCTCTTACGTATGTGCCCATCGGCAGTGTCTTGTGGGCGGCTGTCATGGCATACATATTGTAAGTCTCGCCACTTGCCGTCTTTCTTCCGTGAAACTGTTTACCATACCAGGAGGCCGTGCCGCGTTCCAGGAAATCATCGGCACCTTTTAAGGGTTGGTACCAGTGTTCACCGATCTTGTAAGGTTGGGGATGGCCGGGCAGTGGTTGCGGTCTTTTTTCCGGCCGGGTACAGCTTAACAGTAAGGATAGCAAGCCGGTGAAAAACAGGAGTGGCAAACTCGGGGGGTGTAATATTTTCACCATTCAAAGGACTGGGGGCATGGGACACGAGCTATTCTGGGACATTTTCTTCTATGAATCGTATAATATCCGTTGTTGGAGTTCCGGGACCGAAAACAGCCCGAATCCCGACATCTCTCAGGCGCTCAATATCCTCTTCAGGAATGATGCCGCCTCCGATAACAAGGACATCGGTTACACCCGCCTCCTCTAGTAGTTCCATGACTCTGGGAAACAGGTAGTCATGGGCGCCCGAGAGCACGCTCATGGCTATAACGTCGACGTCCTCCTGAATTGCAGCCTGAACGATCTGTTCAGGCGTCTGCCGCAACCCGGTGTATATTACCTCCATTCCCGCATCGCGCAACGCACACGAGATGACCTTGATACCCCGGTCATGGCCGTCGAGGCCGGGCTTTGCAGCCAGAACGCGAATCTTCTTGTTAGTCATTGGTCACTTAGAACTGCAAATTGAAGATTGAAGAATATCTATCTTTCGTCGGCCAACTAACTCCCCATTGTCATTTCGACCCCTTCGCTTCTGTCACTCCGAACGAAGCGAGGAGTCTTGGCGTCTTTACTCAGGGCAGGCTCCGGGAGAAATCTTGAACTTACGGGTGGTGGCACAATAAAGATTTCTCCTTGGCCCAGACCTGGATTATCGGCTTAATAGCTCACGACAAGCAACACGCCAGGGCGGGCGCTTTGCTCGAAATGACACAAAAAAACAGTCGGTTTACTTTAGACACTCTATCGCACCCTGGCCCAGACCTGGCTTGGTGTCATAGTAAGCTAAGCCTGGCAGATAGCACCTATAGACTTAGCTGGTAGATCTGAATATTTAGCGCCAGGGCGGGCTTCAGGCATTTTAGGCACTGTTATTACTACAGAGTAGATACCGCTGTATACTCTCCAAAAATCTCTCTCAGTGTATCACAAATCTCTCCCAGTGTTGCATAGGAGGCTACCGCTTCCATCATAGCCGGCATCAGATTATCGCTTCCACTTGCACATTCTCTCAGTCTTCCGATCGCAGACTCAACCGCCGCGTTATCCCGCTCGGCCTTTAGTCTTTCCAGCTTGGCCAGTTGAGATTCCATAACGCTCTGGTCTACACGCAGTAAGTTTGTGGGCCGGGCACCCTCCTCCTGAAACTTGTTCAAGCCCACTACAATCTGCTCGCCGGTTTCCACGGCCTTCTGATATGTATAGGCGCTTTCCTGAATCTCCCTCTGGACATATCCCTGCTCTACAGCGACCACAGCTCCGCCCATTTCGTCGATCTTGTCAAGGTAGGCCCGCGCACGTTCTTCCATCTCATCCGTCAAACGCTCTACATAGAATGAACCGCCTAACGGATCAATCGTGTTTGCAACTCCTGATTCATAGGCAATCAGCTGTTGCGTTCTCAGGGCTGTCTGAACCGCTGCTTCAGACGGGAGCGAGAATGCCTCATCCATGGAATTGGTGTGAAGCGACTGGGTCCCGCCAAGGACGGCTGAAAGGGCCTGAAGGGTAACCCTGATAACATTGTTCTGTGGCTGCTGGGCCGTGAGCGCACATCCGGCAGTCTGGGTGTGAAACCGGAGCATGAGAGATCTCGCGGATTTTGCCTGAAAACGCTCTTTCATGATTTTGGCCCACAGTCTCCGTGCAGCGCGAAACTTGGCGATTTCTTCAAAAAAGTCCAGGTGGGCATTGAAGAAGAAGGAAAGACGCGGCGCAAAGTCATCCACCTTAAGACCCGCCCTCAGGGCGGCCTCAACATAGGCGATCCCGTTGGCCAGCGTGAAGGCGACCTCCTGGACGGCTGTCGAGCCCGCCTCCCGGATGTGGTACCCACTGATACTGATTGTGTTCCACATCGGGATATTCTCGGAACAGAAAGCAAAGATGTCCGTGATAATGCGCATCGAGGGCCCTGGTGGAAATATGTATGTGCCTCGGGCCGCGTATTCTTTCAGGATGTCATTCTGGACGGTGCCCTTGAGTCGGTCAGATCCGACTCCTTGCTTCGCTGCTGTTTGTACGTACATCGCGAGCAGAACGGCAGCAGGGGCATTGATGGTCATAGACGTGCTAACCTGATCAAGAGGAATCCCATCAAACAGGGTTTCCATGTCTCTCAGAGAATCTATGGCCACACCCACCTTGCCGACCTCGCCCCGGGCCATGGGATGGTCTGAATCGTACCCGATCTGAGTGGGAAGATCGAAGGCCACACTCAGGCCGGTTTGGCCTTGTTCCAGAAGGTATTTGTACCGTTTGTTGGACTCCTCTGCACTGGCAAAACCAGCATATTGCCGCATGGTCCAGAGTCGTCCGCGGTACATTGTGGGTTGCACGCCACGAGTGTATGGGTATTCTCCTGGAAATCCTAAGTCCTCCGCATAGTCACACTCGGACGCAGAGGACGGGGTATAGACCCGCTCAACCGCAATACCTGAGAGGGTCTCAAAACGTTCTTTGCGCTCCGGGCGTTTCTCAAGGACCTCTTGGGTCTTCTTGACCCACGCGGCCAAAGACTCCTCTATCTCTTTTAGTTTCTTGTCGTCATACATGGTTGGTCAGTTTGGTTGGGCAAGTAGTCTGGTTGCTTGAGTTGTCTTCACGGGCCGAGCCATATGAATAGAACCTATCTCAAGAACAATCTAAGTGTCCATTGGTCCCGCCTTTGGCGGGATTGCGAAACGGTTCAAAATCTTTGAGCTCATCCCGCTTATAGCGGGACTCCGCGTTTTCACCGTTCCGCGCCCCCGACGACAAGCTCGGGATTTTCAACTTCCCCCTGAACCCAGACCTTATTCTTGAGATAGGTTCTACAGAAATTGACCCAACCTCTTTACAGGGGCAGGTTGCCATGCTTCTTCATGGGCATGCGTTCTTGCTTGTTTTTCAAGGATTCGAGGGCGCTGATCAACTTTGGCCGTGTCTGCTCCGGTAGAATAATCTCGTCAACGTATCCCCTTTCTGCGGCCCGATAGGGGCTGGCAAATACGCTGCGGTACTCTTCCACCATTTCAGCTTCTTTTTTTGCAGGATCCTCGGCAGCGCTGATCTCCTTTTTGAACACAACATTGACTGCCCCGTCCGGTCCCATGACAGCGATCTCTGCCGTAGGATAGGCATAATTGATGTCTCCCCAGAGGTGCTTGCTCGACATCACGATGTAAGCCCCGCCATAAGCCTTGCGGGTGATGACCGTGATTTTGGGTACCACTGCCTCGCAGTATGCGTAGATGAGCTTGGCCCCGTGTTTGATGATACCCCCGTATTCCTGGGCTGTTCCAGGGAGAAACCCCGGGACATCACAAAAGGTAATCAGCGGGATGTTAAAGCAATCACAAAACCTAACAAATCGGGCACCCTTTATTGATGCATTGATGTCCAAACAACCAGCCAGGAAAGAAGGCTGATTGGCCACAATGCCAACCGGATGACCATTCAAGCGGGCAAAACCAACGATAATATTCTGGGCGTATCTCGCTTGGACCTCAAAGAAGTGGTGGTTGTCCACAACAGAGTCAATGATCACACGAATATTGTACGGCTGCCTGGCGCTTTCAGGAACAACCTCTCGAAGCTCAATATCGGTTCGCTCCGGATCATCGGTAGGTTCAACGATAGGAGGCTTCTCCTGATAGTTCTGGGGCAAGAAACTGAGGAGCTCCCTGATCATGGCCAGGACCGTTTGGTCGTCCTTTCCTGCGAAATGGGCGACACCGCTCGTGGCGTTATGCGTCAAGGCCCCGCCCAACTTCTCAGGCGTAACCTCCTCATGGGTTACCGACTTGATGACTTGCGGGCCGGTAATAAACATATAGCTCGTTTTTTCTACCATAAAGACAAAATCGGTAAGAGCCGGAGAATAGACGGCACCTCCGGCACACGGTCCCATGATTGCAGAAATCTGGGGAATAACGCCGCTGCCGAGTACGTTACGCATGAATATTTCCCCGTATCCGGCCAGGCTGGTGACCCCTTCCTGTATACGAGCCCCCCCGGAGTCGTTCAGACCGATCAGCGGGGCGCCGTTCCTGCGGGCAAGGTCCATGACCTTGCAGATCTTTTGGCTCACGGCCAAGCTGAGCGACCCCCCCAAAATAGTGAAGTCCTGAGCAAAGACATAGACCTGTCGGCCGTTGATCCGTCCGTACCCCGTGACGACCCCATCTCCCGGGAATTTCTTCTTGTCCATGCCAAAATCGGTGGAGTGGTGCAGGACAAACTTATCAATTTCTTGGAAGCTGCCCTCATCCAACAGCTGATGAAGCCTCTCGCGAGCTGTCCATTTTCCCTTTTTGTGTTGGACATCGATTCGATCCTGGCCACCACCCAGGTCGGCTTCAGCGGTTTTGTCAATAAGGGCTTGAATTTTGTCTTCATTCACCATGAGATCTCTCTGGCCTCACTCTCTCCGGTCTTCTTCCTAACCTTTGCTATGGCAAGGAATACCTCTGAGATGTTACGTTTCTTCTATCACCATCAGTGCTTCGTCAGTTGCCACGGTATCCCCTACCTTGACCACGATTGTTTTGATCGTTCCATTGGCGGGTGAGGGGATCTCATTTTCCATCTTCATCGCTTCCATCTTAATCACGGGCATGCCTGCTGTTACCTGGTCCCCGACGGCTACCATGATTTCGAGTATCAATCCGGGCATGGGTGCAGTCACTTCCCCGCTGGACGGGGCGGACACTGTGGGAGCCTCCGGTGCAGCGGGGGTTGTCTTTGTTGCGGCGGGTGAAGACACCGAGGCCGGCTTTGACACAGCCCCAACATCCTTTTTCACTTCAACCTCGTAGGGCTTGCCGTCAATCTTCACCAAGGCCCGCTTGCCGTCAAACTTGTCTACGTCTATCTTGTAGTCCTTGCCGCCAACCGAGATTTCAAAGGTTTTCTTTTTCACACCGGTTCCCCGCTCTATGTCACTTTCATCAGGTGTTCGACTTCTGCGTGAAGCTTCACCGAATAGGCCATGGACTATAGAAAAAGGGTACTCAGTAGCATCTGAATACCCTTACTGTTGTGTGCCCACCTTTACCATAACGGCCGGTTTTTTCAAGCCCAAAGTCCAAGGGGGGGCCGGATGGACGATCACTCTTCAAGGGGACAAACCAAATCCGGCGAAACCCGGAACCCACTCTGGAAATGTGGATCAGGGTTCAGGGCAGGGCAATTTTTAACACCTCGTCCATGGTCTCCACAAAATGGAATTGAAGGGCATCTCGAACCTTCTTGGGCACATCTTCCAAGTCTTTCTCATTCCACTTGGGGAGGATGGTCGTTTTAATGCCGGCCCGGTGTGCTGCGAGCACCTTTTCCTTTACGCCCCCTACCGGAAGGACCTGGCCTCTGAGAGTAATCTCACCTGTCATGGCCAAGTTGCCGGCAACAGCCTTATCCGTGAGAAGGGAGGCCAGGGCGGTCAGCATGGTCACGCCGGCGGATGGCCCATCCTTAGGAATGGCACCAGCCGGTACATGGATATGTATCTCCTGATTCTCGTAAAAGTCTTCGGGAATGCCAAGCTCCTTTGCATGGGAGCGGATATAACTGAGGGCTGCCGTTGCGGACTCCTTCATTACATCTCCAAGTTGACCGGTAAGCGTAAGTCCATGCTTCCCCTTCATCTTGGCCGCTTCCACAAACAGGAGATCCCCGCCTGCCTGGGTCCACGCCAGGCCTGCAGCCACGCCAGGGGTTGATATCCGTTCGCTCACTTCGGATCGAAATCGGACAGGTCCCAGGAACTTATGGACGTCCCTGGCCTTCACACGGGTAGGGCCTTGGCATCCGTCGGCAACGACACAAGCCACTCCCCGACAGACGGCTGCCAGCTCCCGTTCCAGATTCCTCAACCCGGCTTCCCGCGTGTAGCCGGAAATGATGAGTCGAATGGCACCTGCCGTGATGGAGAGCTGTTCGGGAGTGAGGCCATGGGCTTCCAGCTGGCGAGGAATGAGATAGCGTTGAGCAATCTTCACCTTTTCATCCTGGGTATAGCCCAGAAGATCCAAAACCTCCATACGGTCCCGAAGCGCCGGAGGGATGGTGTCCAGGATATTGCCAGTGGTGATAAACATCACCTTGGAAAGATCAAAGGGCACATCCAAGTAGTGATCCGAAAACGAGAAATTCTGCTCGGGATCTAAGACTTCAAGGAGCGCCGAAGAAGGATCGCCCCGGAAATCAGTCCCAACCTTGTCTATCTCATCGAGCATGAAAACAGGGTTGTTGCTCTCAGCCCGCCTGATGCCTTGAATGATACGCCCCGGCAGGGCACCGACGTAGGTTCGACGGTGGCCGCGAATTTCGGCCTCATCGCGTACGCCGCCCAATGATATGCGGACAAACTTTCTCCCCAGGGCCCGAGCAATAGACCGTCCCAGAGAGGTTTTCCCGGTACCTGGCGGGCCGATGAAACACAGAATCGGGCCTTTAGAGTCGGATTTAAGTTTGCGAACGGCCAGATATTCGATAATGCGCTTTTTAACTTTTTCCAGGTCGTAATGGTCTTCGTCCAAGACCTCCTGTGCCTTTTTGATGTTCAGCACATCTTCGGTGCTTTCGTTCCAGGGCAGGGCGGTCAACCAGTCGAGGTAGGTCGTGGCCACAGTATACTCAGCTGAAGACGGATGCATCCGGGCCAGACGTTCCAATTCCCGCTCTGCCTCTTTCTTTGCATCTTCCGGAAGCTCTTTCTCTTCGATCTTGGTCCGATACTCGTCGAGGGCAGTTTTATCCTCTTCTGATTCACCCAACTCTTCCTTGATAGCCTTGAGCTGCTGGCGCAGATAGAAATCCCGCTGGGCCTTATCCATGTCCAGCTTGACTTGGGATTGAATCTTCTGGCCCAGCTGCAACACTTGAAGTTCTCTATTGATCAGCTTCGTCACTTCTATCAGGCGTTTCTTCACATCTTCGGCCTCCAGGATATTCTGCTTCTCCTCCTTGGAGATGTTCAGACTGGAGGCAACCAGGTCGGCCAGCATCCCTCCTTCTTCAAGCGACCTGGAAAGGCTCTCCAACTCTTTCGGCAGGTAGGGAGACAGTTCAAGAACCTTTTGATACAAGCCTACCAGGTTGCTCATCATGGCATCCACTTCGATGTCCTTGACGGTCTGTTCGGCAATGGGCTCGATGCGGGCGCGAAGGTAGGACGTATCCTTCAGATACTCCAAGACCCGGAATCGACCGGCTCCCTGGACCAGGATTTGAGTTCCAGTCTCATCAGGTCTATACATCTTCAGGATTAATGCAGCGGTTCCTACCTCATAAAGATCAGAAGCCTCATACGAACCAGCCAAATCCGTTTTCTTGGAGAGAACCAGCCCGATGAGTCGGTCTTTGGCCATGGCTTCGTCCACCAGTTGCCGAGAAGCATCCTCCTGGACCACCAACGGAAGGACCATCCTGGGAAAGAGCGTCATGTCTATCACCGGCAAAATCGGCAATATGTCCGGAATCTTGCGAATTTCTTCCCCCTGAGGGGCAGTTGTATTATTTTGTTCTGCTATCATTATTGGGTCTCCTGGTGATTGGGCTTATTCATCATGAATCCGTACCCGATGGACCTGGCTTGGCCCTTTTTTGCCCATGGCAATTCTTAGCTGCCCGTTGGTATAAGACGCTGTGACTTTCTCAGGGTCGATAGGCACGGGCAGCAGCAGAATTCTTTCGAAACTTCCGCAGGCGATCTCCGCGAGATGATATCGCATGCCCGGAACCCGAGGAACCTCCCGCCGCCTGGCAGAAACCTTGACGGCACCCTGGTCGAGTTCCACGACGATATCCTCCTTGAGCACGCCCGACATCTCCCCAACGACAATAATCTCTTCCGGCGTCTCATAAATGTCCATCTGGGGACGCCAAGTCTGTTCAGATAGGACCAGCATTGGATTCACCCGACGAAACATCTCGTCTATGGTTCTCTGGAGCCTGCTGTGCATCTCACCGAGGTTCTTCCCAAAGCGAATTTTGATATACTCCATGGATAACTCCTTCTGCTGCTACTGAAACCTTCACTTTCCAGCATGGCGCCCCCTCCAGGGGAAACGCCATAGTTTTCCCTTTATTTCAACATCTTGAATATAATAACTACGAAGTTTAGGTTTGTAAAGGCCCTGACCACACCCGCATTGACATCACATCGTAATTGAGTGGAGAGGAGCGTTGGGATGGAGCCGATGTTGCGTACAAAGGCCAACCTTCTGGCCCGGCTACCAGCGTGACTGTGATGCTTAAGGGTTGCGGGGGCAGAACGAGTATGGACGCCCACCAGTCGAGGAGGTTTTTTCCTTTACAAGGTTTTTTTCGTATGGTAATTGAGAATCCTTTTTTAGCCCCATTGATTTCTCAGTAACCCGTTCAATAGGTCAAGGTCGAGACGGGGGCCTTGTACAGTACCAATATGGTTGTTTCCGTCCAACAGGTCATTTGATGAAAAACAAAGACATCGAATATTTCAAGAAACTACTGACTGAACGCTTAGAGAACCTTCTGGCCGAAGCCAGTCAGACAGTATCAGGGATGACCGGAGAGATTGCCAGTTTCCCCGATCCCACAGATCGCGCCTCCCTTGAGGCTGATCGAAACTTCATGCTCCGTATTCGAGACAGAGAGCGGAAACTGATCGTCAAAATCCGTCAAGCCCTTGAGCGCATCGATGATGGGACATACGGAGTCTGTGATAGCTGCGGTTGCGATATCTCAATCAAACGGTTGAAAGCCCGGCCAGTAACCACGCAGTGTGTTGAATGCAAAACCAAGGAAGAAGCAACGGAAAATGCCCTTGGGATATAGACCTTTTTGACTGATCTGCGTGTAAATACCCCTCCAAAACCCCTCTACATTGACCTCCACATCCATTCTACTGCCTCAGATGGTTCCCTTTCGCCACGAGAGATCATCAAAGCAGCCGAAAAGGTGCCTCTTCGTGCCATGGCAATTACTGATCATGATACTATCGACGGTTCGGCCGAGGCCCTACAACACAGCAAATCGACTGACGTTGAGATACTTTCCGGCATTGAGGTCAGTGCCGACTTTGAGTCTGGAGCCATGCACCTACTCGGCTATCTGTTTCGGTTGGACGATGTCCGTTTGGGACAGGCCCTTGAGGTCGTGCAGAAATCCAGGGCTGAGAGAAACCTGCAAATCATCCAAAGACTTCAGGACCTCGGAATAGATATTGACTACGATGAGGTCTCTGAAGCCTCAGGAGGAGGCCAGGTGGGAAGGCCTCATATCGCTGGAGTGCTTGTCCAAAGGGGAGTCGTGCAAAGCATAGACGAAGCCTTTGTCACCTTTCTGAGAAAGGGCGGCCCTGCCTATGTTGAAAGGTATCGGCTATCACCCGCTGAGGCAATCAAGACGATACGGGGGGCAGGGGGTGTGGCTGTACTGGGGCATCCTTCTACGCTGAACACAAAGACCGAGGCGGAACTGGACAAGATCATCGCTGGTTTGAAAGAGGTTGGTCTGCAGGGCGTGGAGACCTACTACCCCAGCCACGGGCCTGTTCGCACAGCCCTGTATGAGCGTCTCGCAAGACACCATGGACTGCTCGTTACGGGTGGGTCAGATTTCCACGGAGCGGCTAAGTCCTGGGTCCACATTGGATTCGGAAGCGGGGACCTGAGGATACCATATCGGTTAGTGGAAGACCTCAAGCAAACGGCAGGTTCCGGTCCTGATCCCACTCCCCACGCGTAGTTGTCCCTCCCGGTTTCCAGTTACCA
The DNA here is from genome assembly GCA_032126655.1 of Desulfobacterales bacterium. Taxonomy (GTDB): domain Bacteria; phylum Desulfobacterota; class Desulfobacteria; order Desulfobacterales. Next base: position 19,768 of record JAQBAU010000088.1, read on the forward strand.
AGCGTCCGGTTCTTCCGCAATGCCAAGAGATCTTGGTCTGTTGCTTTGTCGTGGTATTTTTTTGAGCCTGGCGATAGATTCTATGTGGTACGTGTGAGGAAACATGTCAATCGGTTGGACTTCCACAAGATGATAGGCTTCCTTTAGAAGGCCAAGGTCTCGTGCAAGTGTGGCCGGATTGCAGGAAAGGTAGACGATTGTATCGCAAGACAAGCCGAGGACGAGCTTAATGACATCTTTGTGCATCCCGGCCCTGGGAGGATCGATGACAATTACATCGGGACTGTCAGTAATCTCCTTGAGACCTTCTTTGATGTCCTTGCACACAAACGTACAGTTGTGGACCTGGTTCTTATGGCAGTTGTTCTGCGCATCCCGTGCAGCGGCTTCCGAAATCTCAATTCCTATGATTTTTTCGGCACCCTTGGAGAGGAACATCGGAATTGTGCCGGTTCCACTATAAAGATCAAGGACGGTCTCCTCGCCTGTGAGTCCGGCATAGGTCTTTACCACTTCATAGAGTCGTGCGGCCATGGCAGTATTCGTTTGGAAAAAGGAATTTGCTGATATCTCAAAGTCAAATTCGGAAATCCTGTCTGAGATGAAGGGTTCTCCGGCAAGGGAGAGCTCCAACTGGCCAATGGCGATGCCCGCCTTTCTGGTATTGATATTGTTAACAACTGAAGTAACGTTTTCATATTTTCTGTACAGCATTTCTGCCAAAGGTTGAACCCACGCCCTTTGCTCCTCGGATGTGACAATGTTGACCATCCAATGATCCGGAACAGCAGCGTGCCTGAGCATCAAGAACCGCCAAAACCCCTTGTGAGATTTCAGCCCGTAAGGGGGTATCCCGCTTTCTTTCGCATAATGTCGCACATCACCCAAGATCTGGCTCCCTCTGTCCGGAAGCAGGAGGCAGGCCTCTGTATCGAGAACCTTGTCAAACGTGCCCGGCACGTGAAGGCCTAAGGCAAAGTCTTTTGGGATATCCTCTCTCGAGAGCTCCTCGGGCAGCAGCCACCTCCGGTCAGAAAAAGAAAATTCCATCTTGTTCCGGTAGCCAAATACCTTGTTTGAGGGGACAACAGGATGCACCAGCACGTCTTCAAATCCCCCAATGTGTTCAAGGGCCTCGGCGACGTGCCCGCCCTTGAAAAAGAGCTGCTTTTCGTAGTCAAGATATTGCCACGTACAGCCGCCGCAAAAACCACTGTAACGGCACGGTGCTTTCACCCTGAAAGGCGACGGTGTCATCAGTTCGACAACCCGTGCTTCAGCGTGATGTTTCTTCCGCCTGAATACCCTGACTCTAGCCTCATCACCGGGCACGGCCCCTTGCACGAATATGGCAAGGCCATTTGCCCGCGCAAGCCCTCTGCCGCCATAGGTGAGCTTTTCAATGCTCAGTTCGAGAATTTGTCCCCGCTTTACGCTCATGTTATGATTATCCTAGGGGCTACACTCCCGGGAATGTGAACCCTTAATAGGTCAATGAAGCCTTGACGTTGATTGAAGCAGACACTAACATGACAGAAAATAACATAGTGTGCAACGGCTGCATTGAGCGCCTTATGCCATGACATCACATCTGTTGACTCCTGAAAACGCCATTTTCCTGATCATTGATCTGCAGGAAAAACTCCTCCCAAAGATTTT
>JAQBAU010000089.1:0-26935 GCA_032126655.1 Desulfobacterales bacterium
TACAATCTACTTGCCCGCTGAAAAGTCTTCGTTGATCGGCCCCGAAAAGGATGAACTGATATCTCTCAAGATTCCACGGGATCAGTTCACTGAAAAAGAGATAGAGAGAATCGTGAGCCAGCATTACGGGTTTGAAGTAGACATGGACTCTCCGGATGTCGAAGTCTATGAAGCTGATAATATTGATGAGATTAAAGGCCGAATGACTTTCTAAGGGATAAAGCGTAAAGATTTGTCCTGAAAGGCAGGGTCAGAGATGAACCCTGCCTTTTTTTCATTGAAAAACCGGAACGGCTTCCGGTCTTTCCTACCCTGTTTGCCCCCCGGTAAGAGCTTCTTGGGCGTCAATCATTTCTGCGGACTTAACGAAGTAGTATTCATGGTGCATTTGGGGAGGAAGCTCGTTTGTAACGTCCTGATTGTTTTCCCTGATGACTGCCGATTCTAGTTTCAACACCTCCCCCTCCAACCGGACACACACGCGTTTTCCGCTTTCCTGGAGGCTTGCCTGATGATCAGCAAGCGTCTTCCGCAGATCATCCATCACTTTGGAATCAGCCGGGACGATTTCAACTTGGCGGATTGCCTTCTGAGCGAGAGGGGCTCCCGGAGACTTGCACGCGTAGAAATCCGGGTACCGAGAATAGATGAACCTTGCAGTGCTTAGCTCCAGTCCTGAAAGCGATATCTTGGCGATGGCGTCGCTTTGCTTCATTTCAATGCCGCCGAAAATCAGGTATGTTTGGGCAAAAAGTTTACCACGCGAAAAATGAACATCCATGCTGCCTGTTTTTACTATCACTTCATTGTCCGTTATGGTGGGTCCGGATTCACCGCAATTCGCCAACAGAAAGATGATGCCCAAGATAAGAATAAAGCGTTTTGTCAGCTTAATCATATTAATCAGCCTCCTGTTCGAAACGGTATGTGACGGTGTGCATAAACACCAAGGATAACCCATACGCACCTTATCATGGTTGTTTGATCGCCCTTTGCCTCAACAAATGATCCGCAATTACTAACCTCACCATGGCCTCACAGACCGGAACAATCCTTGGCACGGCTGACACATCGTGTCTTCCCTTGACCGATATCGTGGTTGGTTTCATGTTGCTGTCCACCGTGCGCTGCTCCTTCTCAATGGAAGAGATGGGTTTCACTGCAGCTCTCACCACAATCTCGTCACCATTGGAGATTCCCGCCAGGATTCCTCCTGAGCGGTTTGTGACAAAGCCCTCCGGGGTGATCTCGTCATTGCATTCAGAGCCAAGAAGCTGTGCAGCCGCCAGGCCCACGCCGATTTCCACGGCCTTTACAGCTCCGATACTCATAACCGCCTTTGCAAGCTCAGCATCCAGTTTGTCAAAGACAGGTTCTCCCAGCCCGGCCGGGCAGCCCTGAACCACAACTTCCACGATCCCCCCGGCCGAGTCCCCGCCTTCCTTTATCTCGACAATCCTTTTGTGCATCTTATCTGCTGCATCGAGGTCCGGGGCAAAGAACGGATTCTCGTCTATAACATTCAAGTCCACCTTTTCGGCTCTGACCCCGGCTAGTTCCAACGTATAAGCCCTGACCAGGATCGTTTCCCGCTCCAGCAACTTCCTGGCAATGGCACCTGCAGCGACCCTTGCTGCTGTCTCGCGGCCTGAGGCCCTGCCCCCTCCCCTGTAGTCGCGTATGCCGTACTTTTCTTGATACGTGAAGTCGCCATGCCCTGGCCTGAAGACATCCTTGATGGAATCGTAGGACTCGCTCTTAACGTCCTTGTTGTAGATAAGAAGTGAGATGGGGGTGCCAGTCGTCTTCCCTTCAAACGTGCCGGACAGGATCTTGACTTCATCCGGCTCCCTTCTCAGCGTACTCGAAGGCGCCTCCCGGGGTCTTCTCCTGTCAAGGTCTCGCTGAATGTCAGACTCGCTGAGAAACAGCCCGGGGGGACACCCATCCACCACCCCCCCCAAGGCCTTTCCATGAGACTCGCCCCAAGTCGTGACTCTGAAAACCTGTCCAAATGTGTTGCCAGCCATTAAATCACCTCAGATCCCTCGCTAAGTAGAGATTAGAAAAAAAGACACTTATCACGAAAGCACGTACTGTTTTTAAGGCGCAGCCGCAAAACAATAAAAACACGAAAGGGGGTTAAGGAAAAGAAGACAGAGCTTCTTTGTGGAAGTTGGAGGCCACTGTCTTAGCCTACTTCCCGAAAACAGGACTACCACTAAGCTGAAGATGATGACAGGGTCATCACATATTATCTTTCGTGTTTTTCTTTTTGTTTCGTGTTTTGCGGCTGCGCCTTGTACTGAAGCGTGATTGATCTTTTCCTTGTCTCGCAAAGGACTCCAGACCTACAGGTCAGGGTCCAGTCTCTCGATGATTTCGTTTACCACCTCGTCAATGCTTTTGGACGTCGTGTCCACGGAGAAATCCATGGCCTGTTGATAATAAGGCCTCCTGATTTCCAGAACCTCTTCTATCTCCTCAAGCGGATCTTTTCCGGTCAGGCTCGGTCTCTGTTGTTCGGTCTTCTCATCAGCGCGCATTCGTTTTAAAATGGTCTCGTTCGTGGTCTCAAGCAGAATAACGACGCCGTTTCTCTTCAGGTTAGTCACGTTTTCTGTGTTAAGGACGGCACCGCCGCCCGCGGCAATCATAATATTCATAGAGGACGTTATCTCGCGGATCGCCTCTTTTTCCTTTTCCCGAAAAAAGTCCCAGCCTTCTTTTGCCACCATATCGCTAATGGCCCGATCGGCTTTCTTTTCGATGTAGTCATCAGTGTCAACAAAGGCCTTCCCAAGCCGCTCGGAAAGGGCCTTCCCAACGGAAGTCTTTCCGGTACACCTGTATCCGACTAGAACGATGTTCATAAGAGAAGTGTCTAGCGTGCCTAAAGTGAGCTAAAGTCTAAGTGAAAGTGCCTGGAGTGCCTAAAGTGAGCTAAGGGGCCTAAAGTTGAAGAAAGTTTGCCCGTTGGCCCTTCAGCTTTTCATTCCGCATTCCGCACTCCGCATTCAATCATCAATCGACAATGAGTCTAGTTTTTCCCAGAAATCCGGAAATGACTTCTTCACGCAATCCGGATCTTTAATGGTAATGCCTTCAATGGCCAGTCCGGCTATAGCAAAACTCATTGCGATCCGGTGGTCGTTGTAGCATTCTATTTCTGCCCCGTGGGTTGCGATTCCATGAATGACCATGCCGTCAGCCGTTTTCTCAGCCCGCGCCCCTATCTTCTGAAGTTCGTTGGTCAGTGCGGAAACCCGGTCCGATTCCTTCACACGAAGGTGCAGTATATTCTGCAGAGTGGTCTTACCCCTCCTGAACGCGGAGACAACGGCAAGTGCAGGAACCATGTCAGGCGCGTCATTCAAGTCAAAGGCAAGATCCTCGTGGTTGGACAACGGCCCGGTTATTTCAACCCCCTCTTCAGATGCGGAAACCCCGCACCCCATGGTATCCAGGATCTCCAGGAAGCGTAAATCCCCCTGAAGGGAATTCCCATTGATATTAGATACTCTTACGCTCCGGCCGATGATGGCGGCAGCTGCCATGAAATAGGTCGCGCTTGAGACGTCGCCCTCTATCACGTATTCTTTTGCCTGATAGGTTTGAGGAGCCCTAACGCGAAAACGTTTCTTATCGAAGTCTTCCACCGCTATGCCAAACTGCGCCATGACATCCAGCGTCAATTCAACATAAGGCCAGGATGGGATGAGGGTAGATGCCCCAATCTCGATATCCTTTTCAGCGTACGGCGCAGCCAACAGAAGCGACGACACGTACTGACTGCTCAGCGCCGTGTCGAGGCGTGTCTCCCCGCCCGGCAGGCCCGCGGCTTCGACTTGAACCGGCGGGCATCCGGTTCCGTCAACGCAGAAAGCCTCAACGCCGATCCGGTTCAGGGCATCAACGAGGGGCTGAATGGGTCTTTGTCGCATGCGCGGGCTGCCATCAAGCACGAAGGTGCCGTGTCCCATGGAAACCATTCCGACGAGAAATCGCAGCCCCGTTCCGTTGTTCCCGAGATAAAGGGCTGAAGAGGGTGCAACGACTCTGCCGCCTGTCCCCTCAACCTCAATATCATTTCCGTGCACAGCAATACCGGCGCCCAGCGAACGCAGTGCCTCCATCAAGTAATCGGTATCTTCTGAAATCAAGGCGTTTCTGAGGACAGATCTACCACTGGCAAGCGAAGCGGTAATCAAGGCTCTCTGGGTGTAACTCTTTGAACCAGGGACACTTACGACCGCATTGATTTCATTGATGGGCGTGATTCTTTTCATATAGTTCCAGACTATTTCACGACTTGCCGATTTAATAGAATGGCCTTTGACGCTAACCAAAGCGGCTGCCACAAATTCGAAATTCGATATTCAACATTCGATATTGCGGCTCGCGCCTTGAGAACATCACGGATTTATTTGCCAGCCTCACATATGTTATTCACTCGCGACTCTTGAGTTTTTCCAAGACAACGCTCCTCATGATCTCCACGGGAGGTTCCTGTCCCGTCCATATATGAAACTGCTCAGTGCCCTGAAACACAAACATCTCAAAACCCCCTGCTACCATGCATCCTGCGGCCTCTGCTTCCCTGAGGAGCTTTGTTTTGAGAGGATTGTATATGACATCCGCAACGGCTTTGTATGTGCCCAGTATGTGCGTCGGCACGGGCATCTCGTCTTCTTTAGGATACATGCCCACCGGCGTGGTATTGACTAAACAGTCTCCATGGGCACTCTCGATCTCAGAGAGTGGGACAAAAGTGCAGTCAAACTCCTTGGCCAACGTATGCCCCTTCTCTTCTGATCTGCCCACAACAATGGCCTCCCCTCCCTTGATGACCACTCCATAGACCACGGCCCGAGCAGCTCCCCCCGTGCCCATCACTACAAACCTGTGGCCTTCTATGGGAAGCATGGCTTCAAGGCACCGAACAGCGCCAATCCAATCCGTGTTGGTACCCCGTATCCTCTCCTCGCCGAAGACCAGGGTGTTGACCGCCCCAATCTTCTCTGCCGTATCATCAATTTCGTCAATCAGCCCAAAGATTTCTGTCTTAAAGGGATGCGTCACGCTCGCGCCCTTGATTCCAAGGGCCTTCATTCCGGATAGCGCACCCTGCAGATCTTCCACCTCAAAGGGAAGGTATATGGCATCTATTTCAAGGTACCTGAATGCAGCATTGTGCATCCGAGGACTCATACTGTGTGCTACAGGGTTCCCGAGAATGCCGTAAACGGAGGTGCTTCCGCTCAGCACCCCCGTGTAGCTTCTCACCCGGGTTTCGGAGTCGCCGCCGGCCATATCGGACTGAAGTTTTCTCGAAACCGAGATAATTTCGTAAAATATCCTGTTGACCTCCGAGTCCTTCAGTGGCCCCTGGTTCTGTTCGGCCAGGGACCTGAATATCGACTCTTCCCTATGATGGTCATAGATATTCAGGCCGTTTTCGACTTTTAGTCTGCCAATCTGGCTGGAAACCACTGCCCGCTCGTTCAAGAGTCTCAGAAGGGCCGAATCTATATCTTCGATCTTGCTTCTAAGCTGGTCCAAGGATTTTTTACTCATCGTTTAAGTTCCTCAATGGCCTCCACCACAACACCTGAGGGAACCTCTGGCGTTACAAAAGGAACGCCAATCGCTTTTGTCAGAACAAAGTGCAGTTGTCCGCCTACAGCCTTTTTGTCTGTTGCCATGAAGCCGGTGATTTGGGCTGTCTCCATACCTGCACGGATCGTGGTAGGCAGCCCGTAGGATTTGATCAGGCCAACGATTCTCGCGAAAGAGTCTTCATCCAAATGATGAAGCTTACGCGAAATCATTGCAGCACCAACCATCCCTATGGCAACAGCCTCTCCATGGGGAAGGCCATAGTCTGATGCAGCCTCTAGGGCATGCCCCAGAGTATGTCCGAAATTGAGAACACGTCTTAAGTCCGATTCCTTTTCGTCTACCTCAACGATCCCTGCTTTGATCTTGCATGAACGCCCAACCAGGGTTTTCATAAGGGAAATATCCCGCTTCTTGATCCCTGCGTTCTCCTGTTCGAGTAATTCAAAGAGACCATGATTTGCGATGATGCTGTATTTGATGATTTCGGCCAGTCCGTTTCCAAAATCCTTGTCGGAAAGCGTCTTCAGGACCGACAAGTCAATATATACAGCCTTGGGTTGATAAAACGTCCCCACCAGATTCTTCCCTTCCGGAAGGTCCACCCCTGTCTTGCCACCCACACTGCTGTCTACCTGGGCAAGCAGGGTGGTGGGAATCTGGATATAAGGGATCGACCTCATGTATACGGATGCGACAAAGCCGGTCACATCACCCACCACCCCTCCACCCAGGGCAATGAGCAGCGATTTGCGGCTCGCGCTGAGCTCGACGAGCCGTCTTGCAACACCAAGAACGGTCTCTAGTGATTTCGAACTCTCTCCAGCCGGTATTTCAATGATGTCAACAGGCCGTGTTGTCTCTTTCAACCTTTCCAACACCCGCTGCCCATACAGGGGGTTGACATCTGAATCGGTTACGATCACGTACCGGTCTGTTTCGTCCTTAACCTTAGTGGTCAATCCCGCGCGGTCAATGACGTCTTCGCCGATGATAATCTCGTAGGAATCCTTGACAGACTTCTCCAGGTTGACCCTAATGCGCTCCATGCTACTGTGCATACTCCTTTCGGACGATTTTTGCAATGGATTCAATCTCCTCCATGAGCTCAGCGAATCTTTCAGGCCTCAGGGATTGAGCGCCGTCACAAAGGGCCAGGTCAGGCTCGGGATGGACTTCAATGAGCAAGCCGTCGGCTCCAACCGCCACGGCGGCCTTCGCAAGGGGCAGAACAAACCGCCACTGACCGATGGCATGGCTGGGGTCCACTATGACCGGCAGGTGGGTCTTGTCCTTGAGCACCGGCACAGCACTGATGTCAAGGGTGTTTCGCATGCTTGTTTCAAAGGTGCGAATCCCCCGCTCGCAGAGTATGACTTCATCGTTTCCTGATGCCAATATGTACTCCGCAGACATGAGCAACTCTTCCAGTGTGGTCATCATTCCCCTCTTCAAGAGGACGGGCTTTCTTTTCAGGCCCACCGCTTTCAGTAAGGCAAAATTCTGAACGTTTCTGGCACCTATCTGAATCACGTCTGCATAACGGTCCACAAGTTCTACCTCTTCAGCACTCATAGCCTCGGTCACAATGGGAAGCCCCGTCTTCTCCCGGGCCTCTGCCAAGAGTTTTAGACCTTGCTCGCCCATACCCTGAAAGCTATACGGGGATGTCCTCGGCTTAAAAGCCCCCCCTCTCAGCATGGAAGCCCCGGCCTTCTTCACAACTTCTGCCGCTTCCATGAGCTGCTCCGGACTCTCCACAGCGCACGGCCCTGCTATCACGACACACTGGGAACCACCTATCTCCACATCTCCAACCTTGATGACTGTGTTCCCTTCCTTGCTTTCCCGGCTTGCAAGCTTGTACGGTGCCAAGATAGGCATCACCTTTTCGACGCCCGGCATGTTTTCTGCGGCCTTCAAAGCGACCTTCCCCCGCTCGTCCCCAACGGCTCCGATAATGGTCCTCTCCACCCCCTTTGACAAATGGACCTTGTACCCGACGGACTCTATCCACTTGATCACGTTATCAAGCTCCTGTTCGTCAGCCTTTCTCTTCATGACAATAATCATTGATCAACCTCCTTGGCATAAAATGATTGGCACAAAACAGAAAAGGCCGCGGTGGTTTTTGCCGCCGCGGCCCTTCTTCTTAAAACAAAAAAGCCGGGGGCAGGCTGTTTGGCCTGCCCCCGGCTTGAACTTTCTTTTGATTACTCTCTCCTAAGACGTTCTCCTGTCAACCTCCGGGCAGACCTGTCTATAGCACCAATAATAATAGTAGTAACGAAATATGCCCATCTCCATGTGTCTTCCGGCTTTCATACATTTCTCCGCAATTAAAGGAATAAAATGCCACGTTCACCATTCGATGTCAAGCAGAAAATACGGGGACTGCGGTGCGCCGTCGATCGAAGAGCTATGGCGGAACAGTGGCAGTGTCGTGTCTCAGGAATTATTTACATAAATCCAACCGAAACAGGGTCAAGAGCCTTTAGTGCCCGATGAAACAGGTTTGCGGCTCACGCCTTGAGAACAGTAGGAATTTGGTGCTTTCAGTTATCGGGTCCGATGCGATCTTGGAGATTATGCAAGCTATTGGACGCAACACTAGACGCTTTATTGACACGGGTCCTATTTTTTTCTAAAGTTTTCTTGAGATTTTCCGAAACAAAAGGCGAGGATGTGTTTCTATGGGAATAAGCACCTATCACATACACAATGTCCTAAAGACATACACCAGGAAGCTCAAAAGGGCCACGCAACGGTCCGGCGAGAGTGATGCTGCAAGACCGAAAGGCAAAGACTGGATCATTGTCTCCACTCGAACCAGGCGTAAGTCTGTCATAGAAAAAGTGACATCGGATATTGTGAGCAGAATAATCAGCAGGAGTCCTCGTGATCGTGTTGGACCGGAGGTCTCCGCCCGGCCTGGGGGTGAAAACGGAAATGGCCTTTCAATGAAAAAGACAGATGCAGAGCTTGTGTACAAGGTGATCGACAAGGAAAAGGGAAAGGTAACCAAGACATTTCATATCTAGAATCCCGAACTTCTGGAGAATCAGCTGGAAGAAGCTACCGAGAACAACGCGAGTCACTGAAGTGACTGCACGATGTGCAGGTATTCGTTCATGAAGATCTATGACATTGACCACGAGATTCACCGGTGCACAAGTGAGAGAAGGCTGAACCAGGAAAAGGATCAGCCCACAACTCATGTCAGATTAGAAAAAGTTCGTGCTCTCCGGGAAGAGATCGAAAGGGGAGCTTACCAGATAAACTATGACAAGATAGCAGAGAACATGCTTGGACTCCTCGCATACGACATACCTGGAGTTGTCGTTTACCACTAGAACCCACCTCAAAAATGTATCTAAGGCTCCATTGTCCTGTCGTCCCGCAGCCTACCATCGCAGAACTTATCCAATTTCCCTCTTCATTTTGCGGCATGCGCCTTGAGAACAGTCCTTTGACGGCCAAAGAAAACGAAGCAAAAGAAAGGCCGCCCTCAACTTGGCCTTCGGCTGCCCTCGCGCAACGATTGCCTGCGGAGGTTCCGCAAACTCGTCCCGACAAGTCGGGACTCAGACAGTGCGTAACCTTCGTCCGCGTCCAACCGCTGCGCTCGGCGGCGTTGAACGGGACTAAATAAACAACTCGGTTGCTATTCTGATGAATAACGAGCCTGCCTGCAGTGAGTTTGTCGAACTGTCCCCCCGCCTTGTCGCGCCGAAGCTTTAGCGAAGGCGGAAGCTTATCGAAGGGTCCGCACGTCAAAATCCGCCTGTCTCCTGTTGATAATTCCTGGGATCTTGGCTATATGAGAGCATCCAGAATGGGCAAGAGAAAAGACTCTAAGCAGCTTGAGAAACTTGTGGCGTACATCCTGGGGCGACGACCCGACGAGTTCGGACTGGTCCTTGACGACCAGGGATGGATACGCCTCCGGGACTTGGTGAAGGCCATCTCGGAAGAGCCCGGATGGGGATATGTGCAGAAATCCCACATACATGAAATTCTCATCACAGCTGCTGAAAGGCCCGTTGTCCTGGACGATGAAAGAATCCGGGCTGTTTACCGGGATGACATACCGCATCGGCAGGAAGACGTTTGCCCCCCGAAGCTTCTTTATCACTGTTTACGTCGAAGGGCCCATCCTGTCGTCACCGAGAAAGGAATAAGGACTTCCGGACAAGCGGGACTGCTGCTCGCCACGACCGAGGAGTTGGCACAGCGCATGGGAAAGCGCCGGGACACAGAGCCCGTGTTGCTGACTGTCCAAGCACAAAGGGCTTGTGAAGCAGGGATCAAGTTCTCAAAATACGGAGAATTCATTTACATAACGGACCATGTCCCCGTCGGCTATTTCACGGGGCCGCCACCTCCTCAAGTCGAAAAAAGAGAGGCGCGAAAACCCGGGAAGGAACCTTCTGCAATCGCTGAGGACCTCCCAGGGAGTTTCACCTTCGACGCGGAACGCTCCCGCACCCTTCAGCAGCAACGACTGAAGCAAAAAGGCCTCAGGAAGGAGATTGCCTGGAAACAGGAGGTGCGGAAATCGAGAAGGAAGGGCAGAAGATAACACGTTTAGCGAAACCGATATAAGGCTTGATTTTTGTGAAGATTCTGAGTAAGCTTTTTAGTCTAACCAATCGGAGTTAAAACCCATGAGCGATAGTCCAACAATACTCGACAAAGAAGCGGAAGAGCTTTTCAAGCAGCTGGGCGGCATAGAAAAGCGGGAAGCTCTTAGCATCATCGGTGAGATTGCAAAGGCCTACGAAGACGAACAGGCCAAATCTGATCCGTATAGAATTGGTTTGATCGAGCTGGTTCAGGAAATCTGTGCCGGTTTTCTCCATCACAAGTTCTTCAAAGAACGCCGCACCATCCAAGAACACATCAACCGTATCGTTGAAACCGTTAAGAAGCTGTCTGAAATGTCTAATCACGACGGGCAGATTCTGATCAGGTACCGAGGCCTTCACAGCAGTGAGATCAAACCGATAGAACTTGACTACGTGATATCGTTTGGCAACCTCATCGTTACCCTCGAGTCTGCGCTAACCCTCGCCAGGCGGCACCAAGACACCCATGCCCATCTGCATGCACATCTCATTGAGGCACTGAGTGTTTTTCGGGCTAACAATATCACGACGCTCTTTATCAGGGTTCCCCAGAGTAGCGAGGAGGACCCTGGACCTTTGGAACCCAGTATGGAGATCCTGTACCAATACTACCAGGCAGTCAAAGAATCGGGCACCATAGTGATGACCCGCGATGGCGAAGAGGTTCAGATCCCGCCGACATGTGATCTGGAGGACCAACCCGATCCGAACCTGACGATGGTTGCGGGCCTTAATGGTCTAGACGCGGCGTCCATGAAAGCCCTGCTGCAAGAAGTGGACGAGATAATCAAAACGGAGAGTGAAGATATCCCGCTGTGCGACATCACAAACTTGTTCAATGCCATCTTCAGTATTGGGAAATTCAAAGAAAAATACACAAAACCACCAATAGAGATCGATAACGTCAAATGGCTCATGATGGCCAGCGACCAGGAAATCCTTCAGCAGCAAAAGATGCAGCTGATTAATACGGTTTTTGAAAAGTTTGGCGGTGCATCTCAGGAAGCAATACAAGTCATCAATACCTTGTATGAAGGAGATTTCAACAGCTTCTCGCCTTACGACGTTGGGGTGAGCCTCCAGAAGATCACCGGGGTGCTGGAAGAGATTGAGGCCCGCAACAAGGGAAAAGATGTCGAAAACGAACTTCTTGACAACATGGAGGAACGGCTGGACCCCGTCAGCGATAAACTCCTTGAAGACATCACGATCAAGGGGGACATGATCGAGGCGAGCAGACCAGGCGAAGAACCTTTTACTGCAAGAGTGCATGACAAGATCATCGATCTGGTAAAGTTTTTCAAAGGACGCTCGCAGACCAGGAAGAAGCTGATAGCCATAATGACGGAATCGGTTGCTTTTGATGATTACGATTATGACATCATCAGCAAAATGTTCGAAATACCGATCGAGGAGGGGCCTCGCCTGGTTGAAAACATTGAGGCATTGTTCGATGAGAAGGGTAACTTTCTGAGATCGTCATTTGAAGCAAGAATTCCTGAGTTTGCAAAATACGGTGCAAACTTGTTTTTCTTCCTGTGGGTCTACCTGAAAGAAATGAAGCAGCAAAGCGACCGTATCGCCTTCTTAAATGCGCTCCAGTTCCTGATCGCCAAGCTGGAGCGCCCAGAGGAGGGGATCAAAACGCTTCTGGAAGACTTCATCAGCAACCCCACAGAGGCCCTCCCTTCAGACAGAAATGCCATGGTCCTAGCAAACATATTGCTCCGAAAGGAAAACTGGGAAATAGGAACCGAAATTGAAATTACCCCGGAAGAGGTTTTGCTTGTTAAAGACAATATCAATAAAGAGGCCATTGCTGCGGCCACGGAAGCCGTAGGGCAAGGACAAGATGATTTTATCAGGAAAGTGGAGACCATTCATACGGAGACAAAACAATGGCTCTGGGGAATTACTGGCGAAGATGAAGCCTTGTCCATAAAATACCTCGTATCACTTGAAAGAGAAATATATATATTCCTTTCCATCCTCAACCCGCCAATCGCCATGCATGTGCTCAGAAATGCTGTCCAGGCATACGGTGATCCCCGCGGTCAGGTCTATGGCTTGAAAAAGAGTCGAGACAACCTGAATGCCCTCGTTACGCTTCTCCGGGTAGTCGTCAGGGCATTGGAGAGAATTGGCACACCTGGAGACATCGAGGCCCTGAGGGGAATCAAGAACAAGCAGCAGGAGTTTCTCAGGCGAAAGGATGACCCCCAGTTTCTGGACATCATGACCCGCCTCGGCCACCACTGTGATAAGGCAATTCAAGCCATTGAAAGAAGAGCTCGGTGAGGTAGCAGGCCAACTACCTGATTTTTCCGGAATCGGACCTGTTTACCTTGTCGGCGGCTCTCTTCGCGATCGTATCCTGAGACGCCCATCCAGCGATCATGACTTTGTTGTGCCCGGCAACGCCAAGGCCTTCGCAAAGAGTGTGGCCACGAAACATGGTACCCGCGTCATCGAAATGGGCAAGGGGAAAAAAACTGTCTATAGAGTCGTATCAGGAGACACGGTCCTCGATTTTTCTTCTCTGCATGGCAAAAACATTGACGATGATCTAAGAAACCGCGATTTCACGATCAACGGCCTCGGATTTGATCTCTCTTCTGAAAATCTTATCGATCCGGTTGGCGGCCGAGACGACATCACGTCAGAGACTATCCGACTGATCTCGAATGAGGCAATTCTGGCCGATCCCCTCAGAATGCTTCGGGCTTTCCGTCTCGGGGCTGTCTTGGGCTTTGACATTACACCGCAAACCCTTTCTGCCATCGCTGACCAAGTCCCTCTTGTTGCTAGGTCGGCCGGAGAACGAATAAAGTCAGAGCTTTTTGGGCTGATCGAAGCGGAGAGGTCTTTTCCCTACCTCAAGCAGATGTCTGAGGTTGGGCTCCTGATGAAGATCATCCCCGAGCTTGAATCATGCCGTGATTACCCTCCTGATAGCCACGAACAAAGTATCTTTGAACATGTGATGCGGACTTACAAAGAAATGGAAGCTCTCCTCACCGAATACCCATCGACCTGGCCCGAGCACGCCGAACCCATGCACCACTATCTTGAACAGAACAATCGAAAAGGCCTATTGAAACTGGCTGCCTTGTTTCATGACCTGGGCAAGCCTTCAACGTACAGCACGGATGACACGGGGAGAGTGCGATATCTAACTCATGAGGACAAAGGGGCTCTTGTTGCAACGGATATTTACGTCAGGCTCAGAATGTCGGGCCGGGAACGATCATACGTGGATTTGATTGTGCGAAATCATCTTCACCCGCTACATCTTTTTGACGCCCGCCAGAGAAGCGTTCTAACAACAAAAGGGATCGTTCGCTTTTTCACAAGACATGAAGATGACATTGTGGGGCTTCTACTCCATAGTCTGGCAGACCAGCGTGCCAAGATCGCACACAATGCCAAATCCGAAGAAAGGTTTGTGGCTTTCTTGGACGAAATCTTTCAGAGATATTTCAATGACTTTAAGCCTGCCATCACGGCGCCCCAGCTTATTTCGGGAAGAGACCTCATTGAACACTTCGGGCTCACCCCATCAAAGCTTTTCGGAAAACTGCTCCACAAAGTGGAAGAAGCAAGATTGAATCGGGAAATCGAGACGAGAGAGGAAGCCTTCGATCTCGTGGCCGGATTGCTGAGGTTGGAGGGCGATGCCGGGATCGAACCGGCGACACCAAGCTCCGGAGGCTTGTGCTCTATCCGCTGAGCTAATCGCCCTGAGAAAAGATAAGTCTAAAACCCATCTCAAAAACGCGTCTAAGGCTCCATTGTCCCGCCAACGGCGGGATTGCGGGCTGGCTCAAAATGCTCTCATACTACCGTGTATGCTCCGCGTTTTCGCCACCCCGCGCCTGGCCCTGAACCTTAATCCACATTTTTGAGACGGGTTATAGCCTTTAATATTTTCCCTTTCTTGTCAAGGGAGATTCGTAAACGAACCCGCATAGTGCGGCACCCTCCAGCAACCCGGAAATGACCGCCTATGCCAGTTGCTGAAACTTGCAGTTTTGTCTACTTGAATTTTGTCTAAGTATGATTATACTATCAATCTGAAGATAAAAAATACCCCAACTGGGTTTTGGGAGAAAAATATCGTGACCGAAAAAGAGAAAACACTTCCCGACGCCAAAAAGATCGAAAAAGAGATCGGTGAGTTCCTGTCAGAGAAGTTTGGTGGCCGGGTCAAGCTCATTTCCCCTGTTGTTCTTCCACATGAGGCCTCTTTTGACAAAGAAGAGGAAAAAGAGGAAGACCCTCCAAAGAAGAAGATCAATTTTTCATTAAAGCCCGAGGAACTTGAGGCGTATCTTGATCAATATGTAATTCAGCAGGACATGGCCAAGGCTATTTTGGCCACCAAGATCTGCACCCATTTCAATCGGATCAAGCACGCAGAATCGTCTGGCGAAGACAGCAAGGGGCCAGTAGGTCAGATCAAGAACAATATCCTCATGATCGGACCTACCGGGGTTGGTAAGACTTACATCATTAGGTTGATCGCCGACAAGATCGGTGTCCCTTTTGTAAAAGGCGATGCCACAAAATTCAGCGAAACCGGCTATGTTGGAGGCGATGTGGAAGACCTGATTCGGGATCTTGTGCGGGAAGCAGACGACGACATCGATCTGGCTCAGTGCGGCATCATCTACATCGATGAAATCGATAAAATCGCCTCCAGTACAAATCTGATTGGCCCGGACGTTTCTCGTACCGGTGTGCAGCGAGCACTGCTGAAGCCAATGGAAGAGACCGATGTTGACCTGAAGGTCCCGCATGATCCTATATCAATGCTTGAAGAAATCGAACGTTACCGGAAAACGGGTAAGAAGAAGAAAAGAATGGTCAATACGAAGAACATTCTTTTTGTGATGAGCGGCGCATTTAACGAACTTGGGGAGCTGATAAAGAAGCGCGTGGTAAATCAAGGCATAGGGTTTGGAGCATCGGTCACCAGCAAGGCAGCAGGCAACGATTACATGAAACATGTCAAGCCTGAAGATCTGATCAAGTTTGGTTTTGAAACGGAGTTTGTCGGACGGCTCCCTGTGGTCTCAGTCTTTGAACAGCTTTCCGAGGACGATCTTTACGCCATATTAAAAAACCCAAATAACCCGGTTATTGTCAGCAAGAAACTCGACTTCCAAGCCTACGATATATGCGTTAAATTCGATGACCGGGCTTTTCGCAGCCTGGCCCGCCTGGCCCACAGCGAACAGACAGGAGCCCGTGGCTTGGTGAGTACAATCGAGAAGGTTTTATTGCAGTTTGAAAAGAGGCTCCCGTCGACGCACATAAAGAAGCTGTCAGTTACGCAGGAGGTCGTGGAGAATCCTGAGAGTGTTCTCGAGGAAATGTTGCTTAGCCCTGACGATCCCAAGTGGACACACCTTTACGATAAGCTGGTGCAGGATGAAAAGGCATTGATCCGGGAATACATAAGAGACAATCAGACCGTGTTGGCTGAAAAATCCGAGATCCCCCTTACCCCTTCCAGGATGGCGTTGATTGCGGATATTTATGCCATGGGCACCTCCGAGATGAACGCTGTTATTGAGAAGATAACGACTTACTACGACCAAATAAGGAAGGTCGAGGCATATTTCCACAAAACACACGACCTGAATATTAGACTTCACGACGATGCCATAGACGTTATCATCTTGCAGATATTCTCTTCTCCCTCGGCACTGGGAGATTTCTACAAGGAGCTGACAACCAATTTCGAATATGGTTTTAGACTTATCCGAGACAGGATCGGTCAAAACTCCTTCGAGATCACGAAGGAGGCCCTTGATAATCCTGAGGGATTCTTCAACGAATTAGTTAAGAAAATCTATGCTGAGCATCCCGAATCCCAGCCCGGCCCGGCTTCGAGCGACCACAGCCCGCCCGACCAGGGATAATTGGAAACGGTGCTTTGATTTGCCGGCAATACCCGGCAACGCGAGTTAGGACAAGCCATGATCGGAATATCTAAATTGTACTGTGGCACGGTTGAGCCTTCAGACGCCCTGCGTTACGGACGACACTCAGGCAAGCTTCCATCTCATCTCCTGCAGTTTTCTAAAGACAAGCGCCCGGTGGTTGTCTGGAACATAACGCAACGATGCAACCTGAAGTGCATCCACTGCTATGCACACGCCAAAGACGTTGCCTTCAAGAATGAATTGACGACCGAAGAAGGAAAGGTTCTTTTGGATGATTTTGCGCAGTTTGGTGTGCCGGTTGTCCTCTTTTCCGGCGGTGAACCGGTCATACGCAAGGACCTGCCCGAATTGGCCCGTTACGCGGTTGAACGTGGAATGCGTGCAGTGATCTCGACAAACGGTACGCTGATTACACCTGAGAAGGCCGCACTCTTCAAAGAGATCGGCCTTTCCTACGTAGGCATAAGTCTAGACGGCATGGAAGAAGTGAACGACCGATTCAGGGGAATGAAAGGGGCTTTCCAGGGTGCTGTGACCGGGATACGAAACTGTCAGGAAGCAGGCATCAAGGTCGGTCTCCGATTCACCATGAACCGGCTTAATGCCTCAGAGATTCCCAGCATATTTGACCTCATCGAAGAACTCAATGTGCCCCGGATCTGCTTCTACCACCTCGTCTATACTGGACGCGGCTCAAAGCTGATTGAAGAGGACCTGAGTCACGAGGAGACCCGGGCCGTGGTAGACCTGATCATGGACCGCACCAAGGACCTCCATGACCGGGGCAAACCCACGGAGGTACTGACCGTAGACAATCATGCGGACGGGCCTTATCTCTATCTGCGTCTCCAGAAAGAGGACCCGCAGCGTGCGAAGGAAGTCCTTGAGCTCCTTGAGATGAATGAGGGGAATAGCTCTGGTCGCGGCATCGGATGCGTGAGTTGGGACGGCTCTATCCACGCTGATCAGTTCTGGCGGCATTACAGTTTTGGGAACGTTAAAGAACGCACATTCAGCGAAGTCTGGAGCGACACATCCAACGATCTTATGAAAAAGCTTAAGGATAAGAAGAAATATGTCAAAGGGCGTTGCGCCGAGTGCCAGTGGCTCAACATTTGTGCCGGCAACTTCCGGGTTCGCCCCGAAGCCGTGACAGGAGACCTTTGGGCCGCTGACCCCGCCTGTTATCTCACCGACGAGGAGATTGGTATAGCGTAACGACGATTGACTCGACGGATTGGAATTCCTTCAATACACCGACAGACTGAAGCAATGGAGAATTGGAGTGATGGAGTACCCGCCTTCCGAAGTAACGTATGGCGGGCAGGCTGGAGTATTGGAGTGATGGAGTAATGGTAAAGACTGATGGTTCAGGGCTCAAGGCGTAAGGTTCATGTCCGTCACTCCTCTGCGCCATGCGCCGGTTTAAATACCCATGAACCCATCACTTCATTATGCCATGATTCCAATCGAGGTCAAGCCCCTAAATGTTCAATTTTCTTAAGGAGTAAATCATGCTTTTTCCAGACTACAGAGCGAGGCGATTGCGGCAAAATGAGATTTTCAGGCGTATGATACGGGAGACCAGGTTGTCGGTTGACGACCTGATTCTTCCCCTGTTTGCCGTTGTCGGAAAGGGAGTCAAGGATCCTATCCCGTCAATGCCTGGACATCATCAACTCTCCACGGACAACATCATCAAAGAAGCGAAAACTGCCCGCGATCTGGGTATCCCTGCCGTCATGCTCTTCGGCATCCCCGACAAAAAGGACGCCCTGGCAAGGTCCGCCTATGCCAAGGATGGAATCGTCCAGAAGACAGTGAAGGCCCTAAAAGACAAGGTCAAAGATCTCGTGGTCATCACGGATGTCTGCTTGTGCGAATACATGGATCACGGGCACTGTGGTGTGGTGGAAGACGGCATTATCAAGAACGACGCGACGCTCGATCTTCTGGCGCGTACGGCACTTTCCCACGTACAGGCTGGTGCGGATATGGTCGCCCCTTCTGATATGATGGACGGCCGCGTAGCGGAAATACGCGAGGCCCTGGATGATAATGGGTTTGAGTCTACACCCATCATGTCGTATGCCGCCAAATACTGCTCTGCCTTCTATTATCCTTTCCGCGAAGCAGCCGAGTCAGCCCCGAAATTCGGAGATCGCCGGACCTACCAGATGGATCCCGCAAACGGCTTGGAAGCCATTCGTGAGGTAGCCATGGACGTGGAGGAAGGGGCCGATATCATTATGGTGAAACCGGCGCTCGCCTACCTGGACATCATATATCGAGTCCGCGAGGAATTCGACCTTCCTGTAGCAGCCTATAATGTGAGCGGCGAGTTTGCGATGATCAAGGCAGCCGATAAACTAGGCTGGCTTGACGGGAAACAGGTCATGATGGAATCTTTGATTGCGATCAAGCGCGCAGGTGCAGACATGATCCTGACCTACTTCGCAAAAGAAGCAGCACAGGCGCTACGCTAGGATTGATGATTTATTATTGTTGATTGTTGATTGACAAAAACTGGATTTGCATGAGGACGTAAAAGCAATACAGAACAAAGACGGAAATCAAGGAAGACATACCCCTCAAATGATAGCCTTGGGTTGAAGCAGGCCACAGTACTCTTCAATCAACAATAATTAATCGCAAATCCACAATGCAAGAACACCCACATACAAGCGCCGCACACCCCCCAGACAAGGACACAGGTGCCAATCTCCGTCTTGTCGCATGGGAGGTTACCCGCAACTGTAATCTCTCGTGCATTCATTGTCGGGCTGCAGCTACCAAAGGTCCGTACCCCAATGAACTGGACACAAACGCCAGCTTTGTTTTGCTCGACCAGATCAGTGAAACCGGAAAACCCGTAGTCATCCTGACCGGGGGTGAACCCCTTCTGAGGCCGGACATTTTTGAAATAGCTCGCTACGGGAACCAGAAGGGGCTTCGCATGGTCATGGCCCCCAATGGAACACTCATCACCGAAGCCTCAGCCAGAGAAATGGTGGCGTCCGGTATCCAGCGAATCAGCATCAGCCTGGATGGGGCCACACGAGAAAGCCACGACCAGTTTCGCCAGGTGGACGGGGCTTTTGATGGAGCGCTTCACGGCATTGAACTTGCCAAGGAGGCCGGCGTTGAGTTTCAGATCAACACAACGATAACCCAACAAAACCTTGGAGAGATTGCAAAGATCCAGGAACTTGCTGTGGAGTTGGGCGCCGTAGCACATCATATCTTCTTGCTCGTCCCCACGGGACGCGGGAAATACATCGTCGATCAGGAAATCTCAGCCCAGCAATATGAGGAGACACTGAACTGGTTCTACGACCAGAGAGAAAAGACCCCGCTCCAACTGAAGGCCACCTGCGCCCCGCATTACTACCGGATTCTAAGAGAGCGGGCGCGTGAAGACGGAAAGAGTGTCACCTTCAACACGCACGGGCTGGATGCAGTCACCCGCGGGTGCCTGGGCGGCATCGGGTTTTGTTTCATATCCCATACGGGCATTGTCCAGCCATGCGGTTTTCTGGACGTCAGTTGCGGCGATGTTACTGAGCGCCCCTTCAATGTCATTTGGAATGATTCAGAGGTATTCAAATCCCTCAGAAATTACAGCAATCTGAAAGGCAAGTGTGGCGTGTGTGAATATCGGAAGGTCTGCGGAGGATGCCGCGCACGTGCCTATGAGGCTACAGGCGACTATCTTGCCGAGGAGCCTCTCTGTTCGTACCAGCCAAGAACCGCCACTTCCTCGTAGCGTCTTTTCTCCGGAATTAATCAAGAAAGTCAAAGCAGACATCATCCGGCATACTGCAAAACAGCTGGGATTTGGGATTTTGGTCACTGTTATTTATTTGTTATTTTGGTGCTTGGAATTTGGTGCTTTGAGTTTTTGGCCTGTGCTATCCTGGAGATGATACACGTTAATTATTAGACTCCACAATAGCCCCACCTGTAGTCCTTGACGCGTCAAGGCTTTTGTAGTATTTCCCCTGTACAACACTTTTTGGATAGGAGAAACGACATGCTCGTGCAGTCCTTAATGATCAAAGACCCCTTTACGATTACGGATCGCACCTCCGTTCAGGAGGCGATTCATCTCATGCAAGACAAATCAATCCGTCACCTGCCCGTGGTGGACAAATCACACAAGCTCGTCGGATGGGCCACCCTGTCAGACATGAAGCAGGGCCTGCTTCCTGCCATGGTGACCGGGCTTTCCGTAGCTGACATCATGGTCAAGAACCCCATCACCTTGCATGCGAACGATGATGTGGAGGTGGCCGCCCGGGTTATTTATGAGAAGAAGATCGGCGGCATGCCAGTCGTGGATGATGACAAGAAAGTCGTGGGAGTGATGACGGTCACAGACCTCCTCAATGCTTTCATTCAAATCATGGGAATGCTTACCAACGGCACCCGACTTGACGTGAACGTGGGTAAAGAGCCACAAGGATTTGAAAAGGTCTCAGGCGTTATTCGCGATCAAGGGGGCGAGATTGTCAGCGTGGGAATTGCCAGCCACATAACCGACAAAAGGGTCCACTACTTTCGTCTTAAGAAATGTCTAGCCGAGCCGATTATCAAAGCGCTTGACAAAGAAGGATACAAGGTCATCTCATCTTCAGGATAAGAAGGCCCTTATATCTGCCTCGGTTCCGCGAAAAGGACCCGCGTTCTCCAGCTTCAGGACCGCCGTCGCAACCACAAACTTCCCTGCCAACTGTCGTATACCAAAATGCCACCCCCCATGCCAACCAAGTGATTGTTCTTGACTGAAACCAACAAATGTGCCAGATACGTGAAATTGGTCATTGATTTTCCTTGATAGAAACCACAGAGCAACGTCAGGGTTAATCTGCGTGGAACTTGTCAGCAAGCTGGGTCCGAGGTGATTGAATGCCAAGATCGGCCACCACCATAAAAGACCTTCACGACAGATTTGCATCCACCTGGCTCGGTTCCATATTTCTTGGATCTGCGGAGTCCCGCTACGCCCATTTCGCGCGGAATCTGCTGTTTATCATTCTAGTTGTCGCAATTGCTCCCTTCCTGATACAGGGTGTCGTCGCCCACTATCAAGCCAAGAAGCTGATCGAACGGCAATACAAAGACCACTTGGTCTGGCAATTAAGACACACGCAAGCGTCCGTGGACCAATTCATGGAGGTCCATATGGCAGCCCTTTCATCCCTGTTTCAGTCCCACGCGGTCGAAACGTTTGAGGATCAGAAGAGCTTGCAGCACGTCTTCTCCGAATTCAAGAAGGCATTCCCCAACTTCGTCGATCTCGGGCTCATTGACTCTGACGGCCTTCAAAACACATATGACGGGCCTTACAAACTCTTAGGGAAAAACTATCGCGACGAAAGCTGGTTTCACGAAGCCGTGATCCGCGGCGTCTACATCAGCGACGTTTTCCTGGGGTATCGACAGATTCCGCATGTGGTGATGGCCGTCAAAAGCCAGGCCGCTGACACCGGGACGTTTTGTATCTTGCGCACGACCATCAACACGGAGCCGTTTGAAAAAATGGTTGGTGCCATGAACTACGGCCACGAGGACGATACCTTCCTAATAAATAAAGAAGGCATCCTCCAAAACAGGTCCCGCTTTAACGGCAATGCCCTCACCCGGATCAAAATGGCCATACCCTGCGGGGCACAGAGCGTCATTTGGACTGAGGGGATAAACGGACAGAATCAGAAGGCGACGATTGCCTATACCGGCCTCCGCAAAAAGGATTGGACACTCGCTTTTGTTCAGCCGCTTTCAGTAAAGAAACACTATTTCCATGCCCTGCAACAGAGCATGACCTTTGTGTCAATCATGAGTTTCATCGGCGTCGTTCTCCTGGCCTTGTGGATGACACGGAGATTTGTAATGCAACTCAGAGAGGCGGAGGAAGACCATGATGCCATGCTGCATAAAATCGAACACTCCAACAAGCTGGCCTCGATCGGTCGGCTCGCTTCCGGGGTGGCCCACGAGATAAACAATCCCATGGCTATCATCAACGAAAAAGCCGGTCTGATGAAGGATCTGACCGAGATGTCAGAGGACTTCGCCAACAAGGACCGATTCTTGGACCTGCTGCGGTCAATTCACAGCGCAGTCATACGGTGCCGGACCATCACCCACCGCTTGCTTGGTTTTGCCCGCCAAATGCATATAAGCCCTGAGGTCGTTGACATCAACGAGCTAATCCGTGAGGTCTTTGGTTTCCTGGAAAAGGAAGCGTTCCATCGAGATATCCGCATAGAGTTGGAGCTGCACGAAGACTTGCCAACGATCGTAAGTGACCGTGGACAACTCCAGCAGGTCTTTTTAAATGTCATTAACAACGCCATAGACGCTGTGGATAAGGGGGGCGAGATCTCTGTAGGCACCTGGATCAAGGATGAGGAGATGGTGGCAGTGAGGATTAGCGACAGCGGCTGTGGGATTGCCCCGGACAAGCTGAAACGGATCTGTGAGCCGTTCTATACCACGAAGCTTATGGGCAAAGGTACAGGACTTGGCCTCTCCATCACATACGGGATCATTGAAAAACTGGGCGGGAAGGTCTCGGTGGAAAGCGAGGTCAATAAGGGTACAAAGTTTGTCATCGAGATTCCCAGAGAGTCCAGGTTGTAAGCGGATTCCGATGTTAGCGATGTGAGGCCCAGGCAACAGGGGCCATGAGCAAAACCAACGCAGATCAGGTGCAAGAGGAGGCTATGGCGACGGGGAAGGCAACGGATGTTTATAACAGCCTCGATTTGAGACGTGCCCAGTTGGAGGTCTTGAGCAAGGTCTTGGGCGATGTGACCCATGATGCGCAGAATCATCTGGCCATTATTAATGAATCCGCCGGCTGGATGGGAGACCTGTTGAACCTGAAGAAAAAGAAGGGATTTGGCAGGATTGTCGCGCTTTTCAAACGCAATCGGGGTCAACATCTGGACGTGGAACCATTCTTCGAGGGTCTGAAGTCGATCCATAAACGCGTTGGTGAAGCAGCCACGCTGACCCGGCGTCTCAGTCGATTTGGTGACCGTATGGATAAAACCAAGGCTGTCATTGATGCTAACCAGGCCTTTGAGGAAATCCGAGACGCCTTGCTCGGACAAGCCAAGGAAAGGGGTGTCCGATTGGAAGTCAAACTGGCCAAAGAGGCCGCAATGGTTGAAACTGAACCAGCTGCCTTTCAACTGTCCATGTTCGGCAATATCGCACAGCTTATCGAAGGCCAGGAAAAGGGGGCTTCGCTCGCTGTGGAAACCGACGTTAACGAAGATCGATTTCACCTACACGTCACCGGTCCAGGGCGATCTCCCGGCTCGCTGCCGGACGATCCTGTTGCCGAGGGCTTTTCACGCGAGATATTGGAGAAACTTGGGGGAGAAATTAGGAGTCAGTCGGATGACGGCAAATACGTTACCACGCTGGCTTTTCCTTTAGCCGGTCGTGAAACATAAGGGCTTTTTTGGCTGGCTACGGGTAGGACAAAACAAAAGGAGGAAGAAACATGAGGGTATTGCTTGTTGACGATGAGATTGAATTTGTAAACACGCTATCCAACCGACTGGGAATGCGCGGAATTAAGACGGATGTGGTCCACAACGGGCAGCAGGCCCTGGATTATGTTGCAGACAGTGAGCCCGATGTGATGGTCCTCGATCTTAAGATGCCGGGTTTGCATGGGATGGAAGTGCTGCGCAAACTCAGCAAGACCAATCCAGACATTCAGGTGGTTATCCTGACCGGACACGGCACGGACCAGGACGAGGAAGAGGCCCAAAGGCTGAGGGCATTTGATTATCTCAGAAAGCCTGCGGATATTGACACCTTGGCCGACCGGATTCGCGGTGCGTACAAGTTCAAGGCGGAAAAGACGATGGCCGCCGTAGCTTTTGCAGAAGCTGGCGAGTTCGAGACTGCAAAGGATATCGCCCACGAGGCGGACAAGCTCCAAACAACGGGCGAATTGTTTAAAGACGAGAACAAGGATTAGTCATAAGGCCGCCTCAGATTGTTTGAGGCCTTGAGGGAGGTTGTGATGCCTAACATCAAGGTGTTGCTGGTGGACGACGAGGAAGATTTCATTTCTGCCTTGTCCGAACGGCTGCGCATGCGTAATTACGACACCAAAGTTGCAACCAGCGGAGAGGCCGCGCTTTCCGAGATCGAAGAGGACCGCCCGCATATCGTTGTACTCGATTTGAAGATGCCCGGCATCGGTGGCATGGAGACCTTGATAAAGATTAAGGCGATAGATCCATCCATTGACGTTATTATGTTGACGGGATCACTCGACAGTGAAGTCGGGGAAACAGCACTGAGGGCTGGTGCCAGCTTCCACGTGGTTAAACCAATCGATATTGAGGATCTCACCGGGAAGCTCGAGCATATCAAGCAGGAGCGCGGCCTCGATTGAGCACGTGACTGGCGAAGGAAGCATTGGCTATTGAATCCGAAAAGGGAGAGATCGTGCGCCAAAAGCAGTTGGCTTTTATCGGCCAAGTGCTGGATGTCTATACCTCGAGCATGGAGAATCATCTGGCCGCGATCAGGGAGTCAGTCCGTTGGCTCGGTGACTGCCTGCAACAGGCAGCCGAAGCCACAAAAGAGGAGCGCGAACAGTTCACCGACATTCTCTCGACCGTTGAGAGGCAGGTCGAGATCTTGGACAAGAAGCGTCAACACGTCAATCGGTTTGCGGCACGCATGGGCTCGGCATTTTCCACATTTGATCCCGGAGAGGTTGTTGAGGAAGCCTTGTCCTTCTCAATCCGCCTGGCGCGTGTGCGAGAGGTTTCGCTGAAGCCTGAAGTGGCTGACGCATTGCCAAGCCTCTACAATGACCCTGCTAGAATCCATTTCCTCTTACTCACTCTCATTGATGATATGGTGGAACGTGTAGGCAGCGGGGGGGAAATCATACTCCGCGCCTCGCCTGTGGAGAACGCCGTGCTCATTGAGGTCGAAGGCCACGGTGCAGCCGGGGCCACGGCCCGACCCTCTGGAAAGGAAAACCCGCACTGGTCCATAGGGCTACAGATCGTGCCCGACCTCGGAGGCCGTTTGGAAACAACTGAAATCGGAAGCGACGTGAAGCGGTCATCCTTGTTTTTGCCTCTCGAACAATCTCCTGCGCCCCCAAATGCATAGTCACTGATGCACAGAGTCACCCCACGAGGTGCATCTGCCAATCCGGGAATTTTCTCCCATCCAAGCCTGCAGACCATAATTGCCTGGAATTATAGTCTATCCTTACTCCAATTGTGACGTTTCAAGGCCACTCCAAACGAACTCAGGAAAATCGAAGACAATCTTCTCCAGGCGCCATAAGAATGGCCTCGACATACTTGTGTTTCATATTGTTTTATTTTGTTGACACTGGGAGGTTGTTTTCGCTATAGAATCTTTAGTTAGTCTCCATCCAGAGATTAATTTATGGATGGGAAATAGTTAAACTGCATTTCCCAAGGAGTATATTCTGGTGGAAACACGCCCCAACAGCCCGCCTTCCAGACACCCAGGCATGGACGCAGGCGAGATTATTGATGGTATCCCGGTAGGGGTGGCTGTTTTGGACACGGATTTGAAGTTCCAAGCCATGAACAGGGCATTGGAGGCATTGACCGGCTTTAGCCGAGAAGAGGCAGGAGGAATTCCCTGCCGATATATCATGAGAAACAACCTTTGCCTCACAAACTGTCCAGCCAAAGAGGCGCTGAAGTCTGAGGAAACGGTGCGCGTGGAAGGGAACATCATCAACCGGGCTCGAAAGAAGATACCCGTGATGATAACGGTCTCCCCCATCAAGGATGCCAAAGGAGAGCTGATTGGCTTAATCGAGACGCTTGAGGATATTTCGCTTGTACAAGAACTGGATAAGCAGGTCCATATTGGTCATGATTTCGGTGACTTGGTGGGACACAGTCCACAGATGCACAAGGTCTTCAACCTGCTCCCCATAATCGCTCAAACCGATTCCTCTGTCCTGATTATGGGGGAGACTGGCACGGGTAAAGACCTTATCGCCTCGGTCATCCACCGACTCTCGCAACGGGTGCAGGGGACGTTCATCAAAGTCAACTGCGGGGCCCTGCCAGAAACCCTGCTGGAATCTGAGCTCTTCGGTCACACGAGAGGTGCATTCACGGGGGCAGTCAGAGACAAACCCGGCCGTTTTCAGTTGGCACACAATGGTACGATATTCCTTACCGAAATCGGAGACCTTCACCTGGGACTGCAGGTCAAGTTGCTGACTGTACTTGACGACAAAGAGGTCTTTCCCGTCGGGGCCACAAGGAGCGTCAAGGCGGACGTGCGGGTCATTGCCGGAACCCACCGGGATTTGAAGTCGATGGTGCAACAGGGGACCTTCCGTGAAGACCTCCTTTTCCGGCTGAATGTGGTGAGGATTGATGTGCCACCCCTTCGTGATCGGGGACAAGACATTAGGCTCCTGATGGAGCACTTCGTAAACCATTTCAAGAAGAAATTCAAAAGGAACATCAAGGGGTTTTCCCCACAAACCATTGAGATTCTAACAACTTATCCGTACCCTGGTAACGTGCGGGAACTGAGGAATATCGTGGAGTACGCATCCAATATATGTCAGGAAGGAACCATCCAACCAGACCATTTGCCCGAGTACCTGGAAGGAGATACATTTGACTTTCCCACATCCGACCCAGCAGCAGGCTTTGCCGACAAAACGCAAGGGAAAGTGAGACC
>JAQBAU010000090.1:0-6011 GCA_032126655.1 Desulfobacterales bacterium
CTAACCAGGGAACCGAAGTCGTGGATCACCTCAAGGACTTCTTCGTGTATCAATGGATCCATGGCCCGTCCGGCCGAGAACTGGGGACCGATCCTGCAAGTACACCTAACAGGTTGAAGCCGATAAACATCGAAGTTGGTATTATTGCAGGAGACATGACTCTCAATCCGATCTTATCGTCGCTCATTCCGGGACCGGATGACGGCAAAGTCTCTGTGGAACGGGCAAAGTTGAGGGAAATGACGGATTTTCTGGTGGTTCCGAGCACCCACACCTTTATTATGAAGAATCCCGATGTGCTGGCCCAGGTGGACCATTTCCTTGTGCATGGCAAATTTGATCACAGTCGAGAATAGCACATGCCAGCTGTCAAGAACTCACAATGGAGCATCCTGACCCTGCTGTCCTGAAGGATTTTGCAACATGACAGGCCAAATCACCATATCCGTCTGGATCTTTTTTTTGCTTCTTTTTGTGGCTGCATGGGCAACCCTGGAACGGGTCTTCATTCCGAGTGTTCGCTGGTTTTTTAGGCGCCGAGTCAACCGCGTGCTGGATGAAATCAGCACCCGCCTGGACATCGAGATCAGACCTTTTCAGCTCACGAAAAGACAGGTACTTATTGATCGACTGGTGTACGACAGCCACGTCATCGAAGCCATGCAGGCGTATGCACGAGAGCAGGATATGCCCCGGGCAGTTGCGCAGGCAAAAGTGGTTACTTATGCCAAAGAAATTGTGCCGTCTTTTAATGCCTACATCTATTTTCGGATCGCTTACTGGTTCGCAAAAAAAGTTGCGAGACTGCTATACTGGGTCCGCGTTGACCGTATCGATAATGAGCAGTTGGCTTCCATTGATCCCAATTCCACTGTCGTCTTCATTATGAACCACCGTAGCAACATGGACTATTTCTTGATCTCGTTCCTGGTAGCAGAGCGAACAGCCCTTTCTTATGCTGCAGGCGAGTGGGCGAGAATCTGGCCACTGCAAACATTCCTCCGGGCCACCGGTGCTTATTTCGTTCGAAGGAAGTCCCGCAATCCTCTATACCGCCGCGTTCTGGAACGTTACATTCATATGGCCACAAAGGAGGGAGTGTGTCAGGCAGTTTTTCTCGAGGGCGGCCTGAGTCGTGACGGCAAACTGAGACCACCCAAGCTCGGAATCATTGACTACATGTTGCGCGGTTTTGAAGGAGAAACGGATCGAGACATTGTCTTCATTCCCGTGGGGCTTAACTACGACAGGACATTTGAGGACCGGAGCCTGATTCGCACTCTGGACCCCCACACTGAGAAGCGAAGTAGATGGTTTGTGTTTAAGACGACCATAGGGTTTCTCTGGCATAACCTTATGCTAAGAGCCTTTAACAGGTGGCAGCGTTTCGGCTTCGCATGTGTCAACTTTGCGTCCCCGATCTCCGCCCGTGAGTTCAGTCGCCGCCACGGCGTCGACTTCAGCAAGATGGGTCGTGACGCCCGATTCACTCTGGTCCAAGACCTTTGCAATCAGCTCATGGCCTCCATCCAGAATAATATCCCGGTCCTTCCAGTCTCTCTGGTAGCCAGTGCCTTACTGGAATTTCGTGAGCGTTGGCTGAATGACTTTGACGTAAAAGCACACGTGCATCACCTCATGGAGGAACTGCAAGCACGCGGCGCGCCTGTTCATATTCCGACGAGAGGGGCGGAACAGGCCGTAACGGGCGCATTCGACATGCTCAAATTAAGGCGAATGGTAGATGAATCAGACGGGTTGTTCATGGCAATTGCCGAATCGGTTGATATCCTGTCATATTACGCTAACGCAATGGATCACTGGCGGTAACATGTCGGCGTTGACAAAAAAGAGCAAAGAAGCGGTCAGGCCTTGACATTGGACACAACATGGAGCGAAACTGAAATTCGGTTACAAAAAGTCAGAACGCGTGTGCAGCTTTTGCGGGGTGCCGCGTAAAGAGTGAATCGGTCCTGAGGAGGAAGAAATGAAAGAAGCCAAGAAAATTTTGGGAATCATTACTTTGCTGGTCTTTTTCGCTTGTCTCACGCCAACTTCGATTCCCGCATTGGACTTAGGACTCGTTGGGCTGCTGACTCAAAAGCTTGGTGTTACGGAAGAGCAGGCAAAAGCCGGTGCTGGTGCCATCTTTAATATGGCCAAAGGAAAGCTTGGCGCACAGAATTTTGCCAAGGTCGCCGATGCTGTCCCTGAAATGGACGATTTGTTGAAAGCGGTCCCGGGAATCGGTGGGTTGGGCGGCTCCGTTGGAAGCAAGATGCCTACGTTGGGAGGTGCTGTAGAAGAAACCGGAGGTCTCTCAAGTCTTTCCGGTGTTTTTTCGGGAATCGGCTTACAGTCGGACATGGTGAATAAGTTCGTTCCCGTTATTCTCTCTTACGCCGAGACAAAAGGGGGCCCAGCTGTAAAAAGCATTCTTGCCGGGGTCTTGAAATAGAAATGAAGTAAGCTCTTAACCGAGGTTTAGAGAATATGGCACCCCTTGACCAAGTAGCAAGCACAATAGCACTCACCATGGGCGTAGCCTGGGCCAGCGGCATCAACCTCTATGCCACGATCCTTGTGTTGGGATTGTTGGGCGCCACCGGCAACATGGCCCTGCCGCCTGATCTGCAGGTCCTTGCGCATCCAGCTGTCATCGCCGCAGCAGGTTTCATGTATCTCGTCGAATTTGTGGCTGATAAAATACCCGGCGTTGACACCGGCTGGGATACGTTCCACACCTTTATCCGCATTCCAGCAGGCGCCCTCCTGGCAGCTGGTGCAGTTGGTGACGTAAACCCGGCCATAGCGCTTGCTGCAGCGATCATCGGCGGGGGCATGGCAGCCGGCACTCACGCAACCAAGTCAGGCACAAGAGTCATTATCAATACCTCTCCCGAACCCGTCAGCAACTGGGTAGCCTCTCTTGTGGAAGATGTTGCTGTGATCGCCGGTCTTTGGACTGCCCTGAACCATCCCTGGGTGTTTCTTGTCTTGCTGACCGGATTCATCGTGCTGATGATTTGGCTGCTGCCGAAGCTTTGGCGAAGTATCAGAAAGGTGTTCGGACTTATCATACACCTGTTTAGAGGCCAGGAAACCAGCGAACCCACGCAAGATGATCAACACGAACCGTAATTTCAACTGAATGATCAACAAAAATGGTATGGGGGTAAAATCATGAGATACTCATGTCTTGTGGTAGCAGCGTTCTTTGTCGTCTCCGTCTGGTTTATTTCACCTACCAGTGCAAACAACCAACAGATCTCTTCAAAGCACTTCGTCGTTTATCCCATCGGACAAGTAGACAAGCGGGATGGCCGGACAACCATCATACTCGATAAGAATTATCAGGCCGGACTCTCCGGGCTCGACGGGTTTTCCCACGTTCTCGTGTTCTATTGGTTCGATCGTAACGATACTCCTCAGGAGCGATCTATCTTACAGGTGCACCCCCACGGCAATAAGCAGAACCCGCTGAAGGGGGTTTTTGCCACGCGGGCACCGGTCCGCCCTAACCTGATTGCATTGAGTCTGTGCAGGATAATTTCTATTAGGGAAAACGTGATTGAGATCGACCAAATAGACGCTTTTCCCAATTCGCCGGTGATAGATCTTAAACCATATGTCCCCAGTGTCGACGCAGCCCATGCCAGCTGGCCCGAATGGGTGGATAGAGAACAGTAGGGGAAAGGAAGAGGGGTCAGTTCGCGAATCATTTTGATATAGGCACAACGAAGGAGGGTCACCATGTCACAAAAGAAACCGCCTAAGTGGTATGCCACGCTTGAGAAAAGACATCCGCATTTCATGATTGCTGTTCAAGAACTTGGTAAGATCGTAAAGCAGGAAGGGCCTCTCGATGAGAAAACCGCAAATCTGGTACAACTGGCAGCAGCAGCCACGTTACGCTCTGAAGGTGCTGTTCACAGTCATGCCAGAAGAGCTTTGGAAGCAGGTGCAACGCCAGAAGAAATATACCACGCAGTCATCCTTTTAACGAGCACCGTCGGGTTCCCCACCGTGTCCGCGGCCTTAAGTTGGGTGGCAGATGTTGTTGGCGAGAAATAGCGATCGAGTGGATATGGAATGATAATGACACCCGAAGAAGAAGGGCAGATTAGAAGATGGAATAGCGAACTGTCTGCCGATATTCATATCAGTCTGTTTATAACGGAGGACCAGAGAAGCAAAACATTTGAGGGTTTCTGTGAGAATCTTATTCGACTTGCTCCCAGAATTCAGGTTGCCCGAGAAGAAGGTGGGCCCGACGAGGCTCCAGCCATCCGGATCGGTGATACCCTTCGCTATCATGCTATTCCCCTTGGTAAAGAACTGAGGCCTTTTCTGGACGCACTGCCTGTTTCTGACGGAAGGGCTTCGAGCATATCGGTGTCTGTTCAAGATCACCTCAAGAGAATCAAGCTGCCGGCTATGCTAAGGCTGTTCGTTTCTCAGCAATGCCCTTTTTGTCCCATAACAGTCCAGCATATGACACCGCTTCTCTCTGCAAACAAATTCATCCACCTTACAATCATAGACTGCACCCTTTTTCCAGAAATGGCCCAATCAAATCGGATTCGATCTGTCCCTACTCTTCTCCTCGACAAACAGTTTCGGTGGACGGGTTCATTTCGGCTGGAAGAAGTTACAGAGGTCATGACAAACCGAAACCCCGCTGAACTCGGCAGTCTGTCTCTTGAGAGAATGTTGAAGGAAGGAAATGCTATTAAGCTTGCGGAAATGATGCTCGAAAATAAAGAAATCTTTCCAGCGTTGCTTGACCTTCTGACACATAGTAAATGGCCTGTCCGTCTTGGAGCCATGGTGGCCATGGAAGAAATAACCAACCGTAACCCGGAACTGGTAGCTCAGGTGATCGATCCGCTCTGGGAACGCTTTCACCACGTGGAAGATCCGATAAAGGGCGATATCATTCACGTCTTAGGGGAGTCGGGAAATCACAAAATAGCCCCACGGATGCAAATGGTCTTAGATGGTGAATACGATGCTGAAGTAAAGGAAGCGGCCAAAGAAGCCCTGGAGAAAGTGGAGGCCGGGAACCTTCACTAACTGAGGAGCACAAGTACGAGGTGACAGAAGAAAAACATTACCGGAAGCTCGAAAATATGTATGCTTTTGGGCCAGTCAATGACTACTACGCCCCAAAGCTACAGGTAAGCAAAGGGGTTGCAGAGGTAACCATCCAGGTTCGTCCGGATTTCTTCCATGCAGCAGGTGCCGTCCACGGCTCGGTCTATTTCAAAGCGCTCGATGATGCCGCGTTCTTCGCGGTGAATTCCTTAGTGAAAGACGTCTTTGTGCTGACTGTTTCGTTTAACGTATATTTAACCCGCCCCATTTCAGAGGGGGAAATGAAAGCTACGGGTCGGGTAGTCCACCACTCTCACCGTCTCTTTTTGGCAGAGGCTGAACTTGTTGATACGAATGGCCGTGAAATTGGCAGGGGAAGTGGCACCTTTATGCGAAGCACCACAACACTTTCACCAGAGCTCGGATATAGGTAGATACGTTTCATCCGGAATGGAGAAACAGAGGTCATCATAGGTAGTTAACAGGTCACCAGACAGCAACATGTCATATAGAATATTACGCGGCCTCCTGATCGTCTTGCTTAGTATTATAATCGCTAGATACATATGGCTGGCCGTTGCTGTCCGAGAAGCCGGTAAGACAGTCGACAAAGTCCAGGTCAAGCTTGCAACAAATGATGTTAAACGAATAAGAGAGGCGCTCGACTTCCTTTCAGGTGCCTATAGCCTCGGGGACCAAGAAGGACAA
Organism: Desulfobacterales bacterium; assembly: GCA_032126655.1. Taxonomy (GTDB): domain Bacteria; phylum Desulfobacterota; class Desulfobacteria; order Desulfobacterales. Next base: position 5,806 of record JAQBAU010000090.1, read on the forward strand.
ACGTATAAGACCAACAACTACGCGGCCTTTAAGAACAGGATTCAGCAGATTGCAAACACCCTCGGAGGAATGCCTATGGTACTTCCAGGCCGACCAAACTTTACCGATTTTTCCTACACCGGGAGCAAGAAGGGTTATCACATCAAGGTAAGCGCGAAAGGCTCAAGTGGAACGGTAGTCCATGCAACGCAAGACAGGCTTTGGCA
>JAQBAU010000091.1:0-2527 GCA_032126655.1 Desulfobacterales bacterium
TGATTCTTACAGGGTCGGCCCTGCATCAACCTACGGCACGCAGCCTGCCGTAATCTGCAGCCCCTCGCTACGGCTTGCGCTGAATCGTTCCGGCTAAGGGCTTTTCGCAACCTTCGCGACGTATACCCCATTTGTCGCCGTGTTGCCCTGAATCGGATTTGCAAACTCGACGACATGTCCATCAACCTGATCGAACACACTGGACAGAATGGCCAGGAATTCCTTGTCCGGCACGTCATTAGACCACAAACCGAACACGCCTCCCGGTCTGAGGAACGTTCGCAGGCGCATCATCCCCTCCTCCGAATAGAGGTCTGAGTGACTGGGATTAAGCAGGGTATCAGGCGTGTGATCAATATCAAGAAGTATGGCATCGAACCGGTGCCCAGAATCATCCGGGTCGAAGCCGTCGCCCCGCGCCAGCGCAAAGAAGTCCTCATGGCAATAGCGGCATCGAGCATCTTCCGAAAGCAGTGCACCATTGGGAACTAGTTCACGCTGATGCCAATCAATCACCGGTGCCAGAGCCTCCACCACAATCATTCGCGCGACCTGGTCATATTTCAAGGCGGCTGCCGCGGTGTAGCCTAAACCCAATCCTCCGACCACGACATCCCAGCCTTCGCCCGTAAGCTCGGCCAACCCGAGATCGGTCAGCGCCACTTCGCCTTCATGAAACAGCGACGACATGAGATATTCATCATTGAGTTTCACCTCGAATATCTCACGTCCGTCCAATGCCAACGCACGCCGCCGCCGCAAAATCAATTCACCAAGACCCGTTCGCTGGTAATCCAGTTCTTCGAAATTCACACCCATGTCATCCTTCTTGATAACCGTCATTTGAGATGCTCACAGCAGTCTTAAACACTGGGGTCACTGGGACCGCGGTAACATGTGCCTATTCAATTGTTATGTCTGTTCTCAATCAATATAATAAAAAGCTCCAGATGAAAATAGCTGGTAATGAGCTTCCTGAAATATCGTGGGAATTTAGATGGCCCAGAATCATGAAATGTATGCTGGAAGACGGTGAAAATATATCAGCTCCTTCCAAGCTTGAAGACATCATGGACGATCCTGACTATGCGGATGCCGTCGCAATCCTCATAGTTTCCGTATCTGAAACAAAACCTCGATCCGTTCGCGTGAATATAACCGTACCGGAAGATATGCTTCGTAAAATCGATACTGTTGCTAAAAAAAGAGGTATGTCCCGGTCATCCTTTCTGGTTCATGCCGCTCGAAACGCTATCACCTCAAATCAGAACGGCCACTCTTTATAGTATCTCCATATCAGGATAACGTGGAAGTGAGCTGTGGCCTAAATGCGTATCAAGCTTGCACGGCCTATACGTAAAACCGCTATTTTCAAGCCGTCAGCTTAACTGATTGGTTGGCCTATGTATTCAGAAAGAAGACCCGTATTCGTGGAGGCAATAAATTGCCTTTTGTCAGAGGTTACAAAGAGATCAGCTTGCCACTCAAGAGCACACGCGACATGGAGGGCGTCCAGTGCGCGCAAAACATTGCCCTCCAGTAGTTTTACAGAACGCGAGACTACGGAAGGTGTGATCTGTAAAACAGTTGCGTCACGAACATCATCCAACAATTGTTTCTTGACAGCCCGATAGTCCGCGTTGGTCAAGACCCCTTCTCTCAGACGGCGGTTGAGGCCAGAAACGATCTCAGGTACTAAAATGATGCAGAAAGCCAACTCCGAAGCGCTCTCCAAGAGACGATCCAGCTTGTCGCTGCCGACCTCTTGCACATACCTTTTGGCAAAGGATGATGAATCAACTACCAGTTTCATGTAACCGTCTCACGCTCTTCCAAAATAGCAGATGATAAATCGCTTCCTTTTGTGCGTAATCGGATTCCGGGTTGTTTCCATGAGGGTAGACTTTGGGCCCCATCTGAAAATGGAACTATTTCAGCTACAGGTTTCCCACGGCGAAGAAGAACAAGTGTCTCGCCATGTTCAACTTCGGTTATGAAACCGGAAGCCCTTTTACGGAAATCTGTGAATGTAATAGTTTTCATTGCATACCTCCATGAGTGTACATTGAACCGTACATCATAGAGGACATTTTGTCAAGGTTGTCAATTAGGCCAACGAAGAATTAAGGGGCCGGGAAACGATGACCGAAAACACCAGAAAAAGCCCTAAAAACTTGATAAGAGAATGCCTTTCAAAAGCGGCACGGTCTTTCCCGGTCCCACTTAAATGACAGGTTAGCCATCGATAGGCCAACCACAAAGTTGATGTAATTCGACATACGACCCCGTTGACTTCTTGATTGCCTGGCCCAACGGCATAAGAAGGCGGTCTATTTCACTCCTGGTTGCACCGTTATCCGAGGACACAAGGTCATTAATATGTCTCACGAATAGTTCATAACACTCAATGGTAGCACCACCCAAACCAGTCTGCTTCCATTTGCCCTTTCCATCGAAAAGCAGCGATTTGCATTTCTTTCTTTCGTTGGCTGTCAGTTTTCCGCAAATAGCCCAAAGCGCCCTAATA
>JAQBAU010000092.1:0-2583 GCA_032126655.1 Desulfobacterales bacterium
GAATGGTTCTGGTAGTGGGAATAATTGCATTCTTTGTCTTTTTTCAAAGTGAAGAGGCAAAGGTAAAAAGGCAGTTTAAGCGTATTGCAAAGAAAATAGAAAAAACAGCTGAGGAAAGCATAATTGTTAAGGCCACAAAGGCAAGCCGAATAAGTGAGGCGTTCACCAAAACCTGCACAGTTCATGCACCCGCCTACTCGTTCTCCAGAGACGTTTCATCCCATGAACTGTCAACTCTTATTCTCAGTATGCGCTCCCAGTATTCAGAAATATCCGTGAAGTTATATGATTTTGTCATTGATTTTCCTGAGAAAGGCAGTGCTCAAGCCAGGTTGACCGCAAGCATGGAAGGTAAATTGACAACAGGAGAATCTACCGCGGATCTCCATGAGTTAAAGTGCAAGCTCCAGAAAATTGAAGACATCTGGCGGCTAAAAGAAGTTGAAATGGTGCAAGTGCTGAAGAAATAGGACCTGAGGTTTATGGTGCACAACCAAATCTGATATATAATCCACAAGTTAGATCCCGCCTGATCCGCGACTGGCGGAGAGAGTAAGGAGAGGGTCATGATTCGTCGATGTGATACTAACGACTTTGAAGCGATTTACGCCATAATCAATGATGCCGCGGAGGCATACAGAGGGATAATCCCGGAGGACCGATGGAAAAAACCTTATATGGATAGAGACTATCTTCAGCATGAAATCGATGCGGGTGTGGTTTTCTGGGGATATGAAGAAGACGGCCGGCTGGTCGGTGTGATGGGCATCCAGGATGTTATGGACGTGACGCTTATCAGACACGCTTATGTCCGATCGGCCCGACGAAATCAGGGCATAGGGGGAACCCTGCTGTCAGATCTCCGCAGGAAAACCACCCGTCCCCTCCTGATGGGTACGTGGGGAGATGCTGTCTGGGCAGTTCGCTTCTATGAGAAACATGGTTTTCAACTCGTCACTCCTGAAGGAAAAACTCGATTGCTGCAGAAATACTGGTCGATTCCAGAGCGCCAGGTAGAAACCTCTGTGGTCTTGGCAGATCAGAAGTGGTTCGATCTTCATCAAACGAAGTAAACTATTATCCGACCATAGAAGTCCTAACATGCAATACCTGTTCATTTCACTGACTTGAGATGTTTGTTTCAGTTACAAAAAGACCCTGTAAGGAAGGATAACGATCATGACATTTGATCCAAGCAGTAATATTCAAGATCTCCTGGTTTTTGGTGAGTTTGGTGGCGTTAACCCGTCAATCACTGATTCCGCGACGTATACTTTTATGAGTCCCGACACAATGAGGGATAGGTTCGAGACTGAAATGGAAGGGTGCTTCCTCTATTCAAGACACTGGAACCCGATAAACAAATATCTCTCCGCCGCGCTGGCCGAGCTTGAGTCCAGCGAATCAGCACTTGTGACTGCCTCCGGCATGGCCGCAATAAGTAATACTATTCTACAAATCTGCGATGGTGGCGATGAAATCATTTCAGGCCGTACTATATATGGCGGAACCTATGCCCTTTTCAAGAATTTCCTGCCGAGATTTGGCATAAAGGTACGCTTTGTTGACATATTAGATACCGAAGCAATCAAGAACGCTATATCCAAACACACGAAGGTGATCTATTGCGAGTCAATAAGTAACCCGCTGATGGAAGTTGCCGAGATTCCCGAATTAGGCAAAATTGCTAATCAACATGGAATCAAGCTTGTGGTTGACAACACATTTAGCCCAATGACTATTTCGCCCGTACGGTTGGGAGCGGATGTAGTCATTCACAGCTTAACAAAATTTATAAACGGTACCAGTGATTGTGTTGGGGGTTGCGTATGTTCAACAAATGACTTCGTTAATCAACTAACCAACATCAATGGTGGAGCGTCAATGCTATTGGGACCTGTATTGGATAGCTATCGGGCGGCAAGTATCCTAAAAAATCTTCACAGCTTGCACATTCGCATCCAAAAACACAGCGCCAATGCACTCTATGTCGCGGAGCAATTTGAGGATCTTGGGTTTAAAGTGTTTTATCCCGGGTTGCCATCGCACGGCCAACATGAACTGATGAAACAAATGATGAATCCGCAGTTCGGCTTTGGCGGTATGCTGGCTGTGGATGTCGGTAACCATGACGATGCCGATAGGCTGATGACCAAAATGCAAGAAGAAAAGGTTGGGTACTTAGCCGTCAGCCTCGGGTATTTCAAGACCCTGTTCACTTCACCGAGCAGCAGCACGGCCTCTGAAATTCCTAAAGAAGAGCAGGAAAAGTTGGGTCTGAGCCACGGGTTGGTGCGGATATCCGCGGGAATTGATAACGATATTGAAAGAAGCTTTAAACGCATAGCCAAGTGCCTGAAAGAGCTCGGTCTGATTTGACCTTTGACATTCTGCCTGGCTGGTTTTGTCTGACGCGGACACGGGATAAAACGCAACAAATAGAAGCCATTTCAAAGCTTTAGATCACGTTCGAGGGCAAGGCAAGAGCCGATGGAAAAGCGCAGCATACACGGGAGTATGTGAGCACTTCGAGGAGGTTCTTAACGCAGCCATCGGGCGTTAGATGAGGTTTTGAAATGGCTT
>JAQBAU010000093.1:0-4114 GCA_032126655.1 Desulfobacterales bacterium
GTCATTGTCCCGCATGAGGAGCTTTGAAAGAACCTCGGACGTGGACATGAAATAGGCACAGACGACAGAAAGGATAAACCAGTTCACCGGCGGCTATTGTCTCTTCGAGTCATGGCATGTGCTGTGGCAGAATGTTTGACCTGAAAGCTCAGGACTTGGCGGGCCTATGTTTGTCACTTTACCATACTTGTGCATTAAAGAGCACGTGGTGTCGGGTCGAGTCGCTATGGGGAGCTTCTTTCTCGCGTGACTGCGGACCGAAGCTTCTGATAGGCTGCTTCATACAAGAACCACCGCTTTGTGTCTGCAGCATCATGATCTCTGCCTCCCTCTTCCAGCTTTTTGTACCGTTCGAGCTCTTCTTCAATGTGATCAGGGCGGCAACTGTAATCAGGGGAGAATTTCTCATGTTCAACCTGAAAGGATTCCGCATAGGAACGAACAGCGCTCTCGTCAAAATAACGTTGATGGAAGAAGTCATAACCAAGGACTTTCATTTCCGGCCAGCAACAGGACTCAATGTAGGCTGTTTCGTTTGTAGGCAAGGTTTCCACATACCTACCAACGGAATCGCTTGAGATACCCGATACGTCATCAAATGAGGAGTTTCCCTTCCAAGGCTTACCGTGCTGATCACAAATTCCTTCACTGAATGACTCCTCGGAAAAATGTCCTATACCCAGGAAAGAGGTTACATTGCTTAACACCGGAAGAGAATTGTCTATGAGATCCTCATAGCGTAACCAGGCAAAATTCGGGTAGGTTTCACAGGCCAGGGCAATGGCGACGCTCTTACGCCAGATTCGCAGGCTGTATAAGATGGGCCGATTAGAGCCGGTTAAGTTGTCACGCGCGCTAAGGTTGAGTGACGTGATCATGTCACGGGGGTCGCGTATAACGATGATAGCTCGAGATCCTTTGGACAACAGGTAGGGGACATATTCTTCACAAAGGACTTCTTTGCTCCCAAGAAAGAGAATGTGCTCTTTAGGAAAGATCCTGGCAATGATGTCGTTTAGCTGCCCATAGACTTCCATGAAGGTTCCGGGAGTAACCTGATTCCCGAATGCCAAAATTTCAGGAGTCCAAAGGCCCAGCTTATATTTTCCCATCTCCTGAAATATTGTATTCAGTCTTTCCGGCGATATGACAAACTGATCAAGAAAGGCATAAAATTCTTCTTCCTGATACGCGTCTTCCAGGAAGCGATGATCCAGTGGGTAACGGCGCTCAATCCCAATCGCCTCATAGAATGCGGATTTTGTGTGAAAATAAAGCAACGGAAATGGCTGAGAGGCGAGGCAGATATTCTCATGGCTATGCAGGAGTTTCTCCAAAAGCGTTGTGCCAGAGCGGTAGCACCCGGTTAGGAACAGATTGGTTGCTTCAGACATGACGTCCTTATGAACTAGAATTCATAGGTTGAAAAGACGTCAGAGAGTGTCTCCTGACGCTTGATGACAGATAATCTCTTTGAATCGGAATCGTATGCAAGGATTACAGGGCAAGGATGGATGAAGGGCGGTTTCAGCACCACGGTGTAAGCTCCCACGTTACTAAAGACGACGTAATCGCCGACAGAGAGCGGACCTTCGTATGCTCTATATAGACAATCGCCCTCCATGCACGTATATCCGACAAGGTCGATCGGTTCCTTGCGCACTTCTGAATTTGCATTGTTGCCTACTACGAGGAGCGGCAGGTTTCTGTCATTCAATGTCGGTTTTATGTTGTAGACGCTTCCCGACACAAGTGACACCGTTTTGGACCCGACCTTCTTTATGTCAATCACTTTGGCCACAAATTTCATGACGTCTGCCGTGATAGCAATCCCGGGTTCCAGAATCAACATGGGCCCTGAATCGTCCGGGAACGCGTCAGCAAACTGCGAACCAATGGCCTCTGCATATTCGCGAAAATTGGGTACATGGCAGGGAAACTGTTGCCTTAAGTCCGGACTCATCTTGCTGAAAAAGCCTCCCCCTAGATCAATGAACCTGGGATAAATGTCAGCGAAATGATCTCTGGAAAGTTCAATCATCCGGATCGCAATGGCGGCATACGCTTCCACGCTCCTGTTGGGCGGAAGAAAGTGACAGTGCAGCCCGGCCACGACACAGTTATCTATACCATTCAGGGTTTCGAGAGTAGCCCGAAACTGGTTCCCGTGAATGTCAAAGCCAAAGCGGGAATCATGGTCAGTCCCCACATCAAAATTACAGCGTAATCCAACCAGCAAAGGATGATCAGGTGCCCCCCTGGCTATTCCCTCAACAATATCCACCTCATAAGGTCCGTCTATATTGACAACGGCCCCTGATAGAAGGGCCTCTTTTATGTCTGATTCGCACTTATACGGGCCGTTATAAATGATTCGCTCGGGAGGTACCCCAATACGCATAGCCAGGTCATATTCCATCCGAGAAACGACTTCTGCATACCCTCCAAAGGAATTAATGCTCTGGCACAGTCTCGGAATGTAATTCGTCTTGTATGAGTATGCTATGTTCGTATTGGGATAGATGTAGCGGAAGGCCTCCAGAAATTCGTAATAGTTGTTTTTAAAAGATTCCAGATCAAGAAGGTAAAATGAATCCCCATATTCACCTTCTATGTTGTTTAGTAATTCCCAGGAAATGTCCATTGTCATCAAACGCCTTCTCTTTGTGATGATATACTATTCATCTGCTTTGGCTATTGCTATCCGATAATTTGATTTACACATAGCCTACATGACTCTTATTCCTGAAGCCTCTTCGATTTTCGTGACCATCTGAGTATAGCTTATCTCCGACGGGCAATCAAAGAGTACATAGCCCAGGTTGGCAGCGCTGTGAATGAAACGGGGCACCCGCTCTCCAATTTGGTAGTGAACAACATATTCGAAGATCTCGGGAATATCAGCGCTGACCTCTTGTTCTGTCGCCATTTCTTCAAGGATCCCTTCGTGCTTGCTGCCAAATATCCATGACCCACAGCTCCTGATGTCTTCCCATCTCTTTGAAACATCCACCTTCTCACCCAATGCGGAACAAATGGTTGCACCAATCAAATCGACGCCAGTTCCGCGTGCAATGATCATAGGGATACCATTACCACCCAGCCTGGGACTCATTTCCAAAACCGTTACATGTTCAGGCGAGACACGTACGTCAAAATCGATTGGCCCATCCGTGTATCCTGCTGCCTTGCAGTTTGCTGCAACTTCTGCCAAAACCCGCCCTTGGTCTTTGGCAGAGAGAGTTGTCGGCAGGCTGTGTCCTGTCACGACAAACCCGTTCTTGTACTTTTGAGTAATGAGTGCGAATCCAAAGTGCCCGTTTAATAAGAATCCGTCTCCGCTGATATCCACCCCTTCAACAAACTCTTCTACACAAACCCTTTTTGAACCCGAATATCCCCGAGCACTCTCAAACGCAGCAAGACTTACTTTTTTGTCAACCTTGTCAACCTTGGAAATGCCACGAGACCCTGACGTGTCAACAGGTTTGAACATCAATGGGAGGGACAGCGCTGCAATCGCTTCTTCAACGTCTTCCAGTTGACTGCCGATTATGAACTTTGGACTATGGAACCCATGCTCACGTTGGAATACGCGAAAACTGGCTTTATTTGACAATATGTTGGCTGCCGATAGAAAGCCTCCGGGCAAGCTGAGTTGTTCAGCAACAAACGCGACCGTTGGCGTTGCAACGTCAGAGGCCATTGTCATGACACCGTCAATATCAAGTTCTTTGGCGGCTTGGAGAATCCCCTCCTGATCCAGAGTGTTGCAATTGACAGATTGATGAGAAAATCTGTGTCCCACATTCTGGGGCAAGTAGTCGGCCGTAATAACATGGAACCCTAGGTCAACGGCCTTTTGAATGGCAGGCAATTGGTTGGGGCCAGCCCCAAGGATCATGAGCCTTTTCATACTCGGGGTCATGAGTCGAATCGTGAACTCCTACGGTTCATGGTGGTTGATGAAGGCAGTATTCTAGTAAGCGTGATTCAGGAAACCTGAGCACAGTCTGGGCTTCACATCCTACTTCGGCTGGTGGTCCATCATGCCTTCCATTCCCGGCATCCCCGGCACGGACATTTTTTGATAACCGGCGGGAACCTCAAACAA
>JAQBAU010000094.1:0-2944 GCA_032126655.1 Desulfobacterales bacterium
TGAGAATCACTATAAGCCTTTTCAATGGCTTCGGCTAGCGGGTAAGCGTCCTGCCTCAGGAAATGAACGGATCCCAACACGTAGACCGTGTTTTTCTGAGTCTGTATGGACCAGAGGAAATGCTTATCTGTCTCGGTCTGGGCAGTCTGCGCGGCATAAACGAGATTGAAGACTGCGCAAACGCTGACCAGGCAAAAGAGTACACGTAGCGATGGGTAGTGATTTCGTCCGAATATCCGATTTAAGCTCATAACAAATCCTTTCTGACGATTGAGCCTGACCCTCATTAAGATACGTTAGTCATTTTCGAGTTTGCACTCTACCATTCCATTTACTGCATTCAGGGTTGTTCCTTTTTAGTGAATTGCAGCGCAACCGAATTGATGCAATAGCGCAACCCGGTCGGGGGAGGCCCGTCATCGAATACGTGACCGAGATGGGCATCACACTTCTTACACAATACTTTAGTCCTTACCATAGAAAGGTCGTGATCTTCAGCTGTCTCAATGCTCTTCTCCGAAATGGGCGCTCGAAAGCTTGGCCAACCTGTTCCGGAATCAAACTTGGTGTCTGAACTGAACAAATCGTTGGCACAACATACACACTGGTAAATTCCTTTTCCTCTGAAGTTGTAATACTCGCCGGTGAAAGGTTCCTCAACCCCCTTCTTCCTGGTAATCTCATACTGCTCCGGTGTGAGCAGTTGCTGCCATTCCTCATCCGTTTTGATTACTTTTTTTGGCATGTCACTCCTCAACTCTCAAGTATCCCGACATTGCGCAGAAACCTCTCAACATCCTGCCAGAATATCTCCCAACTTGGCGGGCAATCGTTGTGACTGCAGTTGTAGGTAACCATCTCCGCGTGAGGAGCCGCCTGGTAAAGAGCAACGCCGTGCTTGTAGGGAATGAGGCTGTCATGCCTTCCGTGCACGATGAGGACTGGACTGCTGTAGGACTTGATGCTCGTAAGATTATCAAATGGATCTTTCACAAGAAATCCGGGGACAAAGAACTTCGTTGCAAACGATTTGATGCTTGTAAACGTGGATGTAACAATGAGTGCAGCCGAAGGTCGATGGTCAGCGAGGGCGAGGACGGCGCCCCCGCCCAGGGAGCGCCCGAACAGGATGATTCGGGACGAGTCTACATCTTCGCGGGCAACAAGCGTGTCATAGGCGACCACGAGTGTTTCAACAATGCTTTCTTGAGATGGAGTTCCTTCGGAGCGCCCGTATCCGGGGTACTCGACAAGCAACAGCCCCATTCCATGAGAAGAGAAGCTCCTGAGTTCTTGGGGCCAGAAGTCAATCAACTCTGCATTGCCGTGGGCAAAAATAACTGCGGGAGCGGGTTCGGCAAGATCGTGAAGAGCAGGTGGAAGAAACCACGCCTCGACCCTTCCCTGGCTTGTGTTTAGCCACAGTTTCTCTAAGTTTGGGCTGTACTGTGGTACTCCTGAAGGTTTTTCAATCTGATAGCGGGGAAACAACAGCTGCCGCTGAAATAAGTAAAGGAGAAAACAATAGGCGGAGTATATCACCAGAACACTCAACGCAATTCGAACCACGGCATGCACTGTAGTACCTCGTTTGTCTTTCGCCATCTTCATTTAAACTGGTAGTGCTTTTTCACGTCTTTGCCAATATTCCAGGTGCACGACATCCCCTTGGGGAATGTAACGAGATCGCCTTCCCCCATTTCTACAGGCTCTTCCCCGTCCGGTGTCACGATGACATCACCCTCCAGAAAATAACAGGTCTCCTGGGCGTCATAACTCCAGGGGAATTCTGACACCTCTTTGGTCCAGATAGGCCAGTCTGATACGCCAAGCTCTTCCAGACGCTTTTCGTTCGGATTCCTTTCAATCCTAATCTTGCTCACTTGTCCTCCTGTATCCTGCAAATGTTCATATTTTCCCTTTGAGATATCGTTGTCGTTTAGGTTCCGGAAACCTTTCGATGGCATACCGCAACATGGTCCGGGGCATCTTCCTGTAATATCTTTTCAGGAATCCCTCTTCGGTTTGCAGATCACGCTTGCCCACCTCGCGGAGCATCCAGCCCACCGCCTTGTGAATCAAGTCTTCTGCATCAGATAGCAACATCTTGGAGATCTTGAGGGTCTGGGCGAACTCATGACGCTTTATGAAATGAAACGTAGACATGATGGCGATTCGTCTTTCCCATAATACAGGCGATTGTGCCAGTCCGTACAGGGGCTCCTTACTTCTGTTTACCAGGAAATGGCCGACAATATGTTCAGCTGACGTATCAACCAGATCCCAGTTATTCACAAATCTGGTGTGCTTCAGGTACAATTCATAGATTCTCTCTTGCTCAGACTGGTTTCCTTTTGCATACGTCTGCACAAGGAGAATGAGAGCGAACAACCTTTCCTCATGGATGGAGGATTTGAGTAACTGCCGTACCTCCTTGAGGGGGATGTGCCGGTATTCTCTTGCAAGCTTTCTAAGATCGGGAACCTTGATACCCAGGAAAATATCACCTTCACCATACTCCCCGGGACCCGTCTTGAAGAATCTCTGTGAGACTTTGGCTCTTTCCTTGCTTCCCAGTTTTCGTAGCCTTGTTCGGATTTCGTCTATGGCCATATAGAAACTTTCTCAGTCTATAATGGGGAGCTAATGAATTGCCTCCACTTCATTCCCCTTTTTCCTTCATAACCTCATCCCATGCATCAGCAGCACGGAAAATTGGAATAATCCGTTTTATTCTTCCCTGAAACAACATCAGAAATATGACACATGCAACAATCCACATTGCGGCAGCCACTTCGCTCCAATTTCGGGCGATAATGACACCGCCCCCCAGCATAATGGCCATAAAGGAGATGACAAAACCAACGAGTCGCAATGCCTCTCAAGTGTGCAATTTCTTGAATATGAAGCCAAATGCCAGGCACACGCCAATATATGCGACCAC
>JAQBAU010000095.1:0-3996 GCA_032126655.1 Desulfobacterales bacterium
GACAAAACACCCTCGACAAGTTCATCTTTGTCCTGTTTAGCATGAACGGGTGCAACGGTTTCAGTGTCCAACACCAGGCGGCCATGACAAGCGCCACCTTCCATCCGTGCAGGGCAACATATATCATCCAAAACAAACTTCTGCATGGCAGCAATGCACCTTCAGATGTGAGATTCTTACCGAGAATACAACGGAGCGCTCGTAAATCCCGGGCTTAAAAGTCCGCGATAGATCGGCGTACCCGTGAGGAAAGGCAACTTATGCCTTTCCTCAGTGCCTGCCATCCACCACATAGTTCCCTATTACTAGTGCGTCTAGTTCTGATTTCTTAAACGTTTCCAGGGCGTCGTGAGGCGTGCAGACAATTGGCTCTTTTATGTTGAAAGACGTATTCAGGACCATGGGAACGCCGGTCCTCTTGTGGAAAGCCTTTATGAGTTCGTAAAATCTCGGATTGTCCCCGTGTTTTATCAATTGAACCCTTGCCGTGAAGTCGGCATGAACAACAGCCGGTATTGCCTTCACTTTGTCAGGCCGAACAGGACAAGCAAAGACCATATACGCAAGGCTTTCCGAGCAACGGCCAAGGGAGAACCATTCATCCGCTGCTTCCGCTAGAACACTTGGAGCGAGTGGCCGGAAGTTCTCCCTGTGCTTGATCTTATTGTTCAATCTCTCACGCGTCTCACTCGTTCGCGGGTCTGCGAGTATGGACCTGTTGCCCAGAGCACGAGGCCCGAACTCCATGCGGCCTTGAAACCATCCGATGATTTTCCCGTCGGCAACTAGTATTGCTGCCTCTTCCGAGGGTTCTTCAACATAGTGCGCCTTGAGTCCAGACCGAACCACTTCTTCCTTTATTTCCTCATTGGAAAAGCTCGGCCCAAGATACGGACTCATGGGGGCGTAACAAGAGGAACCATGCCCCCCCTCCAGCTTCTGGTAAACTGTGAGAGCTGCGCCAACAGCAGTTCCGGCATCATGTGGCGCCGGCGGAATGTAGACGTTATCAAATGGTCCACTGTCTTTTACTAGCAGGTTCGTCTTGCAGTTCAAGGCCAGACCGCCAGACATGCACAGATTCTTCTGGGGAAATAAATCAAAGGCGTTTCTTGCCAACAACAGCATGGCCTCGTCCGTGTATTTCTGGAGTGTCTTGGCAATATCGTAGTGGCGAGGTGATAAGGCATCTGAGCGCATTCTTTTCGGTCCAAGAATACTTGCCAACCTGTCAAAGCGAGGTTGCCGAAATTGGGATAGGGAACGACTCACCTGAAAGCTCTCTTTATCCATCCAGGCAAGAGAACTGAAGGCCTGCGAGAACCCGTTTTCGTTTCCGTAGGCGGCTAGTCCCATGACTTTAGACGCATCGTAGCTAGTAAAACCCAGAAACTCACTCATCTTTTCCCAGAGGAATCCGAGCGAGTGAGGATAACAAACCTGGTCCAGTTTTGTGATTTTGTTACCGCTTGCTTTGGCAATCAAGGTGGTTGCATTCTCGGCTATCCCGTCTGCTACCACAATGGCGGCTTCTTGGAATCCTGACTCGAAGAATGCAGATGATGCGTGAGCCATGTGGTGTGTTACCCAGTGGAAACGCTCATGAACACTTATACCAAGAAAGTCAGACAACACCGCTGGCACTTTTTGGAGACATTTTCTGAAGGCGCTTTCCCCCGCGAGACTTCCCCACCCACTATCATGAGCCTCTTTATCCACCTGGAATTCATCGGCCCGAAGATCGGGATCGAAGGAATAACAAAAGGCATCGATTTCATCAGGACGTGTGCCACCGCTCTTTAGGCAGTACTCAATGGCTTTGAGGGGTAGATGATGAGGGTTGTCAATCCTGGCCTGTTTAGCGTGCTTCTTACGTGAAAAGCGCTCTTCTTCTGCCGCCGCCACCACTTTCCCATTAACAAGTAATGCGGCAGAGGATTCATGATAGACCGAGTTTATTCCCAAGAGTCTTTTCATAATAACGCGCTTTACTAACGGATGAACGGCGGCTAGGCGGGCGGTACCCATCTTTTTCTTGAGGCATCATAGCACCAGCTATTGGGTAGGGCTGCCCTGGAATGGAATCTGGGGTTTTCGGCCCAATTGAGGAGCTCTGCATGGGCCTCATTGATTTGGACAAATCGATTACTCGTATCACCCTTGTCTGGATGAAACAGTTTTGCCTGCTTCCTGTAGGCAGACTTAATGCGCTGCATGCTGTCTTTGGACACAATCTGTTCTCTGGTCAACTCCAAAAGTCTCAGCGCGTTTTTCGCTTTATGGTTCAACTGGGGCGTCTTCTTTGAAGTTGGAACGATGGCGCTCACAGGAATGTCCCTGCGCGATGCCTTATCCAGGAGATGCTGCGATGCCCACCACCTTGAACCCGTTTGTTCCTCACGTTTGTACCATTCGCGCCCCGCCTGTTCAATCATACCCAAAAGCTCTTCGGCCACCTTCTTGTGTCCATCTCTCTGCCATACAAATCTTGATATTGTCTTGGCCCCCACCGGCAGAATATCCAGGATAAGAATGGCATCCGTGTACGAAAACGCTGCGTAACGTGCACGCAGGGTCTGGACGAGCCCTGTTGCAATGTATAGGGCAAACTCCAGCCTTTTTCTGCATTTGTCAGCACAATACCGACGCCTTCCCTTGGGAAGTTCATTTTCTCCACAGGAAAGACAAAACTTCCTCCTGGTCGAAGGCGCCACTGGTCGTAGGGTTTCTGTTTTCATGTGTGCTGTCTTCAGGCTCACGAAAGTCTCGCTCTTAAAAATTCTACCGGCAAGTTATTATAGGGTCATCCGTGCTGTCAAATCATATTGCCCCATGAAATCACCTATGGTGACAGGCCTTTCTTCGTTCTATAATATCCGCGCTCGTAGTGTTTGTTGGCGTGCTTGTCGAACACAGCTTCGTTTTGATGTATATATTTGTAGCCTTGCCACCTCCCGCGGGCCAAGACCACCTCGTCTCCAAGACTGAACTTCTTACCGCATGCCAGGCATCCCTCTGCATTAAGTCTGTTTTGCTTTTCAAGGTTTATCAGCACCCTGAACTCTCTCTTGCGTTCCACGGGGACAGCACCCCCTCTCAAGTGTTGCTCGCGACTTCTCTCTTTTGGTACACAGCCATAAGGTCTGATACTGTGACGATCGCCTCGACAGAGTCCACATGCGCTTTTACAGCCCCCATGCCTCCCTCTTCGCGATCCACTAGCACAACGACCTTGACCACCTCAAGACCTTCTGCCCGGGCCCGTTCCACGGCCTTTATGGTAGACCCTCCTGTGGTGACGACATCTTCAACAATAACTACTTTCTCCCCTGGTTGCATATCCCCCTCGAGCCACTTGACGATACCGTGATCCTTCTGCGTTTTGCGGATTGAAAATGCCTTCAGGGGCCGTTTCTTCAAATAAGAGACAAAAGCTGCAGCTAAGGCCACAGGATCCGCCCCAAAAGTCAAGCCGCCGATCCCTTGTGCATCAGCCTCCTTGACACAATCGAACACCATGTGACCGACAAGAAACATCCCCTTCGGATGTAGTGTCGTGGGTTTACAGTTCACGTAGAAATTGCTCTGGCAACCAGAAACCAGTCGATATATGGGCTCTTTGCTGTACATAAAAGACTTCTCGCAAAGCATCTCGATAAGCTTTTGTTTCATGGTCTCCCCCTTGCTGCCATGCAGCAACGCCGATCAGGCTCAGGTCCCGGGTGGAATTGCGTATCAAGCGCGTGATCCTGCCTCGTCCAATTGAAGCTCCCCGCAGCAAGCCGCAGGGAATGTTCTGCCTGACGGCAGTGCTTCGCAGCGACTGTAAGGAATTCTGCCATTTTTGGATTCGCTCGCTAACCCTCCAGCGACTCGACTCAGCTCGTCGAAGTCAAGCTGCAGGGGATGCACTGGCTAGTGCAGTTCAAGAAAACCCCATAGATAGGGCTTGCAATACTCACGCTATGATATTAAACAACCCAAATCAATGAATAA
>JAQBAU010000096.1:0-5540 GCA_032126655.1 Desulfobacterales bacterium
TTCCGCCTACAAGGGGAGTAAATCGCAGTCACGTTTTGTATGGGTCGCTTCGGAGGATAAGATTATCCTGCCCCACGGTGGCGGTGAGTCGCGCCTGCCGGTCAAGAACGAGTCGAAGGGAAGTTACAGGGCCCAAAGACCACTTGAAGATATCGACGGTGGCGGCGGTGGCTGCCTCATCGACACTGCAGCCAGCAGTTTGAGCTGGTAGAAACAACTTGGCACAAGTCAACTTTCTTTGAACTTCCTCTGCAGGACAAACCATTCAAGCGTATAAGCTCACAGACGTTTGCAAGAGCCTCTGTGTGAACGGTCGGGTATCAACAGGAGTAGCTATATGAAAAAGAAGACAGTGAGGACACTATTATTCCTGGCGCTGGCGGTTGCTCCTCTATCGGTGTTGCATGACGCTGTATCTGCCCAGGAACCCGGAAGTCCGGCGACCACATCCGAACAAACCACGAGTGCACCTGCCCCACTTGGCATGGCGGACTTGCTCCGCTTTTCTACAAGATTAGCCGAGCGAGAGTCTATCTTAGAAAACGAGCTTACGACACTTCTTGATTTGTCGGGAGTTGAAGGGCGGTTCTCTGCATGGCGCACCAGTGTGGAGGGTCTGGCACAAGAATTTGAAACCCTGAAGAGCACCGCGGGTCATTCCTATGAACTGGCGTCCGAGTTCAAAGCACGCCTTGCTGCAAAGGCCAGGTTGCTTGATGAAAGGATTGAATCGCTTTCGCAGGAAATCGGCGAGCTGGAGCTTTGGAAGGCGGAGTGGACAGATGAGAAAAACCATTTGAAAGAACTCCGAAATTCTGTACCCCAGGACGTTCCTCGCCGGACGGTGGAGCCCACTCTGGCAAGAGCCCAGAGGTCCATAGATACCGCACTGGAAATCATTTCTAAGAGGCTGAAGCTGGTTATGGCAGTTCAACAAAAGGCGGCGGATATCCAGGCCAAAGTGGACGACCTTGAAGCCGCGGTCAGTACCATGGTGGCTGCCACGCGCAGCGATCTATTCCGGAAGTCTACGCCGTCCGTGTTCTCGGCGAAGTTCTATTCCCAGTTTGGCCAGGGAACTTGGCAGGGCCTGCGAGAGGGGATCAACACCGTTCAATGGCCGAACAGGCAGTTTGTTGAGTCGCATGGGTGGAAGTTCTTGGTTCAAGCCCTGATTATTCTCATAATCGGCATCGGTATCCTGCGGCATCGGAAGGCTCTGGAAGGCAACGAGCAATGGCAGTTCCTGGCCAGGCGACCCCTCTCCGCCGGATGGTTGGTTAGTGTTGGTTTCATCCGGCCATTCTACGACTATATTGTTGGATGGTGGGCAGTGGTCTTCTGGGCTCTTGGAGCGATTGCCACGGCTCGACTTTTTGCGGCCATAACATCCGAGGCGAGTAAGCGAAGAGGTGTTTACGCCTTGGCAGGTTTGTGGATCTTGTTCCCTGTCTTGCGATTCATTAATCTGCCCACACCCCTGTTTCGACTATGTTTCATCACAATAGGGGTCACAGGTTTCTTCGTTTGCCTGCGACGCACACTTGCGAGTCTTCGTCGCAGGGATTCTCTTCTGCATACCTCGACGCTATGTATAGCAAGCCTGATTCTTCTCGTCGTGCTCATGTCCGAACTGGGTGGCTACAGTACCCTCGCCTCACATGTGCTGGAATCATCCATCAAGACGATCTTCCTCATACTCCTGGGGTGGATGTTCATGTTTCTTGTGAGAGGCTTTCTGCAATTGGCTGTTCATACTAGTGCACTGCAGAAAATACGTCATGTGCGCACAAATAAGACCGCCGTTGTGAACAGACTGACGCTTTTAATAGGCATGCTTGTGGTTTCCTTAATGTTTGCGGGTTTCTTGGTGGTCTGGAGAGTATACGTAGGTCCATTGGAGGCACTGCAAGGACTACTATCACTGGGCTTTTCCATTGGATCATGGCGGATAACGTTTGGGACAATCATTATTGTTGCCACCATCCTGTATGGTTCGTTTAGCGTGTCCTGGGTAGTGCAAGGCGTGCTTTTGGACCAGGTATTCCCCAAACGCCGTGTGCAAATAGGAGTCCAGTTGGCCTTATCGAGACTGGTTCACTACGCCCTCGTGCTTGTCGGCTTCCTGTTCGCGTTGGGGACACTCGGGGTCAACTTCAGAAATATCACCATTATTGGTGGTGCCCTGGGTGTCGGAATCGGGTTTGGGCTTCAGGGCATTGTGAACAATTTTGTGTCCGGGCTCATCCTGCTTTTTGAAAGACCCATCAAGGTAGGTGACTGGGTCCAGTTGAACGACCAATGGGGCGAAATCGCCAGGATTGGTCTACGGGCCACGGTGGTAAGAACCTTTGACAGATCGGAAATTGTCGTTCCTAATGCCGATCTTGTCTCAAATCAAGTCACCAACTGGACGCTGACTGATCGGTACATGCGGATTAGATTTAACGTGGGTGTTGCCTACGGTTCCGATGTCCCTCTTGTCATGCAAACGCTGAAAGAGTGTGCGCTGGACAACCCCATGGTGGTAAGCAACCCGGCTCCCCAGATTATCTTTATGGCGTTTGGGGAGAGTTCATTGGACTTTGAGCTGCGCATCTGGATAAACGAGATCGACAATATGATCGCAGTGCGAAGTGAACTGAACCAGGAGATTGACCGGAGGTTTCGCGAATCCGGTATTGAGATTGCCTTCCCCCAACGAGACTTACATCTGCGCAGTGTCGATGAATCAGCTGCAGCCACCATGTCTCGTCGTGGTACTCAGGAGCCCCGTTCGACGTCGGGTCAGGAAGAGGAGGATGACTGAAAAAAGCCCGGGCAGAGTACTCTGTCGCCGTTGTCAGGGTGCATCGGCAGTTAGGAGCTTCTACAGGTGCAAGGAAAACGTCATTCCTCCCCGAAGAAGTCAGTCAACAAAAATCTCAGTTTTCTCTTGAGATTTGCATATGAGTAAAACTTCTTGGCAAGAACATAGTTGTGATCCACCATTTCTTTGGCCCTGGATTTGTTGGTCAATATATCTATGACATCTTTTACTGTCTCTTCTTTAACGAATTCATCTATTTCAACCACGTCGAAGCCTTTAGGTTTAATATCATGAAAGTATATTGAATAGGTGTTAACAAGGAGCGGCTTTCTAAAGTAGATTGCTTCCAGGAAAGCATTGCCGAATCCCTCATAGGTCGAAGGATAAGTAACCAGGTCCGCATGTGGATAGACGTCAAACAATGTATAAACCTTCCTTCCATCTTTTGAAGTCCCGCGCTGATCATTAATGAGATCCGAGACAAAGAGCGTATCTATTCCCATCAACTCAGAGTATTCTCTCACCCGTCTCTCATAATCCACCCCCTCATCACCAGAAGCATGAGAAATCACAAGTCTCGCTTTCACACCTTTTCGTCCTAAACGTCTCACAAGCTCGATCGCGTGCTCTATGCCCTTTCTCTGTATGACCCGTGTCGGCTGAAGAATCAGGTATTCGTCGTCGGCTATGCCGAAGGCATCTCTGATATCGGACGCATAGTCGTCGAGGGGGTCAGGAGGATCTGCATAGTCCATGACATTGGGAACAACAATTGCGGCAGCGCTCCTCCTCATGGCAAGCTGTTTCCTCGCCTCGGAGTTAATGACAACGTGCCTGATGAAAGGATGGCGAGGCGGAAATGCCTTGTTCAGGTAGTCCCAAACGCAGTTTACCGAGAACCGCTTCCGTTCCCAGTAGAAATCATGATTATGTGCGACAGTGGGAATGCCAAGTTCTGACACAACTTCAGTCAAAGCAGCACCGAGCGGTATGTTGATAGGAATGGCAAAGGCATTTTCAACGATAATCAAGTCAATTTGAAAGGCATTGATGAAACCTTTGATATCATCCTTTAGCTCTTGCTTTATGTGTTCTATTTGATGTGTAATCTCCTCTGGGCGAGTCATATGCCCGAAAACCACTTCGTTGATTGCGGATATATCCGGATGCATAAAATGCGCTTTTGGGCAGAGCATGCTTTGGTTCTCAGGCCTGTCCAACTCCCCTGCGAAATAGAAACATGAATATCCCATCTCCTCGAGGACTTCTGTCCACTTAGCTGTCTCAAGGGACACGCCATCCGTGCCGGCAAGTCTCGTGGAAATGAAGCCAATGTTTTTTGTCCCGGGCATCTTTTTTCTCCTACGTACTAACCTTCCGTTCATTGATCAGTGAAAGAGCTGGCGTTGCCTTGACCGAATACCCCATTTTTACGGCGAGCTTGATACCAGGCAGTTCAGGTTTTCCAGTCTTCCACAATAAACAAGTCGGTCTCCAACACGTATCTTGGTCGTAGCCTTACGAACAGGAATCAGTCCATCAACCCTTCCAATAGAAAACGCTGTTACGTCTCTATTTCTAAAACCAGACGAGGAAACCACCGCAAACATCATATTCCAGCCCAATAAGAGACTGCCTTCTCTTTTTGCTTGAGAGGGTTCCTATGAATTACTTCTCGGACGGCGCTTCTTCGTCCTTCTTGTGCAACCACCCTATCAGCCAGCCAGAAATGAGGCCAAATATGAAAGTTCCCAACAAAACCAGGGCCCTGGATGCCTCCGTACTCCAGAAAAGAAATCGGACTTCAACCACCTCGGCATTTTGCACGACAAAGGCCGCAAAGAGTAGTGCACAAGCAAGAAGAGCAATTCGTTTTGGCGTCATCTTCATCTCCTTCCATTCACAGAACTCTATGATGTGACCAGTCGTTTCATCAGACAACCCTGTATTTCTTGGTGTATGCTGTCATTAAGAGTCATTGTCACATGACGGCCGAACAACGAATCAGCGTAAGCCTTGTTTACTTCTTGTGGCATCCACGACACGCGGTTGGCCCCGCTTTTTCTCCTTTTGCTGCTCTATCCCTATGACACGCCTGACACTCTTTCATGACCCTTCGGTTCTTGAGCTGCCCTTGCTCCTCTAGTTTTCTAATACTGCCGAAAGCCCGCGGAAACAGCCCGTGACATACGTTGCAGTTACCAAGAGCGTTTTGGTGCCTGTAGTGCCCAAGGGTCACGTTTCCCAAACTTCCACCCTGAAGGGTTATGTCTTCTGCGCCCTTGTTTTCAACAGAATCCGATGCAGATGTGACCAAAGCCAACCCTGTGGCAAGCACAATCATCACAATCTTTTTTATGAAACGCCCCTGTGTCATTAACCTCCCCCTCCATAAAGGAGTGGGACAACAGCAATGCTTCCCACTAGGAAACAAATCGTTGCTGCAAAAACTATGTCGCCCTATCAAGAAGCTATGAAGATAATGTTGTTGTGGGTGCCAAAGCGGTTCATACAGGTCTGACGATTTCCGGGATCATTTTGCCATTGTCCGTCCACCATAAGCTTATACTCGTACCTTCCTGGTTGAAGCATAACGGTTTTCTTCCATACGCCATTTTCGTTCTTCTTCATGGGATGCGTCTTGGTATTCCACTTGTTGAAGTCTCCCATGAGGCGGACTTCTGTTGCATAGGGTGCGCCTAATGAAAGCGTTACCTTGCGTCTCTTGGTC
>JAQBAU010000097.1:0-3360 GCA_032126655.1 Desulfobacterales bacterium
CTCCGCGCAATCCCTTGATTTTCTTGACCTTGCGAAAAATTCCTCATTTCTGGATTGGAAACTCATGCCTGTACAAATCACCAAGAGACTGATTGATGGGCACTACCTATAACCTATCTAAGAAACATGAGGGAATAAACAACTGGGATATTAGAATACTGGATTAACGCGACAAGAACAGCTCTTTACCCAATATTCCAATACTCCATTACTCCAAAACTCCGGGCATTAGGACGCAACAATTAGGCTCACCACTTATGGATGCACTGGACGCTATTCTGAAACGGGTCGAGGAGAAAAAGGAGGATTATGCCACCTATGGTTTTGAAAAGCTTGAAATGGCGGCATTGAATACCTTTTTTGATTTGGCTCAGGAATATGATGGTCTGGAAAATCTGTACAATATAAGCGTTGCTGTGCCCAGAGTCTTTTTTGGGCTTCAGTGTAGCCTTTACGTTCTGCATCCCAAGAGCGAATCCATAGAATGGGTTGCAGGCAGCCATCGCGACAAAAACCGCAGAGAGCCCGAGGTACCGCGCCATATCAAGATCGCAGAAGCGCCGTATCACCACGGCCAAGCCTATGCGGTGCCTATACGCGGCAAGAAAACACCTGCCAACGAAATCCTCTTTCATAGTTCGCGGGACATTATCGGCATCTTCGAAGTGCTCCAGGCGGATGAACTCACGGAGGCCCAGCGGTTTTTTGTCCAGAAGTATGTCAACCGCATAGGATACAGTCTGTACAACAGGATTCTCGCCGAACAGCACGTTCAGCACCTAAAATTCATTAACAATTTGGTGGCAGATATTGAGCACAACGTGATTGTGCCCAATATCCGCTATAAGTCTTACTTCAGGAAGATAAGGAAGTTTCTGAATGTCAACAAGGAAATAGAAGGCGAGTTGGACACCATCCTTGAGGAACTGAAATCTCAGGATCCGGACGTGTTCGCGAAGGTCAGCGAAATTGCAGAAAGGATGATCGTAATAAACCGGGCCATGTTCAACGATCAGGAGGGAATCGAGCAGCACTACAGACACACGAGCCTTTTTTTGGAAAGCCTGTTTCGTCCCGATCACTTCTTGTTTGGGGAATATATCCTGAAGAAAACCCCGTGTTGTTTGTGGGAAGATATTGTATTGCCACAGCTGGAACGATTCAGGGAGCGATTTGCTCAGCGGGATATTATGGTCAGCTACTTCGGCAAGGATCATGAAGTGTCGAAAGGCATTAAAGTGAAGGTAGACAAAGGTTTGTTGGCCCAGGTCATTTCGAATCTGTTTTCAAATGCCGTGAAGTATGCTGAGCCGGTGGTGGATTCGTCAGGGAAAAAAGGCACAAGGGTGCGTTGTACGGTGTCGCTCATAAAAGATTTCTTTGGACGTGGACATCATGGTGTGCGCTTTGGTGTCTTCTCGTCGGGCCCCACCATTGACCCGGAAGATGCAGTCCACATTTTTGAAGAGGGTTTCAGGGTCACGGAAAATGACGCACGGGAGGGGATGGGCCACGGGCTGCATTTTGTGAAGAACGTTGTTGAAGTCCATGGAGGTGTTGTTGGCTACAATCCAGATGAACTCGGAAACGAATTTTACTTCTTTGTCCCGGCCTAGTTTTAGGCGAACGGCTATATCGTTCGTGGTCGTGTTGGTTTGTTGTTGTGTCTTGCTGTCAGGTGACAACGGTTTCGCCCGTGACAAGCCTGATCCTTTTGCTACCTTGAAGGCGCGCCTTGTTGGAGACGGATTTGACTCGACTCTCATTCAGTCGCTTTACGCAAAGTCGGAGGTGACTTTTGATTCGCGGGGGATTTCCGCCTACTACCTGCATCGTGAGGCGACCGCAAACTATGATCAGTTCCTGACGAAGCGTTCTATCGATCAAGCCTTCGACTACCTTCACAAACATGAAAAGACCCTCAAGCAGGCCCAGAAAGTATATGGCGTGGAGGGAGAGATCATCACCGCCATCATCCTGATCGAAACAAGATTCGGCACCATGATCGGGAAGCGCCTGGTGCTCAATACCCTTTCGACTCTTGCGGCTCTTGGTGACAAGGAGAGTCGGGACCACTTCTGGAATGAGCATTTGAAGGGCAAAGATGACAGATCGAAGCGCCAGTTTGACGCATGGGCTTCTCGAAAATCCGCCTGGGCCTACGGTGAACTCAAGGCCTATCTCGAATATGTGGATGTTCAGCAGCTGGACCCATTATCCATGCCCGGCTCTTTCGCAGGGGCACTCGGGATTTCGCAGTTTATTCCTTCGAGTGTCTTGAAGTTCGCTCAAGACGGAAATGGGGACGGTCAGATCAATCTCTTTGACCACGAAGACGCGATTATGAGCATCGCCTACTATTTCAACCAGCACGGGTGGAAACCCGGGCTGAGTCGCGATGAGCAGTTTCGCATTGTGTTGAAGTATAATCACAGTGAATACTATGCGGAAACTATCCTGAAGGTGGCCGGGCGTTTGGCAGAACCTCATTAGTGTCGTTTCTTATATATGCTGTTTTCAAGGCGTCAGCCGCGATACCAAATGATCGACATAGGGAGTGATGGAGTAATGGAGTGATGGAGTAATGGGTAAAGAGAAAGCGAAGGAAGATTCTTGCTTTTATTGCAATACTCCAATACTCCATTATCATTCATTTACTCCGGTATCATTCATGGAAATGCTGAAAGCACCGGCTCCCAAATTCCAAATATAGTACGCAGGAGGTTTGGCGTTTCAGATGAGTCATGGCTTAATACTTCTCATGTTGATACTTCCTATTGTTCCCACTTTTTGGGCAATCATTGACGTTGCTTATCGAGAATTCGCTTCCATTAAGATCAAGGCCTTGTGGGGTGTGTTTGTGGTCTTGGTTCCGTGCATCGGAGGGATCGTCTATCTCCTTATTGGACGCAGACAAGGGACGAAAACAAGGAAATAATATCACCACAGAGATACGGAGGGCAGTAAAACGAACAGAGTACTGGAGTGTTGGAGTACTGGAGTAATGATAAAGACCGATGGCTCAAGGTTTAAGGCTCAAGGCTTAAGGTCGATGTCAATCACTGCCCTGGGCCGTGCGCCCTGTGCCTGTTTCAATACTCCATCACTCCATTACTCCACCACTCCAGCATCATCCCCCAAAACCGTTCTTGAGGACCCATGATGAAGAAAGCACATCGCAAAGCGTCGCTCCCCGTGATTCAGCATGCAGACCTGGCGGGGAAGGTCGTCCTGGTTCGCGTGGATCACAATGTGGTGAAAGACGGAGTTATCCGTGACCCCTACCGCATTGATCGTACCTTCGGCACCCTTTATAGCATTGTTGAGAGGGGCGGACGGATCATACTCATGACCCACGTT
>JAQBAU010000098.1:0-7744 GCA_032126655.1 Desulfobacterales bacterium
CTCGGGTTCGTAACGATTCCATCTTTGATTAGCTGGTGCAGGTGCTGGTAAGCAACTACTTCGGTCACAATAGTTCTTTCCCCAAGCAGCGTGGCGATGGACCCCGCGTCTTGAAGCGGGACACCCATGATGAGTGTGATCGGGTAGTAGATATATTTCAAAATGACTTGTAGGGAAAGACCAATTCCGAAAACCTTGGCTCCAAAAAATCCTAAAAACCAATTGAACATGGAAAGCAATCCCAGGAATGCCAACAGAAGGGCGATAATTCCAACGCAAAGCTTCACACCATCATTGGCCCCAACAATAATCGATTCTATCCACGTACCGGCACGACGATCCTGCTCGACCTGAACGCTTATCCCCAGTGTCCTTGGTTTTTCGGTCTCGGGGACAACCAGCTTTGACATAATGATGGCAGCCGGAGCGCTGATCACGGATGCGGAGATCAGATGACCTGCAATGGACGGGAATTCCCTGTGCAGGAATCCCACATACAATGCGAGCACCGTGGAAGCAATCGTTCCCATGCCTGCCGTAAGTACCGTACAGAGCTCTGATCTGGTCATGTCATGGATGTAGGGCCGGACGGTTAAGGCAGATTCAACACCCACGAATATGTTGCTGGAAGCGCACAAAGCCTCCGCCCCGCTGATTTTCATCAGGTAGGTGAATACCCTGGCAAACACTCTTATAACAGCGGGGATTACTTTCAGATAGTAAAGAAGAGAAACAAGAGCTGAGAAGAAGATGATCGAAGGGAGAACCTGGAAAGCAAGGATAAAACCGGGTGAGGTTTCTCCCATAGGGCCGGTTTCTCCGGGTGATATTGCCAGGGGTCCAAAGACAAAATAGATGCCCTCTTTGGCAAAGGAAATCACTTTCAATGCTGCATCGTTGAGCCAGGAGAAGATAACTACGCCGGCCGACAGCTTGAAGACAACGAATGCAAACGCACACTGAAAAAGGAGGCCTGTCAGGATGAGTCTGGCATTGATGTGCTTCCGATCCCTTGAAGCCATCCATGCCAGAAACATCAACACAAAAAGACCGAACAGGCTAATCAATCTATCCAGCATCATCGACCAGTACCTTGCACTTCAAAGAGGGCAGTTAATTTATCTGCCGTCTCCTGACTGATCGTTCCCTTCGCCTTTGCAAGATCAACTGTGTAGCGGCCGAGGCATTGATACAGGGAAAGAAGCTCCGGGGCGTCTTTTTCTATTGCCTTGAGGTGAGCGGAAACAGTCGCTACATCTCCCCGGGCAATGGGGCCGGTCAGTGCATCCGGTATCCCTTGTTTGCCGATGTTGTTGAGAGTACCCGTTATCAAAGGAAGAAGGGCATTGAAAGAGGTGTCTCTGGGCAAGCCCGCTGCTTGATCCAATTCAAGGGCAAGATGTAACAAGGTGACCAGATAGTTGGAGGCAGCTACCGCTGCCGCATGATAGAGGGTCTTCTTCTCTGCCGTGATTTCCAATACGACCCCGCCCAAGTCCTGCACGATTTGGCGAACAACGGGAAGGGCGTTTTCATCGCCTTCGACAGTGCAGAAAGAGCCTGGTACCAGCGAGACAGCCTGATCGACCGAGGCAAAACTCTGAAGAGGGTGAAGGGACGCCACTTTGGCCCCGCACTCCCTGGCTGACGCCAGGATCTCCGATGAAAAGGCGCCGCTGCAGTGAACAACGACGGCGTTCTGTTGTAAGCTGCACTCCTTAGAAATCTCAATACATACAGACTCAATCAGATCATCAGGTGTGGTGATGAAGACGATTTCTGCTTCCTGGGCAACTTCAGAGGGAGAATCGGAGTAACTCTCAGAACCTGTCACCTCGGCAGCCTTTTGGGCTGTTTCAGGACTGCTCGTAGCCACGCCGGATATCCGGTAGCCGGCATCGCTGAGAAGCTTGCCTAAGGCCGAGCCAACAGTTCCACAACCGACAATGGCAATCGTGGGTTTGGTTTTCTCTACGGAAAGAGATTGCACGTCCCTACCGCCTCGTCCTCTATCTGGAGGGTCACATGGCCGATCCCAAACTTATCGTTTATGAGTCGGGTCAACCGTTCAAGGATTTCTTTGTTTCGTCCCATGTCTTCAACAACGACATGGGCACTCAGCATGTCCAGCTGCGAGGTTAAGCTCCATATGTGCAGGTCACACAGCCCGGTCACACCATCCACAGAAAGCAAGGCTTGTCTGATATTGTCCAAATCAATATGAGGGGGCACCCCCTGCATCAGGATGTTCACCACATCCCACAAAAGTCGCCATGCGCTATAGATAATAAGAAACCCTATCAGGACGCTGATCATCGGGTCGAAGAATGTCCAACCGGTCAGGGTTATCGCAATAGCTGCGACGATTGCTCCTACAGATCCGGCAGCATCTCCGACGAGATGAAACAACGCTCCCCGGATGTTAATGCTTTCTTTTCCGAGCTCATGAAGCAAATATATGCCGAGCAGGTTGATCATCAACCCGAACACGGCAATGAAGAGCATGGG
Source organism: Desulfobacterales bacterium (assembly GCA_032126655.1). Taxonomy (GTDB): domain Bacteria; phylum Desulfobacterota; class Desulfobacteria; order Desulfobacterales. The sequence continues at coordinate 2,509 of JAQBAU010000098.1, forward strand.
TATACTCTTCACCACCGCCGGATGTTCAAAGCGACTGAACGCCTCCGTGAAAATCCAAAGCGCAATCAGGATCAGCAAGACGCCGTTAATGAAGGCGGAAACCACCTCAAACCGGTAGTACCCATATGTCTTTGTTGGAGAGGGCTTCTTGGAGGAGAGCCAAAAAGCAAACAAACTAAGCCCCAGGGCAAACATGTCTGAAAGCATGTGCCCTGCATCCGAAAGAAGGGATAGGCTATTGGTCCACAGGCCTCCTACAACCTCTACAATGAAGAAAAGAGAGGTTAGAATAAAGACAAGGCGCAGTCTGGATTTGCCCTTCTCTCGAGAAGGCCCGTGACTGTGGTTGTGATGATGATCTTGCACGAAGATTCTACCCGGGACAGCTTGACGCCGAGATTGCGGAAAAAGGCCATATACGGATGGAAACTAGGCGGGTAAATACGGGCCGAGGTCTTCAACGTATTCGGTCAAGACCTTGAATCCAGCTTTCGTCAAGGCAGAAATAGCCTTTTCTCCATCTGTGGCACTAACCCTGATTACGAAATGATAGACACCGGGATGTTTTTTCTCGGGCCAGGTGACAAAGCTGCGAATGTTAATCTCCGCCTCCTTCAAAATCCTGGACACCTCGGCGACCATTCCCACCCGGTCCTTAATCAAGACCACAAACCGAGTGCTGTTTCCGTCAATGCCGAGGGCGTCAAGCAGCACCCCCGTAACGTCAGTTTTGGTGACGATGCCTACCAGCTTTCTTTTATCCATGACGGGGAGGGCCCCAATCCTGTTCTCTTGCATGATGAGGCCTGCACGCTCGATGGTAGTGCCGGGTGTAACAGAAACGATCTTGGTAACCATCATTGTTTCCACGTCGAGTTGTTTGAGCAGATAGTTCAACTCGTGAGCGCTAAGGGTGGTGGCCGGAGACGCCCAGGTCTGTTTGAGGTCCCTGTCCGAAACGATCCCAATGAGATTCCCTTCTTTGTCAACCACCAGAAGGTGTTCGATGCCTTTCTCGGCAATAATATCCCTGGCTTTTACGAGAGAAGTATCAGGAGTTATAGTGACCAAGTCTTTGTGCATGATCAGACCGACATGCATAGGGCTACCTCCTTGTTCTGTCAGACACTGTTTTGAGACGCTGCCTGTGTCCTGTTCGTATTGCTTGGCTGCTACACCGAAAATTAAGGGATGTCTACTGGTCTGTCAAGTAAATATGACTGCAACATTCTCTGACTGACTGTGGACACAAAGGGCCTCTTGCCTATTCGTCTATTTCCACAATCTTTCTATCCAACGTTATGCCGTCTTCGAGGATGTACGTTTTCGTGATGACTTTCAAGCGGTCTTCCGCAAAGAGTTGAATGCAATGGGTGTAAAGCTCCCATTCGAGTTTGATGCCTTTTTCCTTGATCGCATCGATTGTATCATTCGGGGAGATTTCAAAAGCCTTCTGTCCGACAATGGGTCCTGTGTCTTCCCCATAGTCAACAAAGTGAACCGTGCATCCAGCCACTTTGCAGCCGTAGCGAAATGTGTCTCCATAGCCGTCCACACCCGGAAAAGATGGAAGCAGGGCCGGATGGATGTTCATGATCCTGGGTCGCGAAGGATCCGTGTTGACGTGGTCAATGAAATAGGGACTCAGCATTCGCATAAAGCCCGCTAGCACCAGAAGGTCAAAGGCATAGGGAGCCATTTTTTCAAGTAACGCAGCTTCGGCAATGGCCCTCGTGGAAAGGTATCGTCTATATTTTTCGAGGTCGGAGGCAGCAGGGGTAAGGCCCTGCTTGGACAATACGCTTTCCAGGTCAAAGTCCTCAGGAACGAGCTTCTCCAGCGGCTTCCCTCGCAGCCCGCTAAGGATAGTCTGGTAATCTACAACGAACGTGGGAACGCCGTGCTTCTCAGCCCTTCGTAGGCCGTGAGCTTTCGGATTGTCCGAACCCACAAAGCCCACTTTTGCATCTATGCGGTTCGTCTCCGACGCATCGATGATGGACTGAAGGTTTGTACCGCCCCCTGAGACCAGGACGCCCACGCGAATTTTGTCAGCCATGAATCATTGACTACCAATACACTCGGACACTGTCAACAGGAGACCTTTGAAAAGCGCTCTCTCTTGTCCAATTCTTCCCCGCCCGCACTTGTTGCTTGTCCTCTGACCTCTTGCCTCTCACCTCTCGCCACATATCCATTTTTGCCTTGACTTTGAACCCGTTAGAATCTATAGGTTTTTTATGCAAAGTCACCGACTTGCACGCCTTCTGCGAATCATTGCAGAGGTCAGAGAACAGCCTGACCGACACGCCGATCAAATTGCCAAGGATCTTGGCATATCTACCAGGCAATTCTACTACGATCGAAATCAGCTTGCGCAAATGGGGTTTGGGTTCTCGCGCAGGAGAGGCCGCTTCGCGGTTCTGAGCGATCCGGTGGTCACCATCGGAAAGCTTCCGTTTAGCGAGCTATTGGCCCTTGTCTTAGCTACTCGCCATCTGTTTGCAACCAAGAGTTTTTCGGTCGTGCGACGTGCTATCAAAGGGCTCTACAACATTATTGATCACTTGCCAGAGCCCCAGAAAGAGCTTCTGACTTCTATCATCCAGGATGTCATCATCAAAGATGGATTCGGCTGCCGGCCAGATATCCTCGAAGACGCCCTGCGTGCAGTTGATGAGAGAAGGCGCATTCTTGTGCACTTTAGGAATTCCGCATCCAGGAGCCCAACCGCACTCGACCCTTTTGCACTCTGTTTCAGAAAGTCCAAGCTCTATATGGACGCCTATTCCATCGCCAGAAAGAAACGTAAACGGTATGGAATGGGCACCATAGACAAGATCGTCTTTACGCCATTTTTCAGGCCGGAGTACTCAGGGGAAGAAGGCAAGTTCTAATTACTGCAATACAGTATGTTGTGCCTCGGAGTACAGGCTTCCTTAGCTGCGATTTCCTGCCATCCCCATACCAGGCTGCAAGCGGTAGGGATTGTGAAACGCCCTTGTCACTATTGCCCGCTGCTTGCTTGCATATACAAGCCGAAGTAGGGCTATGTTCGATCTGAAACTAAGGCTTGGTTAACATGGCGGGGAGGCGGCAGTGACTATCCCTGGGATGGAAGGAAGAAAGGAGGAGTTGATGAGAGAAGTCGTCATTGTCAGCGCTGCCAGAACAGCTATCGGGGCATTTCAAGGCGCTCTGTCCAGGATCCCTGCCACTGATCTTGGAGCCTATGCCATTGTCGAAGCCATAAGACGCGCAGGCATTTCCTCAGACGTGATGGACGAAGTGATCATGGGAAACGTTCTCCCCTGCGGGCTGGGTCAGAATCCTGCCAGACAGGCGCTCATTAAAGGGGGCCTCTCCCATGATGTGGGGGCGGTGACCATCAACAAGGTTTGTGGCTCGGGGCTGAAAGCAGTTATGATGGCTGCCCAGGCCATTATGGTGAATGATGCAGATGTGATAGTGGCAGGTGGCATGGAGAGCATGAACCTGGCTCCCTATTTTCTCGAGAAGGCCCGGACCGGCTACCGCATGGGACATGACAAGTTGTTAGACAGCATGGTTCACGACGGATTGTGGTGTCACATCAGCGACTTTCATATGGGGATGAGTGCAGAGCTTTGTGCCGAGAAGTATGATGTTACAAGGAAAGACCAAGACGAGTTTGCGCTGAATTCATACAATAGGGCCCTGAAAGCCCAGGCCGAAAAAGGCTTTGATAAAGAGATATTCCCCGTAGAAATCTCGCAGCGAAAAGGGTCTCCTGTCTTGTTTGATAGTGACGAGGTCGTCCGGGAGACTTCCATGGAAGCGCTCACCAGGCTTCAGCCCGCCTTCAAAAAGAACGGGACCGTCACAGCCGGAAATGCCTCCAAAATCAGTGACGGCGCTGCAGCCGTGGTCCTGATGGCTAGGGAAAAAGCCGATGCTTTGGGCTTGAAGTCAATGGTTCGGGTGGGTGCACAGTGTTCCGTTGGTATTGACCCGAAATATGTCTTGGTCGCCCCGATCGATGGGATTCCCAAGGTGCTGGAGAAGGCAGGCCTTACACTTGACGATATTGATATCTTTGAAATCAATGAAGCTTTCTCCTCTTCCTCTGTTGCCATTATCAAGACGCTTGGGCTCGATCCGGAAAAGGTGAACCTCCGAGGGGGTGCCGTGGCCATAGGGCACCCGATTGGTGCAAGCGGGACCAGGATTTTGGTTACCCTTGTGCATCTGATGGAGGACAATGGGGCAAAGCGCGGACTTGCCACGTTGTGTCTAGGGGGTGGTGAGGCCGTCTGTCTCATCGTCGAAAGAGACTAGCAAAGTACAGGGCGTTGCTCTAATGAAACCACTGGAGTATTGGAGTACTGGAAAAAGCAGGAAAGACAAGGAATCTCCGATTTGTTTGGATCCATTACTCCATCACTCCACTACTCCATTTCTTTGAACGCTGGAGGTCATTATGTCTTACAAAACCATAATACTCGAAGTGTCTGACGCTATCGCAACCCTTACCTTCAACCGGCCCGAGGTATTGAATGCCGTCAATCCGGAGATGATCGAGGAATTTCGTGCAGCCCTGGCCGAAATCCTGCAAACGCCGGAGGTGAAGGTTCTTGTGCTGACCGGGGCTGGCAAGGCATTTGTGGCCGGGGCCGATATCCGGATACTCCAGGCGTTAGATCCACTTGGGGCAAGGCGGTTTGCTCAGGTAGGTCAGTCCACTCTCTTTGCATTGGAAGACATGGATATTCCTGTGATTGCCTGTGTGAACGGCTTTGCCCTCGGTGGGGGGTGTGAAATCGCCATGGCCTGTGATTTCATATGTGCTTCAGAGTCGGCTATCTTTGGACAGCCTGAGATTAACCTGGGGCTGATTCCGGGTTTTGGTGGAACCCAGCGCCTGGCGCGCCTTGTTGGAAAGGGACGTGCAAAAGAACTCTGTATGACAGGCCGCATCATAACAGCCCAGGAGGCCTTTTCCATGGGGCTGGTTACCAGGATCTTCCCTGCGGAAACCCTGATGGAGGAAACCTCAAAAATCGCCAAGACAATAGCCGAAAAGGGAAGGGTTTCCCTTAGAGCAGCAAAGCACGTGATCGACGACGGTTTTGACGTGGACTTGAAGGCGGCTTGCGCCCTGGAGGCGGATGCCTTTTCGCTCTGTTTTGCCAGCCCTGATCAGGAGGAAGGAACCACAGCATTTCTGGAAAAGCGGCCCCCCAGGTTCACGGGAGAG
>JAQBAU010000099.1:0-9133 GCA_032126655.1 Desulfobacterales bacterium
TTCAAGGCAAGAAGCCCTTGTCATGTTTTGAGCTGGTTTTGGGTCATCCCACTGGCAGATTCTCGGCAGAGAGCGAGACTTGATGGATTTTCCTACTCCAGGGCTTGACCATTCTGAACCAGAAGCCCGTTCAGACGCAAGGACTGGGCCTTGCATTTTCCCCGGTCTCGTGTAAGATAATCGTTATGACATCATTGAAGATCTGGGAGAGTTTCTTCTCCGTAAGGTATTGTCTCCTATTTGCGTTCCTCTTGGTACTGTCCACTGGATGCGGGACCATGCGCAGAGCACAGGTGCGCAGTATCGCTCGTGTCTTGTCCGGGCCATCCGAAACAAACATTTTCGCGGAAGACAATGATCCTGAACTGATCCGCGATGCCCTCCCCTTTGCGCTAAAGACGTACGAAACACTGCTCGCTTCTGACCCCAAGAATCAAGATCTTTTCTTAGCCACGGCCGAGGGGTTTGTGACATATGCTAATGCGTTCGTACAGACGGATGCAGAGGAGTCAGAAGAAGTCGATCTTCGTCTGTCCCAGCGCCTTCGAAAACGTGCGGCAAAGCTTTATCTTCGTGGACGCAACTATGCCTTGGCCGGGCTGTCACTCGACTACCCGGACTTTGAAAGGAGATTGCGCGAAGACCATGAACAGGTACTGCAGACTCTGTCGCTGAAAGATGTGCCTCTTCTTTATTGGGCTGGCGCGGGTTGGGCAGGAGCCATTTCCTCGGATCCGAGCAACATGTCTCTCGTAGCAGATTTGTCCATCGTTGAAGCGATGATGCGCCGCGCCCTTGCACTTGAGGAAGGCTATAACTATGGCGCCATCCACGAGTTTTTCATAGTCTATGAAGGGAGTCGATCCGAGGCCATGGGGGGAAGCCCGGAGCGCGCCCAAAAACACTTCCACCGCGCTGTAACACTCACCCAGGGCAAAAAGGCATCGCCGTACGTAGCCCTTGCCTCATCTGTGGCAGTCCGCCAACAAGACCACAAAATGTTCAAAGAACTATTGCACAAAGCACTTGAAATTGATACAGACGCAGTGCCCAAATGGCGGCTTGCCAACATATTGGCCCAGGAAAAGGCCAAATGGTTGCTTGATCACAGCCCCGACCTTTTTCTAGAATACGAGGAGCCGGAATCTTGAGAACAGTTGTCCCATGGATATGTGTACTTGTGCTGCTGATAGGTGTCGCACCGACACACGCACTCGTGATTAAGCTGGGTACAATCGCGCCGGAAGGATCACCGTGGCACGACGCCATGTTGGAAACCGCCCAGAAGTGGAAAGAGCTCAGCAACGGCAAAGTGACGGTGAGGATCTATGCAGGAGGCGTGGTCGGAGATGAGACGGACATGCTGAGGAAGATTCGCATCGGGCAATTGCACGCCACGGCACTTACGAGCTCAACCCTGGTAGACATTGTTCCGGATCTGGAAGTCATAACACTCCCCATGCTGATAGAGACGGACGGGGAACTCGATTACGTCATAGAAAAGCTAGGCCCTGATTTCGAAACTCGCCTGGCCAAGAAAGGCTTCAAGGTTCTTAACTGGAGTTGCACGGGTTGGGTTCATTTTTTTTCAAAGGAACCCGTGACGACGCCTGACGATATGAAGAGGCAGAAGCTCTTCTTCTGGGGCTCAAACACTCTTTTCGTGGAACTCTTGAAAAAATGGGGTTTCAGCCCCATCCCTCTGGCTATTACCGACTTGCTCCCATCCTTGCAAACCGGTTTGGTGGATGCGTTTCCCGCACCACCAGCCGCAGCTCTGGCCTTCCAGTGGTTCGCATTGGCACCCAATATGACGGACTTTCGGTGGCAGCCACTTCCCGGAACGACCGTCATATCAATGAGGCAATGGGACAAGATCCCGGCGGATCTGCGGCCATTACTCGAAGAAGCGGCTAGGGGAGTGGGAGCGCGGTTACAGACACGTATTCGCAAACTGGAGATAGAAGCGATAGAAGTGATGAAGGAGCACGGGCTTACCGTTCATAGCGTCCCCCCAGCAGTTGTGGAGGAATGGAAGAAACTTATGCGGGAAGAAGGGTATCCGGTATTCGTCGGGCCACGCATCGCTACAGAAATGTTCGATACGGTACGCACGGCACTGGAAGAATACCGTCAGTCCACAGGTCTTCAAACAGAGACGGCTTCAGGAAGCCAGTGATCTCCCCGGATGCTCTGCATTCTCCTGCTAACGCCGCCGTCACATGCACCCCATGAAAGCTAACCCAGACACTGCCAATTCATCAGAGGGTTTCTTCGGGCGCCTGACTTGGTATGCATTGCGGGCAGAAGATGCTGTCCTGATTATCGGGCTGTTCCTCATGGCACTCATCCCGGTTGTTGAACGGCTTGGTCGCGCCTGGTTCGGTGTAGGCATTCCGGGTGCCACAGCATACCTCCAGCATCTCACCTTGTGGATTGCATTCCTTGGCGCTGTGCTCGCCACACGCGAGGGAAAACACCTGAGAATCATAGCAGTTTTGCACTGGCTTCCGCCGCACTTCAGGCGGGTCGTGGAGTATGCAGAAGCCTTTGTATCTTCTGCTGTCTGTATCGGCCTGTTTGGTGCAAGCCTTCAACTGGTTGTGGCCGAGGCACCAGGATTGCCTCCGTGGACAGCTAAGATCATCCCTGACTTCATTCAGCATTGGCTCGAACCTTTCGGCCTCTTTAATAGCGGCGGATTCACAACTATAGCAGGGTGGATTCCAATCTGGATGGCTGAGGCCGTCATGCCCTTTGGCTTCGCTGTTATGGCAATTCGCTTTGTTCTGGGTGCATCAAAACGCCTTTGGATTCGAACCCTGGTCGGTCTGAGTCTCCCGTTCATGATGCTGCTCCCTTTCTGTTGTTCTGAAGGGGCTTCACATCTTGTCATTCCTGGCTTGATATTTCTCGGCATAGCAGGGGCCCTCGGGACACCTATCTTCGTCTTCTTAGGCGGGGCGGCCCTTTTGCTTTTCTGGGGTGATGGTGTACCGGTCGCTGCAATACCCGCTGAGACCTATCGCATTGTGGCATCGCCGATCTTTCCAACTATCCCACTCTTTACGCTTGCCGGTTTTATTCTATCCGAGGGGGGTGCCAGCGAACGCCTGGTTCGTGTCTTTCGAGCGCTCTTTGGACGGGTTCCTGGAGGACTGGCCGTAGCAGCCACGCTGCTTTGCGCGTTTTTCACGACCTTTACGGGAGCATCGGGCGTGACGATCCTTGCACTCGGAGGCCTCCTGTTGCCTGTCCTTATAAAAGGCGGGTTCTCAGAAAAATTCTCTGTTGGGCTGTTGACTTCAACAGGGAGTCTGGGTTTGCTCCTTCCGCCCAGCCTCGTTGTAATCCTTTATGCCGTGATCGCCCACATACCTATCATCGACCTGTTCAAGGCCGCGCTCCTGCCCGGAATGCTGCTGATTGCTCCCATTGCTCTGGCCTGCATATGGCAGGGGTACAGAACGGGTGCAGGACGGGCCTCCTTTAGTCTCCGCGAAGCCGCTGCTGCCATTTGGGTTGCCAAGTGGGAAGTCATTATGCCGGTTTTTCTCCTGGTCCTTATCTTCGGCGGATTCTCCACACTGGTGGAAGCCTCGGCCGGATTAGTGGTTTACACGCTCATCGTGGAAGGTGTGATTTATCGAGACCTGACATTGCGGGGACTGGGATCCATGCTCGTCAACTGCGCCGCCCTCGTTGGCGGAGTACTCATTATCCTCGGCGTCGCTATGGGCTTGACGAGCTATCTTGTTGATGCCCAGGTACCGATGCATGCTGCGACCTGGGCAACAGAACACCTTCACACCAAATGGACCTTCCTTCTGGCGTTAAATGGCGGGCTGATTGTTGTTGGATGCATGATGGATATCTATTCTGCCCTAGTCGTGGTGGTGCCGCTGATCATCCCCATGGCCGAATCATTTGGCATTCATCCTGCGCATCTAGGGATCATCTTTCTGGCTAATCTGCAGCTCGGTTATCTCACACCACCCGTTGGCATGAATCTCTTCCTGGGTTCCTTTCGCTTTGAAAGGCCGCTTACCAGTGTCTCTCGAGACGCCCTCCCTTTCCTTTTGATGATGGCTGTTGTCGTACTTCTTATTACGTACATTCCGTGGCTGAGCGTAGGGGTCATGGAATGGCTAAAATAGCCCGGCACAACATACGAAAATACCTTGAACAGGACCTCTCTTTCTTGATATACGGATACCAGAACCTATCTCAAAAACAAGGTTAGGGTTCAGGGCAAGGCGCGGAGCGGTGAAAACGCGGAGCATACACGGTAGTATGTGAGCATTTTGAACCGTTTCGCAACGCCGCCATGGGCACTTAGATTGTTTTTGAGATGGTTCTGGGTTCAAAGGTAGCAGGGAACCTTGCACCGAAAGGAGTAGCCATGAAGCAAGCCATCAGGTTTGGGGAAATCGCACTCGTCCTTATCTGCCTCGTCGGCTGTATTCAAGTGAGCACGGTTATCAAGGTGAAGCCAGACGGGAGTGGTACGATCGAAGAGACCCTGTTGATTAGCAAGGCGGCTATGCAGCAGATCGAAGAGGCGACGAAGGAAATGGCTGCCCAAATGGACGGGCAGCCGGGCAGTGTCAGCAAGGGATTCGAAGTCCTCGATGAAAATGAACTGCGGAAAAGTGCAAGTGAAATGGGACAGGGTGTGACATATGTCTCCAGCAAAAAAATCGCCACAGATGATGCCGAAGGATATCGGGCGACCTTCGCGTTTTCCGACATTAACAAAGTGAGGCTCAATACAAGCCCCTCTGGCAAAACACCCTCCCCCTCTGGTATGGGAGCAAAAGATGACCACGAAGAAGCAGTGGCGACGTTTCGTTTCGATCAAGGACCTCCTGCCGTTCTACTAGTCACGCTCCCTGAAGAGCTGACCTCAGACAACCTTCAGCCTCCCGAATTGCCCGACACCTTACCGGCAGACGATCCTCAAATGGCTACGATGGCCAAAGAAATGAAAGAAATGTTCAAAGATATGAAGGTGAACATTGCCCTGGAGGTGGAGGGGGATATTATAAGCACCAATGCCACACACAGAGAAGGCTCAAAGATCACCCTGATGGAGGTAGACTTTGGCAAACTCATGGAGAACGAGGAAGCCCTGAAGAAGGTTAAGCAGCTGGAACCCAAGAATGCTGACGAGGCCAGGAAGCTCCTGAAAGACATTCCCGGCATCAAGGTTGAATTCAACCCGGAACTCCGCGTTGAATTCGGCGGGGAACGCCGCGTCTTAGTCGCCGAGCGGATTCCATCCACGACTCCGATCGCCGCCTTGTCTGAGGCTGCACTCACCTTGTATGACCAAGGAGCGATCCTCTACACATACGGAAATTCCAAGGGGGCCATTCAATCCTTCAAGAAAGTGCTCAAGGACGATCCCCAGAATGCATCCGCGCTCTACAGCTTGGGTATATCCTATGAAGCCCTGGGTCAATATGATGATGCCTTATCTTCTATCAACAAGGCCATTGAGATGAATCCTGAGAAAGGATCCTACTACTACGGCAGGGGCCACACTCACCTGTTGGCCGGAGAAAGGGACAGCGCCATGGCGGACTTTGAGAAGGCCGCGGCATTGGGAGATGAAGACGCTGAGGACTATCTGGCGAGGACAGAACCTCTGGGGTGATCCGCTGCAGGGTTTCGATGAGCAATCCTGTCATCTCAACTTACGACACTGACATCAGCAAACGGGTTAGACCATGGCTGTCTAACCCGTTTTCTCATTAGACCAGGGCGTCCGCCGGGGTTTTTCAGCCTCACTGTTGCAAAACAACCCACGATCAGGAATACTTGTAGCGAGGGACGGTTGGAGACAACTGTTGCATTTGATGATGAGTTAGGCCCCTGAGAGGACAGCTTATGCGTCGAAAACCGGGCATTTGGATTCTTATCACCGCCATCTGCATTTTTTGCCTGGCAGGGTGTGCTTCCAGCCCAGCTGCCCCTTCTGCAAATAGCCGCCCTCAAGAAGTCGACAGCGAGATACCAAGGACATGGCCGCTACGCAATCAACTTGCAAATACTACATACCTGTCGAAATGGACGCAGTCCGGCACCATCACGCTAACGAGGGGTCAATACCGCGAGCCTGCTGCACCCGGTTCCGCTTCGGAAACCGTAGTAATGCTACTAGACACGATCGCCTTCGGCAGGATAGACGAGCAGAATGCGGCAGCAGTGATCCTCACCACGAACGCCGGCGGCAGCGGTACCTTCTTCGATCTCGCACTTTTCCTGCAAGAATCCGGCAGTTGGGTCAATGTTGCCTCTGCATATCTCGGAGACCGGGTCAAGATTAACTCTGTGTCTATCCGAAACAGGGGTGTTCTCGTGGATATGGTGGGGCATCGTGAGGACGATCCGATGTGCTGCCCCACTCAGCAAGAAGAACGAAAATATACCCTGCAGGCAGATCGATTGGTGCTGAGCCAGACAGCCACCACCGCTGCTGCAGATGACGCCCCTTCACACTCCCCAATCGTTGGGGTAAAATGGAACCTCATCGAAATACAATGGATGGATGACACAAGGGACCAGGTTGACGATCCACTCAAATACACCCTCGAACTGAAGCCTGACGGGGTTGTGAGTATTCGGGCGGACTGCAACAGCGGATTCGGCTCCTACACCCTCGAAGGGGGTGCACTCACCATAGACATTGCCGGCACCACCATGGCCGCCTGTCCGCCCGGATCGTTGCATGATACCTATCTCCGGAGCCTGGGCCAAGTATACGGGTTTGTATTGGAAGGGGAATTCCTGTATCTTTCCATGCGAATGGATAGCGGCATTTTGAAGTTCGCAAAAGGCCAACCTGAAAATTGAGGAATATGACAATGCGTACAGGCCGGCAACTCAGTATCATTTTAGTGCTTCTTGCTATATTCGGAATCGCGATATCCGGCGCAGCCCCTGCCAGAGCCGATGAATGGAAGGGCATTGGACCCGATGGTGCATGGGTCAACGCTCTCGTTGTTGATCCTGTCACGGCAACGACCATCTACGCCGGAACGTACGGAAGCGGTGTTTTCAGGAGCCCCAATGCCGGGAGCCAGTGGAACAGCTTTAAGAATGCCTTGTCATCCGAATCCGTTGAAGCCCTTGCCATTGATCCCCTGAGCCCGAGCACCCTTTACGCAGGCACCGGGCTTGGCATTTTCAAGACTAATGACGGTGGGATTAATTGGACCCCCACCAATGCCGGCCTGACTAACACCGATGTTGGATGTCTTGCAGTTGATCCCTGGGTACCAAGCACGGTTTATGCCGGGACTTGGGGCGGAGGGGTTTTCAAGAGCACCAATGGGGGCCTTAACTGGACTGCTATCAATACCGGCCTTGCCAACACGGAAGTTGGATGCCTGGCCATTAGTCGAAGCGCCACAGCAACTCTTTATGCCGGGACAGGAGGAGGCGCTTTTAAAAGCATCGATGGAGGGGGTAGTTGGACCGCCGTCAATTCCGGCCTCGACGAAGGCACGGTCCACGCCTTGGCCGTTGACCCCGTGACGCCAAACATGGTCTACGCAGGGACGCGGGGAGGCGTGTACAGGAGCACGGATGGCGGGAACATGTGGATCGCTGTCAACAAAGGCCTGACAAATACCAAAGTGCGCTGCATAGCTATTGATTCCAAGGATACAAGTGCCCTCTATGTGGGCACTTATGGTGGAGGCGTGTTCGGAAGTACCAGTTGGGGAGACGCCTGGACCGCCATTAACGAAGGCCTGACGAATATGGAAATCGAATGCCTCGCCATTGGCACGCTTTATGCCGGCACGGCCGGCAAAGGTGTATTTAGGAGCGAGATAGGCCAGTCGGGATACGGTGCTGTCTACACAGATAGTGATGGCGATGGAACCCTCGACTCCGAAGACAAATGTCCGCAGGATCCCAACAAGATTGAGCCGGGTGTGTGCGGCTGCGGTCTTGTTGACACCGACAGTGACAGTGACGGCACCCCGGACTGCCTGGATGAGTGTCGCCATGATCCTGATAAGACCCAACCGGGTGTTTGCGGATGCAGCATTGCTGACAAGGACAGTGATGATGATAAGACTCCTGACTGTGAGGACAGCTGCCCGGATGATCCCAACAAGACTGAGCCGGGCCAATGTGGTTGCGGCGTTGCTGATACGGACGCCGACGGTGACGGCACCTTGGAGTGTAAGGACAGATGCCCGGATGATCCTGGCAAGATTGAGCCGGGTGAATGCGGTTGTGGTGTTGCTGATATAGACACCGATCGTGACGGAACTCTGGACTGCAAAGAAGACTGTCCAGATGATCCTGATAAGACCGAACCGGGTATTTGCGGATGCGGCATTGCTGATACGGACAGTGACAGCGATGGAATCCCGGATTGCAAGGATGTAGACACGGATGGCGACGGAATCATAGACAGCCGCGCTGATGACACACCCCGCCCCGTTGAAGATGCTGAGGACACAGGCGTTCACGTCCCTGTGGTCGCCACTGCCGGGGCCGTGGGTGGTGACGCTGACAGCGCCATTGATGCTGTCAGCGGTGATGCTGTAGTAGTCCCTGGCGCTGTGGCGACTCCAGCCTCCCCCAGCATAACTGAAGATAGCAGTCTTCCTGAGGCCCCTACCTCTGATGTCATGGCTGGGCCGGCTGAAGATTCAGTCCCTGGCGAGGTTTACCCGGCCTCCGGCGAGGTTTACCTGGCCCCTGGCGGCGTTGACGCTGTCACTGGTGTTGCTGTGGCAACGCCTTACACTGTGACGGCTGCACCCATTGTTGGAGACGTTCACCCTGACCCTGGTGAGGTTGATGACGCTATTGAAACTTACAGTGATCCCGATAGCGTCCATGAGCCTGCTCGAGCTGCTGATCGTGCCATGACGGATGACGGCGACGTTGGGGGTGGGGGTGGGGGGGATGATGACTTTTAGGTAGAAACTATCTCAAGAGTCCGAATCAGGCTTCAAAGCCGAGACGGCAGACTAATTCCGGAGTGATGGAGTACTGGAGTATTGGAGTGTTGGTTATGAAAAAAGCAGTTGTTCTTTCGTTCTTTTCCAGTACTCCATTACTCCATTACTCCCGCTCTTTGAGGCTTGCCGACAGGACTACCAAG
>JAQBAU010000100.1:0-4189 GCA_032126655.1 Desulfobacterales bacterium
GCCATTGACTGTTCACTTTGGCCTTCGGCCGTTGACCGTTGTCCGTTCACCGTTCACCGACAATTGTTTGGCAATCACTGCTGGGTTGTGCAAAATATATGTAGGGGAGGGCTTTATGCCCTCCCGCGGGCGGGGATAAACCCCGCCCCTACACTCTCTATTCTGTAGGTGCCGCCTCTGTCATTTCGACCACAGGGAGAAATCTTTCTTCTCGGCCTGGGCTATCAATAAAGATTTCTCGCTTCGCTCGAAATGACAAGCCAGTGAAGATTATTGACTGTCGATTGCAACGCCGGGCCGACTTCGCCTGTTCTGTTCAATCAACAGTCACAGATCATCAATCCTAAAGTGCCGTTGACCGCTACAACTGAGCTCAAAGCTGAAAGTTCAAAGGGAAAGATTTGCTTTCAATTTTCAATTGTTGTTCGTGGGTCTACGTCATAATCATGTCTTATTGCGAGCGAGTCTTATAGATCGCATCCGCGACCAGGGCTTGTCCTAAAGCGATTCCGCCGTCGTTGCTGGGGACTTGGGCCTGGGTGTAGACCTCAAAGCCGTGTGATTCAAGGGCGTCGGGAAGTGCGGTCAGCAAGCGTGCGTTCTGGAAACACCCTCCGCTCAAGACGACTTGCTTCGGCCCTCGCAATGCCCGCAAGCGCTGACACACCTCCAGGAACAAAGCCACCAGCGTATTATGAAAAGTTGCGCTGATCAGGCCCGTCGAACATCCTGCTCCAAGATCGTCCACGACCCCGCTTACTATCGGCCCGGTGCCGAACTGCAGCACACCGTCCTTCTCCTGAATCTCAAAGGGATAGACACGCTCCATATCATCCTCTGCCGCAGCCTCAAGTTCCACGGCAGCTTGCCCCTCGTAGGCAACCTCGTTGTGTAGACCAACCAAGGCGGCCACCACATCAAACAGGCGGCCACAGCTCGATGTCAGTGGCGTGTTTATTCGCTTCTCCATCATCTGCACTAGAACCTGGATCTTCTGTGCGGGCATCGCTTCCAAGAATGGGATATCCATGTTGAGGAACTCCGATCCATAGGCAGCATGAAGAGCGCTCACCGCCATGCGCCAGGGCTCCTTGATGGCTGCTGCTCCGCCCGGCATGGGAATGTATGCAAAGTGCCCCGCCCTCTCGAACTCGTGATACTCAACTATGAGTACTTCGCCGCCCCAAATCTGCCCGTCTGTGCCGTAACCTGTGCCATCCAAGGCGATTCCGATCACTGGCCCGGTGAGACCGCCCTCGGCCATGCCCTTGGCAATGTGGGCGTGATGATGCTGAACCCCAATCTGAACCATAGATGTCTGCTTCAGCGCATACTGCGTGCTCAAGTAGTCGGGATGCAGATCATAGGCAATGATCCTGGGCTCGATCTCCAAAATCCGCTTCAGGTGCTGGATGGTCATCTCAAAGAAGTTCAGGGTCTCCAGATTCTCCAGATCGCCAATATGCTGACTCAGGAAGGCCTCGTTCCCTCTTGTCAGGCAGACGGTGTTCTTCCACTCAGCGCCGCAGGCCAGGATCGGCTCCAAGGATCGGTCCAAAAAGATCGGCACCGGCACGTACCCCCGGCTGCGCCTGATCTGCCTGGGGACCGCGCCCACCAAGCGGAGCACAGAATCGTCACTTCTGAGATAGATTTCTCGATCGTGGTTCAAGAAATAGTCGGCAATACTTCCCAACCGCTCAAACGCCTCCTGGTTATCAATGGCAATCGGCTCCTCAGTAATATTGCCGCTCGTCATCACAAGGGCCGAGAGGTCATCGTCTTGAAGCAACAAGTAGTGCAAGGGGGTGTACGGCAGCATCACGCCGTAGTTGCGGTTTCTTGGTGCCACCTGTTCGGCAATGTACGAATTGGGTTTTTTCTCAAGAAGAACAACCGGCCGCTGGGTTGAGCTGAGTAGTGATTCCTCAGCTTCCGTCACATGGGCAAAACGTCTGATGGTCTCCAGGCTCGACGCCATGACCGCGAGAGGCTTTTCCTCACGGTGTTTTCTCGTTCTGAGCCGTATCACTGCATTGTCATTCGTTGCATCAACAGCCAGGTGAAATCCGCCCAGTCCCTTTACAGCGACAATCTTGCCTTGTTTTAGCAAGCCCCGAGCCTCGGCGATGGAATCATCAGCAGGAACAGCCTCGCCCTTGTGATCCCACAAACTGACGACCGGGCCGCAATCCCAACACGCATTGGGCTGGGCATGGAACCTGCGATCGGTCGGATCGTTATACTCTGCCTCGCAAAGAGTACACATCTTGAACGGCTGCATGGCAGTGAATGGGCGATCATACGGAACGTCCATGATAATGGTGTAGCGCGGGCCACAGTTTGTGCAGTTGATAAATGGATACCCAAAACGGCGATTGGCAGGGTCAAATAGTTCCGTCAAGCAGTCCTCACACACGCAAATATCAGGCGAGATAAGTGTCCGGCGGTGTTCCTGGGCCTGGCTCTGACGAATGGCGAAGTCGGAATGCGACTTGACGGGCTGGTCAACGGTGTCTACGGCGGTGATGATAGCGAGCGGTGGTTTTTCCTCAATAACTGCACGGTGGAAGGCATCAAGGGCGTCCGACTTTCCTTCAACCTCTATATGGACACCCTCAGAGGTGTTGGTGACAAAGCCTTTCAGGTTGTATGTGCGGGCTAGATTGTAGATGAAGGGACGAAAACCAACCCCCTGGACGATCCCCTTGATCAGGGTTTTCGCCCCTCTTATCCTTGAGGCCGGATCTCGTTCAAGAGCCATTTGGCCCATTCATCGATCCCCTCTCCTGTCTTGCACGATATCTCGAAGATCTCCAAGCCTGGATGGATTCGAAGTGCGACTTCTTTGATCTTCTCTATGTCACAATCCACATGGGGCAGCAAATCTATCTTGTTAATGAGGAGTACAGTCGATTCATGAAACATGAGGGGATATTTCTCGGGTTTGTCGTCCCCTTCCGCAACGCTGAGAATCATGATCTTGTGATCTTCTCCGATGTTGAACTCAGCAGGACAAACCAGGTTTCCTACATTTTCCACCACCAGCAAATCCAGCTGCGACAGGTCAAAGGGGGCAAGGGCGTCCCGGATCATGTTTCCGTCCAGATGACAGGCCCCACCCGTGTTGATTTGAACGGCCTGAACGCCGGTTTCGGCAATCCGCTCAGCGTCCTTGGTTGACTCGATGTCTCCCTCGATGACCCCGATGCGGACCTGAGCGCCCAAGGCCTCGATCGTGCGCTCCAGCAAGGATGTCTTCCCCGAGCCCGGAGAGCTCATCAAGTTGATCACCGTAACTCCTTCGTTCTGAAACAGCCTCCGGTTCTCCTCAGCGATCCGCTCGTTTGCTTCGAGTATGTTTTTGACAACTGTAATCTTCAAAGAAATCAGGCTCCTATGTTATGTGGTCGGAGTGTGTTCAAGCGCATGCTTTGTACCTTGGATAGTCGTTATTGTCAAATCATGATTGGCCTTCGGCCGTTCACCGTTCACGGGTGCACGTTGCGAGTTGCGAGTTGGGACTGATCCTTTGTGATTCTTCAGTATTTAATCTTTCATACCCACTAGCGGGGTTGTTCGTTGCCCTTTCAGCGCAGGCCTTCGACCGTTCACCGTTTAACAACAATTGTTTTTGATTTGGGGACGTTTTCGACTTACGCGAGGCGATCCCCCCACCGAACTTGTGGGATCAGGCACAATACGTGAAGGGGCGGAAGATCAGGATTGATTATTGATGATTGAATATTGAAAAACAGTAAGTGCTTACTGCGCTCCCGCAGCCCGTAGGACACGTCGGATAGAGTTTGTTTTACCTGCTATTGTCATTTCGAGCGAAGCGAGAAATCTTGGTTGTACAACCAGACCAAAAAGCAAGATTTCTCCCTGCGGTCGAAATGACAGAGCGGGCATGGGGACCAAAAAGAATGTAGGGGAGGGCTTTATGCCCTCCCGGGCGGGGATTAACCCCACCCCTACACATATCCTGTGCAACACAACATTGATTGCCAAACAGATGTCGGTGAACGGCGCAGCCTACAACTCTTCAGCACCAGCCTGCAAATGGACCAGGACGTCATTGACTGCCTTGTCAAGCCTCTTGGCCTGTTCCAAGATGATCTTGGCATATTCTCTCAGCTTGTCTTCGGGATAGTCTTTGCTGGATATCAGTTTTGAGAATCCTGCGACC
>JAQBAU010000101.1:0-4813 GCA_032126655.1 Desulfobacterales bacterium
CGAAGGTAAGTGGCAATACAACAATCATACCCAAACTGATAGTCAGACCTGGTGTGGCTCCCGTAAAGAGCCCTATAAGTATTCCGGCCCACATCATCAGCAAGTTTTTTAGCTCGAACACCTGCAGCAAGCCAAATTCCATAAGCTCTTCCTATCGATCCTTCGGTCAATATCCAGCGCCACAATGCCGAGCGCTTGTTTGGCCTGGCAAATTGGCTACCGTGTCCCTTCGCTCGATGATTATGGGATGGGCACGCCGAACACGTGTTTCAGAAGGGCATAGAGTGTAAAGGTAGTGATGACTGCCATCCCTGCGATAAGTGGCAGCCTGCGCGTGTCATACAAGGTCGAGAGAAAACCGAGGAAAAGGGGGGTCGCCCACAGAAACCCAATCGACTGTAAGCCCACAATGTACAAAAAAAGAAGGAAGACGGCTGCTACGCTTTTCCTGTCGACAATCCCGCCACCCTCGATGACCTTCTCTTGGTGTCTGGCGGGTCCGAACCAT
Organism: Desulfobacterales bacterium; assembly: GCA_032126655.1. Taxonomy (GTDB): domain Bacteria; phylum Desulfobacterota; class Desulfobacteria; order Desulfobacterales. The sequence goes on from JAQBAU010000101.1 coordinate 509, forward strand.
TGTTCCATGAAAAGAGAAATCGCAAGCACAACCAGCAAGGCCACCAGCAACCACGGAAAAGTAGCTGGACTGATTTCATTGCTGGTGTATTCACGATCTTGAATCTGGAGGATACCATATGCATAGATCATGCTGACAAAGATCAAAATTCCGGAGATGATACTAACAGCCCGTCGTTGCATGGGCGTTCCCTGCCTCAATCTACTGTTCTGTCACGCGTGACTGAAACAAACCGACTTCCTTCATAATCCGGGTCACCGTAGTATTTTGTTCCATCAGCCACTGGTTCAGAGCGGGGCCATCCAAATACTCAAGATTCATTTGTTTTGTCTCAACGAATTTCTGAAGTGGTTCATAGTGACTTATAACGTTTTTGAGGGCCGCTTGCAGCCTGTCTTTGACCTCTTTCGGAGTGTTGGGCGGGGCGAATACACCATACATGAGATCTACTTGAAAATCAGTGCCGACCTCCTTAGCCGTTGGGGTGTCTGGCAGCAAAGGCACCCTTTTCTCCGAGCTCACAACCAGTGCTCGCATCTTGTTGGCCTGGGAGAATGTCACAAAACCTGCTGCTGGTGCGCTCAGCAAGTCGATTTGTCCCCCAAGGAGTGCCGAAAATCGCTGGTCGACACCGATAGGGACGAATATTACTTCTACCTGTGAACTCAGAGCAACATTCATCAGATGGCCAATTGATCCTGTTCCGGCATGACCGAACTTGTACTTGTTGGGGTTACTCTTGGCGTCGACCAGGAAATCTTGCCATGATTTCCACGGAGCCTCTGACCGCACTCCAACAACCAGGGGCTCCTGTGCTATCCGCGCCACAGGGTCAAGTTCCTCGTAACCCCATTTCAGATTGCCGATGTTGGTAGTCGTAAAGAGGGATCCGGTCACCCATCCAAGGGTATAACCATCAGGCGTTGCCCTGTGTACTTCATCATAGGCCAATGCACCTCCGGCGCCTCCTTTATTGATTACCACAACCGACACGCCGAGTTCCTTCTCGAGTCCCTTGCCCACCAGCCTCCCAAGAAGGTCGGTAGTGCCACCCGCTTTAAAGCCGATAAGAAGACTAATTGATTTCTCCGGCCATGCGGCTGAAACCGTGGTTGGGCCTAGTCCCAACGATAGAATAAAAACTCCGACCAGAACTACCTGAAAGAATCTAATCGGATTTCGTGCCGCTCCTGCATGGAGATGAGAGATACCTACTTCTGATGGCGTGAATAACATCTAAGGCTCCTTTCGATAATCGGACTATTTGCTATGGTTTTCTTCTACGTCAGGCATCTTCTTGTGCTTTGTCAAGGCAGGCCTGGAGTTCTCGGGTCAGAGCCTGGACGTTGGGCTCCCTCAGGATCTCTATGCGTTTACCCGGAACCATGTGCATCTCTATGCCCTCGCTGGCCACCTGGCCCCAGAAGAACTCGGGGTGTTTGTAAGCGTCAGAAGTGCCAAGGAAAAACGTAAGTCGCCCCTGATAAACGCGCGGCACGTAATTCACGCCGGCCTGGTGGCTGAGCTCTTGGACATGGATAGGGAGCAGCTTGCGGGATAGGGATGGGCTCATATTCCCGAAGGACTTGTATAGGGCGCTTATGAACCTGCTTCTGATACGCGCCAGTCTGTAGACGGTGCGGTCCATTAGATAAGCTACCTTCTGTTTTGGTTCCATCTCTGAAAGGCGCTGCAGGTGAAGTCCGATTCCACCCAGGAACGAGGTCACCGTTCTTTCATGCCCGGGGGGATCGAATGCGACCACTATGGGCACTTTCTGGCCCTGGTCCCGGAGTTGTTGCGCCATCTCCACGGCAACATATGTTCCCAGACAGAACCCCCCTAAAGAATACGGGCCTTGGGGTTGGACCGAACGCAGTTCTTTGATGTAGTGACCTGCCATGTCCTCCACCCGTGTAAGCGGCGGATGTTCCCCATCCAAGCCCACTGCTTGAAGCCCATAAAAGGGCTGGTGTGGCTTTAGGCGGCGAGCAAGATCGCTGTAGAACAGAACGTAACCACCCACGCCGTGTACACAGAAGAGCGGCGGTTTGGGACCCTCAGGCTGTAATGGGACCAGCGAAGACCACGACGGTAGCCACCTGTCTTCACGGAATCTTCTGGCCAGGCGTTCTATTGTCGGCGCCTCACACAGGATTGCCAGGGGTAGCCTTCTTCCAAGCGCTTGTTCAATCTCCAAAGCCAGGGATATGGCCCGTAAGGAGTCTCCCCCTAGTTCAAAGAAATCGTCCCTTACCCCAACGGGCGTCACTTTCAGGGTTTTCTCCCAGATCTTCGCTATACGTATTTCCAGGTCGTCGCGGGGTGCGACAAAGGTTTCTTTGGATTTGGGGCGCTGACCGTTGGGTGCCGGGAGCGCCAGGCGGTCGATTTTTCGGTTGGGAAGGCGTGGTAGAGATTCCAGGAACACGAAGACGGACGGAATCATATAGCCTGGCAATGTTTCGGCGAGACCATGGCGGAGTGTGGCGACACTAGGAGCAGGATCTCCATTTGGGACAACGTAGGCAACCAGTCTGCGCTCTCCCTCAGCGTCGTCATCTGCGATGACCACGGCCTCTTCAGTGGTTTCCAGATTATACAGTGCAGCCTCGATCTCGGGGATTTCGACCCTGTTGCCCCTGACCTTGACCTGAAAGTCCTTTCGGCCCATATGCACGAGACAACCGTCTGGGGACATCGAGCCAAGGTCTCCTGTGAGATAGATGCGTTTGTCTCCCCATTCCGGGTTACTGATGTACGCGGCTTCTGTGAGATCTGGTTTTCCCCAATATCCTGGAGAGAGATACCGACTTTTGATCGCCATTTCACCGACCTGATTGAAGCCAACCTCATTACCCTGTTCGTCAAGCAGCAGAACCTCTTTGTCTTCGACCGGATACCCGACCGGGACTATATTGCCAGGTATGATGCTCGTTTGATCAATGTAGTATCGTCGCAACCTTGCGGTTTCTCCGGCTCCAATCCCGTTTATCATTATGCAGTTCTGGGGGAAAAGTCGTTTGTACAGGTCCGCATCCTTCTTGTACAACGGCTCGCCGGATTGGTAAATTACGCGGAGTTCTGGAAAATTCTCGTTTTCGTTGAGAGTGTTGAAGAAGTGGCGCAGCACCGTTGTAATCGATGTGTAAATAGTTATTTTCTGCTGGATAAGCCAGTCGGATAGAGCCCCCATCCCCTCTTCCTTAAGGTCGTATGGATAGATGGCCGCACCGTTGAGCAAGGCGCTAAATAGAACCGTTGCCCCCATACCCGTGCTACACGAGTACAGCAGAATCAGTCGATCATCGGGACAGATATGGAGGCCGTTGGTATGGATCATGATGTCGTGCAGCCTGTGTCGGTGATTCTGCAAAACGCCTTTTGGCTGCCCTGTCGATCCGGAGGTGTAGAGAATGTAGATGGGGCTGTCCGGTGATATGGAGAGTCCGATTTGCTCTGTTGAAAGACTGTCGTCCAAATCGTCAATATTCATCAACTGGTGCCTGTTCGAAGCAAGTTCCTTGGCTAAAGGCAGGTTCTCGTTGTCAGTTACTATGAGCTTTGTTTGTGAGTCCTGCAGGATGTATTCAAGCCTTGCCCGAGGAAACGAAGAATCTAAAGGCACGTACATCTTCCCGGTTTTTAAGACGCCAAATATTGCGGCTATCATTGGAGCGTCGTGTCTGAAAAGAAGTGAAACGGCCTCCTCCTGTTCGCCTCGCTTCATCAGAATGGCTTGCCCTATTCGGTTGGCAGCCATATTCAGTTCATTGTAAGAAAGGGCATGTTTTTTGGTCTTAACGGCAAGTCGGCCGGGGTGCTTACGCACCACCTTCTCGAATCGATCCGATATGGATTGCTCAGTTTCTTCTTTCTCAAATTCGATGAAGACGCCCGTCGGATGGAAACACCTGTCTCGGATAGACTGCTGATGTTCAATAGGAATGCTTGAATAGGTGGGGGACAGTTCTTGCATAGAATCTTCCAGACGTGTGACCTGGTTGCATGTTCCCGTATCACAGCAGATGAAACTTCACAAGGCTCAACTCGGTACTGTTATCTTTGACAAATAGACTTCGAGGTCAATGATAAAGGGAGGGCGTTAGTTGGTGGACCATATATCACATTGGTCACAGTTCCGTTCTTAACGATCTTATAGCCCTCAAATTCTGGTAAGCTCCAGAATGTTATGATATATGTTTGATATCTTCAATCTCTCGGAACCATTAACGTTGGCAAGTTAATCTCGAAAACCGGAAGTTGCTTTTAAGCGAGGTGCAGGTCTTTGTACAAGAAAAAGAA
>JAQBAU010000102.1:0-8409 GCA_032126655.1 Desulfobacterales bacterium
GCCGGATCCTATCTATGGAGGCGTCCAGAATGGCTTGTTTTTCCGCCTCCGATTCCCGCAACGCCCCCTCCGCCCGCTTGCGCCAGGTGATGTCCCGAAAAACGCCTATTACACCTGTAATACGGTCCTCTGCATCCCTGATCGGCGTTTTTACTGTCAGGACCCATATTTCTTGTCCATCCTCGAGGTATTTCTCTTCGATTTCTTCTGTCTTTCCCGACGAGATAATTCTCCTGTCGTCTGCTCTATATTTTTTGGCCAATTCCTTGGGGAAGAAATCATAATCTGTCTTTCCATTGATCTCGTCGGGTTTAATGTCCAAATCCCTGGCGAAGTTGTCGTTGCATGACACATAAACGGATCCCTTATCCTTTTGGAATATCTTGTATGGGAGGTTGTTGAACAATATTTTATACTTGTGCTCGTTCTTCCCTACCTCCTCAGCCTGCTTATGCATAAGGACTTCTTCTTCCGCTTTCTCAACTTCTTTTTTCAATTCTTCATTGGTTGGTTTCGTAGGCATCAGAAAATCCTCCAATCGACAACAAAACAAGAAAAGCCCACACCCATTTCGTATCTTTGATACCGCGCGTGAGCCTTAACCAATCCCATAAGCGTTCTCCCTCGGCTTTAGTCATGTTTGCCGTTGCCTTGTTCAGATAAAAATCATTAATAGCACAGTCGGCCGAGAATTTTCAACTTGCCTCGCTGAATCACGGTACAATACACAGGGGCTCATTTGGAGCTCCTGAATTCCAGATCTTCTCGCTGTTATAACTCTTCGACATATCACGAGACCAATATCCAGACCTATGGGTTGCTCAAGGGTATTCGTCGTCGGCAGTTTATGCAGAAATGACCCCTATCCCTTTCTTTCTGCTATGGCCCGCCGAAATGCATGCGCTAGTTCACGGTCTTGTGATCTTTCCATGCATCATGGCAGTTCAACGCGGCCCACTTTTTTGAACTCATCTTTCAAAAACGCCACACAGTACCCCGAAAAGCACATCGACTTCTCATTGGCATGGCTCGGGCGCGGGAAGCTGCCAAAACAAGTAGTAAATTAGGCACGTAGGGAAGTGAGGCCGGCTATTCAAAATCGCCTCATGTCTATTTTGTAAACAGAATTGCATCTATTATAAAGTGTCTATATTTGATACAACCCTGTCTCTTTTATGGCACAGCATAAGATATCGGAATAACACTAAAATAACCCGCCTCCTTTTCAGCTGTCTATTTTTGCATCGCAAAACACCAGGGGTCACACCGCGCGTTTCCGCTTTTCATACACTACATTATTAAGCATTTCAAAGGGATAGAAGGGAGTGCCCACTTATGGCACAGTTGTTGCTGTAATAATCATCAAACAACAACGTCACAGGAGGTCAACCATGACTGCTTCCACCAACAAATCAAACGTTAAAGGCCTGAAGATCACACAAAATGAATGTATTTGGATGAAAGCGGAAATTGTAGACTTCAAGCTGTGTGACAAGAACTACGACTGTATCAACTGCAGCTTCGACAAGTCCATGGCGAAGATTGTCGCGGAGAACGAAGAAAAGCGAAGCTTGGGATTGGTGCCAAGGACAAAGAGGGATCGGATTAAGAGCTGGCGTGAAAACTTCAACCAGTTGGATGCCACCCAGCGTCAGTGCCGTCATATGTTGTCGGGCCGCGTAGACTACAAGATCTGTCCCAACGCCTTCGAATGCCACAAGTGTCAGTTTGATGAACTCATTGAAAACGAGGTGATCGCCCTTGACCCAATGTCACCGGTCAACCTGACGAACGTGTCCGGCTACGCCATGGCTGCCGGGAACTACTACCATCGTGGCCACAGCTGGGCAATGATCGACTATGGCGCACGCATACGGGTAGGCCTGGATGATTTCGTAACCAGACTGTTTGGGCCCAACAAGAAGCTGGAACTCCCCTCCCTGGGAGATACGGTGGTCCAGAACGAGACCGGATGGATACTCAGTCGGGACAATCATCGTGCAGAGATGCTGTCCCCCATTCAGGGAATCGTGACTGCCGTGAATCACAAGGTCCTTAAAACGCCCGAACTGATGCACAAATCCCCCTACGAAACAGGATGGCTCTTCATGGTGGAGCCGACCAAGATGAAGAAGAACTTAAGAGATCTTATGAGCGGTCAGGAGAGCACAGAGTGGATGCAAAATGAGGCGCAACGTCTCCGGGAACTCGTTGCCGGAGAATATGGAGCCACGGCCTCGGCCGGTGGTTTTCCGGTGGATGACATATACGGCAACCTGCCGGAGATTGCCTGGGAAAGGCTGGTACGCGAATTCCTTCTGACATAACCCGGATACAAGAACAGAACCCGACGATCCCGAGATGCACCCCGTTAGATGGCTTGTTCCTTTGACGGGGTGTTTTTTCGTCCTCTCTATCCACCCAGCTGCCAGGGAAGTTCCAACTCTTCGTATGCGTCTTTCAAGAACGTCAGGCAGTACCGGCAAAAATGGACGGGCTTGTCGTCGATATGGCTAATCACAGGGAAGCTGTTCATAATGCAGTCCTCTTCCTTACAGTGCGGAAGGCGAAAAGTGTGAGCCACCTCATGTACAGCAATCTTGGCAGCCCTGTCATACAGGCAATTCGGGAGAACAGGTTTCTCGTCCTTGTCCAAGCGGTACGTTGAGATTACCGTCGCATGTCCACCCAGCTCCGCTTCCCCAAACACATGTGTCAATATAGGTATAAACAGATCCACGTCTGCCACACCAACAATTTTCACCGCGTGATCCGGTTTTTGTGTGCCCAGGAATTTCAAGATGGGATAGCAGTTGTATTGCCCGCGGTGAGGGTTGTGGGCCCCGTCCGGGAGGGGCTGATCTAGAAAGACTTGGGTTGGGATTTGAAAAAAGGCCTTAAGGTTTGCGGCAACTACTTCAACCACATCTCCTCTAACGCCACCAAGGGGTTGAATCGCTATGATATTCTCTTCTGATTTCATGTGGGCTTGCAACGGGCAGGACAATACAGGCCGGTATCCACGTCATCACCCGTTCAAGAGACTTGAGGTTTGAGTTCGTATTTTTTAATTTTCTTGTAGAGCGTAGTGCGATTTATCCCCAGTAAGCCGGCCGTACGGGCGATGTTCCATCCACAGGTCCTGAGCATCTCTGATATGTGGTTTTTTTCCATCTCTTCCAGGGATCCTACCACAGGTCTTCGGGGAAGGCCCTCAGCTTGAAACGGTAGGTCTAAAGGCATAACTCTTGTTTTCTTTCCAATCACGACTGCACGCTCGATCACGTTTTCAAGCTCCCGGACATTGCCCGGCCAATCGTAGCTGGTCAGAATGTCGAGGGCTTCCTTGCTGATTCCGGTGACATTTCTGTTCAGTTCCTGGTTGTATCTCCCCAGGAAATAGTGGGCTAGCAGCTGTATGTCCCCTGTTCTCTTCCTGAGAGGGGGTACCGGGACTGTGATGACATTGATGCGATAGTAGAAGTCCTGCCGAAACCCCCCTTTTTTCACTTCCTCCTCGAGATCCCGGTGGGTTGCAGAGATAAGCCGAAAATCAGTCGTGAGGAGTTTCGGATTCCCCAGCCGGTAGAACTTCTTTTCTTCCAGCACCCGGAGTAGGTCCACCTGCATCTTCGGGCTGATTTCCCCCACCTCATCCAGAAACACGGTGCCCCCATCAGCCATCTCGAGGCGGCCCTTCTGCATATGGGTAGCTCCCGTAAACGCCCCTTTCTCGTGGCCGAAGAGGGTGCTTTCCAGCAGGGTTTCGGTAAAGGCGCCACAATTTACTGCCACAAAGGGGCCATAACGGCGCGGGCTCAGTGCATGTATCGCCTTTGCGACCAGCTCCTTTCCAGTTCCGGTTTCTCCGACAACGAGAATGGGCGTGTCGCTTGAAGCCACATCCTCGATGAGGTGAAACACGTCTTGCATGGCATTGGATTGTCCTACAAGGTCCTGGAACCGGGACTTTCCCTCGTAAGCCTCTCTCAGCCACCTATTCTGATCCACAAGTAGCTTGACCTGGGCAAGCTTCTCTACCAGAAGTTCAAGGTTCTCCGGATCAAAAGGTTTCATAAGATAGTCACTGGCACCCGCCTTCATCGCCTCGATGGCGGACTCGATGGAGCCATGAGCCGTTATCATCACGACAATCACATCCGGCTGATTTTCTTTGACGCGCTGCAGGAGTTCAATGCCGTCCATCCCGGGCATCTTTATGTCTACAAAGAGAAGGTCGTAGGCCTCCGTATCGAGCCTTTTGAGGGCCTCTTGAGCATCTTCAGCAATATCAACGCCGTATCCGTATTTCTCCAGCCATCCCTTCAATGACTCCCGGACAATGAGCTCATCGTCCACCACCATGATGTTTAGTTCTTTCATCACTCAATCCTCACCTGCACATGGTTGTCAGAGTGGTCAGGGTTCAATGCTTGGCTTCGGGCTCCTGTGCCGGGAGCCTGATCGTGAAGCGAGCACCATTTCCCTCATCACTCTTTACGGTTATGTCCCCCTGATGATCTTGTATGATTCCGTACACGACCGAGAGCCCCAAACCCACACCCTTGGCTTTCCCCTTTGTGGAGAAAAAGGGCTCAAATATATAAGGGAGGTTCTGCTGTGAGACCCCCGGTCCAGTGTCTATAATCTCAACGACCACGTCGTGTCCATTAACGTCATCCTGACACGTGGAAATAGTCAATTCACCACCTCCAGGCATGGCCTCAATGGCATTAAAGACAATGTTCATGACGGATTGCTCAAGCTGGGCAAAGTTTCCCTTGACCGAGGGAAGTGTTTCAGCAAGCTCAAAATGAACCGTGATATCCTGGAGCTTTGCCTTGTGGCCCACTATGCTGAAGACACGGCCAATGACCTCGTTCACGTCGACGTCCTGAACTTCGACCTTTACTTGCCTGGAAAAAGAAAGAAGGTTGGAGACAATCTTGCTGGTTCGTGTGGTCTCTGAGACGATCAGCTTTAGATGCTGTTTCATCGTCTCCAGTGATGCTTCATCCGTTGTACCCTCTTCAATATTGCTCAGGACCAGTTTGCTCAGGTTAATGATTCCGGACAGCGGGTTATTGATTTCGTGAACCACACTCGACATGAGTTTCCCAAGCGAGATCATCCTGTCTTCCTGAACCAGCCGGGCATAGTCCTCCTTGAGTTCCTTGGCCTGGCTTGCCACCCGCCTTTCCAGTTCATGGGATATGTCCCTGGCTATTTCAATGACCTGCGTCACGTTACCGCTCTCATCCTTCAAGGGGTAATGGACGAGATCATAGTATCGAACTTCTCCCTCCGAACTGTAGTGCGTGTGGGTCGCTTGAGAATAGTTACCCGTGCGGAGGACCGCCTGCATGGGACAGGGGTGATCTTTGGAATCACATGGGGTTTCAGAATGGTGAGATATCTGATAGCAGTATTTTCCAACGACGTCTTCTTTTGGGAGTCCTGCAGCCTTTAGCGCAGCGTCGTTTGCATCCAGAATCTTGAAGCTCGTATCGATCACAAGGATCTCCTCCTGAATGCTGTTGATGACCCGCTCTAGAAAGGTCGTGGTTTGCCTCAAGGATCTTCGGGTGTCGATCAACTCCTTCTGAATGTTGAGAATGTCATAAAGGAGATTTGAGGTGAGTGCATCAAGGACTGGAACGTTGGAACCTTTATCAACTAACAGGCGGATCAATCTGTGCCTTGTGTCGGCTAGATCTAGTATAAAATCAATGTCTTTTCGCTCGCATAGGGTCTCAAGATCAGTTGTGGTCTCAACGCCTATCTTGCGGGCATACCGTGACCCAGGTGACTCGGGGTCTGGATCAACAACGATCTTCACCCTAGCGTTCACCTTGGGAAGCCTCTCACGCTGCGACATTTCAAGGATCGTCTTGCACCGCATATCTCCGCCCACAATGCCGATACTGAGCTTATCTTGGCCGGATTTATTCGATTTCATAGCTGTCACAACCGTTTTTCGCTGTCCAAAACAACAACGTTGGATTTTGCAACACAGATAACCGTACCAGGCCAAATCGTCAAGAAAAATCGCGGGCTTGGGCGTGTCATTGAGGTCGGGATAGCGTGCAGTGATAATGCACAGAGGAACCGGCTAAAGAAGGGTAAGACTGGAGGTGTCTGAAGAGAGGGGGGGGATCACTCGTGCAAATCGCAGCGGAGGCACCGCTTTGCTTCGTTTTTGGCCATTTCCTCGGTAAGTCCGAGTTCAGCTTCTTCAAAGGTCGTCTTCCGCTTCTTCATATCGAGCATGGGAATGTCAGGACGTTTCAGGGTTTCCTTCTCTTCGTCGGAAACCTCTATTTGTTCGACCTTCATCCGTTTGACGGCATGATAGATCTTCTTCTCCAGTGGCTTCCCTCGGAGATACCGGTGGATCGTCCTCGCGGCCTTCTTGCCGGCTCCAATGGCTTCGATCACGCTGGCAGGGCCTGTAACACAGTCTCCGCCTGCGAATACGTCGGGTATCTTCGTTTGGAAAGTTTCCGGATTAACACGAAAAGTGTTTCGCGGCGTGACCCCAATGTCCTGGGCATCTATGATATGCGCCATGTCTACGGTTTGTCCTATAGAGAGAATAATTGTGTCGGCTTCGATGTCAAACTCCGTACCTTTAATCGGTATTGGTCTCCGCCGACCACTTTCATCCCGTTCACCCAGTTCGGCTCTTATACATTCTAAGTGGGTGACCTTACCATCACGTCCCTTGACCCGTTTAGGAATGGTTAGATAATCGATCTTCACCCCTTCTTCCTCAGCCTCTCGAACCTCTTCCTCCATGGCTGGCATTTCATCCTTTGAACGGCGGTATACAATGTGTATTTCAGGAACCCCGAGGCGAACACACGTGCGCGACGCGTCCATAGACGAATAGCCGCCTCCCACAACGACTACTCGCTGACCAACGTCAACTTCCTCTGACAGATTCACTTTTCTTAAGAAGTCGATGCAGTCCATGACACCGTCAAAATCGGATTCACCTTCAATATTCAGCCGAAATCCTTTGTGCGCTCCCACAGCGAAGTAAAAGGCCGAAAACCCTTCATTCCTGAGGTCATCCAGGGTGACATCTCGCCCGATTGGGGTGTTCGTTTTGATCTCAACACCAAGGGCCTTGATAGATTCGATTTCAGTTTCAACAAACTCTTTGGGCAGGCGGTATTCCGGAATGCCTACACGCAGCATGCCGCCGGCAAGGGGTGCCGCCTCAAAAACGGTTACCGGGTACCCCTCCCGTGCCAGGAAGTAAGCGGCCGTCAGTCCTGCCGGCCCCGAGCCAATCACGGCCACCTTTTCTTCCCTCAGAGGGGCCAGTTTCTTTTTCTCATACCCCCCCATGGTCGCAGCGTATTTCGCGGCAAAGCCCTTCAGACTCCTGATAGAGATGGGTTTGTCGACCTCACCCCGACTACACACTTTCTCACAGGGGTGTACGCAGATCAAACCGCAAACCCAGGGGAAAGGATTATCCTGACGAATGAGCTCAACGGCTTCCTGGTATCGACCATGGCCTATCAGGGCCACGTAGCTCGGAACATCGATCCCGGCCGGACAGGCGTTTTGACACGGAGCTGGAACAAGACCTTTGCACACCAGAGCAGGACACTGGTGATCGCGGATGTGAGCTTCGTATTCTTCTCGAAAATACCTGAGAGTGGACATTATGGGGTTTGGTGCGGTCTTACCGAGGCCACACAGGGAAAAATCTCTCAAAACCAGACAGAGTTCTTCAAGGAGACCCATATGTTCTTCCCGGCCGTTTCCTTCACAGATGTCCGTCAGTATCTGCAGAAGACGCTTCAGGCCCTCCCGACAAGGGACGCACTGGCCGCAGGACTCTTCCACCAAAAACTCCATGAAGTATCGGGCCAGGTTGACCATGCAGGTGTCCTGGTCCATCACGATCATGCCGCCTGACCCCATGATGGAACCCAACTTGGTCAACTGTTCGTAGTCGACGGGGGTGTCGATGAACTCTTCAGGGATGCACCCCCCGGACGGTCCCCCTGTCTGTACGGCTTTGAATGCCCGGCCGTCCAAGGTCCCGTTGCCGATGTCGTAGATGATCTCCCGAAGAGCAGTTCCCATGGGGACTTCCACAAGGCCGCTGTTTCGGATCTTGCCTACCAAAGAGAAGACCTTCGTGCCCTTGCTCTTCTCCGTGCCAATGCTCGCAAACCACTCCGCACCTCTGGCTATGATAACCGGCACATTGGCCCATGTTTCCACGTTGTTCAGGGCAGAGGGCCTGTCCCGAAAGCCTTTCTCCACGGTATGGACATATTTGGGCCGGGGCCTTCCTACTCTGCCCTCCAATGAGGACATGAGCGCAGTCGATTCTCCGCAGACAAATGCACCGGCGCCGGTGCTGATCTTTATGGAGAAACCGAA
>JAQBAU010000103.1:0-13909 GCA_032126655.1 Desulfobacterales bacterium
GTTATGGCAAAGAAGGAGAAACCAGAGAAGAAAGAAAGGCCCCTGGACAAGATGACAGCCAAAGAGCTCCGGGAGATAGCTTTGAAGATTCCAGAGATAACCGGGGTGCACGGCATGAACAAAGCCGAACTCCTGGCTACCATCAAGAAAGAACGGGGCATCGCGGATGAGGAGACACAGCAAACTGATGTCTCAGTTCGTGAGATAAAGAAGCAGATTCAAGCTCTCAAAGCCCAAAAAACCGAGGCTCATGAGCAAAAGGACAACGCGAAGGGAAAGATATTGAGACGACGCATTAGCCGTCTCAAGAAGAAGACGCGCAAAGCTGCGTAGAGGCCCGCATGGTTACCCCTGAGAACATTGCCTTTGACATAGATGGCGTGTTTGCAAATACCATGGGGCTCTTCCTGGAAATTGCGCGCAAGGACTTTGGTATCAACAACCACAAATATGAGGACATCACCACCTATTTTCTGGAAGACTGCTTGGACATAGATCCCGAGATTATTCGCGTCATCATTAATCGAATATTGGAGGGGGACTTTGAATCGGAGCTGAAACCGATTGACGGGGCTGTTGAGGTGCTTTCTGAAATCGGCCAAGCCCATCCCCTCCTTTTTGTGACGGCACGACCTCAGCTTTCAACTGTAAACGAATGGGTACACAGAATGCTTCCCTTAGAATCGTCTGACATTGAGGTGATCGCCACCGGCACCTTTGAAGGGAAGGGTGACGTGCTCAAGGCACGGGGCATCCAGCACTTTGTAGAGGACTCCCTCGAGGTGTGTCATATGCTGAGTGAGCAGGCCGTTTCTCCCATCCTGTTTTGTCAGCCCTGGAATCGCTCTCCCGATCATTCCTTCAGAGAGGTCAGGAGTTGGGCGGAGATCAGGGCCCTTGTCGACCTGCCGGCCAGTTAGGTCCAGCCATTTTTTTCTTTGATTAATCGAAAAACTTTGGTATTTATTATAGTTTTTAAGAGATGGCTCCAACAAAGAAGAAGCTGCGGTGGCCAAAAAAGGGCCATGAATGGGCAATAGAAGGCCCATAAATGAGCCAGAGGCTCATAAATAAGCCGGAGGCTCATAAAGCTCGGATTATGACTGCCATGAAAGAATGGATAGAGGGTTTTATTGAAAGCCTGTCCGCTGAAAAGGGGTTTTCCCCCAATACATGTCGGGCTTACCGGAATGATCTTGAGCAACTCCTGGCCTTTCTTCAAGATCCGGGCAGTGGCCTGCTCAAAGAAGGGGAGGGGATCAATGTCCATGATGTGGATGACATCGTCATCCGCTCTTATTTGGCGTTTCTGTATAAGAAGAACCAAAAAAGCACGATTGCCCGGAAGCTCTCTGCCCTGAGATCCTTTTTTCGATTTCTGGTGAAAAGGAGGGCGATAGAAACAAACCCGGCGGAGAGCGTCCTAACCCCTAAACGGGGAAGCACTGTACCGAGGTATCTGCCGGTTGATGAGATGTTTCGCTTATTGGATGGGGTGAAGGGAGAATCGCTGCTTGCTTTGCGGAACAGGGTCATTCTGGAGACCCTTTATTCCACAGGAGTTCGAGTGGCTGAGCTGGCAGGCATGGATGTTAGGGATGTAGATTTTGACAAAGGCTTTGTGCGGGTGATCGGGAAGGGAAATAAAGAGAGATCGACTCCTGTGGGCAAGAGAGCGCTCGCCTGCATACGTGCCTACCTCGACAAACGAGGGAAAGCGGTGGGGTCCGGCATCAATGGTAGCGAGCCACTGTTGTTGAACAGCAGGGGGGGGCGTTTGACTACCCGTTCTATTGCACGGTTGCTGGAAAAGGTTGTTCGACAGTTGGGATTGATCCATCCCATAAGTCCCCACGGGCTTCGGCACACTTTTGCCACGCATATGCTCGATGCTGGAGCTGATCTGCGCGTGGTGCAGGAATTGCTCGGTCATGCAAGCCTTTCCACGACCCAAAGGTATACGCACGTGAGTATTGACCGTCTCATGGAGGTTTACGACAAGGCACACCCCAGGCGGTAGCAGACGGCACATCCGAAACAGTACCCAGTGCGGGAGTGGATGCCTTGAATTGGAAGTGTTAGTCACAATATCGAATATAGAATATCGAATATCGAAACAAATTCCAAATTCGAATATCAAATGTACGAAACGTCGGTTTTATTGGTTTTGAATTTCGTGCTTGGGTCATTCGGATTTGTTTCGTATTTCGTGCTTCGGATTTGCGGCTGACGCCTTGAACACAATCCGGATTTAGAGCCTCCGTCATCCAATTCTGAGGGAATGCACTAGGAGACATCAAGTGAACGAGGATAGGAAAGAGATGCGTGGCACCACGATCCTGGCGGTGCGACGAGGCAAAAACGTGGCTGTGGCCGGCGACGGGCAGGTAACCCTCGGGGACACGATCATGAAACATTCCGCCAAGAAGGTTCGAAAGATATACAAAGACAAGATCATTGTTGGGTTTGCTGGAGCAACGGCTGACGCCCTGAATCTGTATGAACGCTTTGAAGGAAAACTTGAGCAATTCAATGGAAACATAACCCGATCCGCGGTTGAGCTGGCCAAGGACTGGAGGACGGACAAGTACTTGAGAAGGCTGGAAGCCATTCTGGTCGCCGTTGACCTTGATCACTTGTTCCTGATATCCGGCAATGGTGATGTGATTGAACCGGATGAAGGGGTTTTGGGGATTGGCTCGGGGGGCGCTTATGCACAGGCTGCCGCCATTGCCTTGCTCCACGAGACACAACTAGAGGCACGAAAGGTGGCAGAGATAGCCATGAAGATTGCTGCCCGGCTTTGCATATACACCAACGAAGATATTACCATTGAAGAGTTGAAATGAGTGGTGGGTTCCCTTTGTGTTTCCTCCCCCTTGGCCTACTTCGCCGAAGTGGCTACGAAGACTGAAATGGGGGAGGCTAGGTGGGGGTGAAGAGCTCAATTGTGCCATATAGTCATTAAGCACTGGCTAGGTTTCAAGGTGCTCCAAGGTTCTCAAACCTCCGGCTGTGCCTGAGGTACATGACTCATAAAGAAAGGTTAGTACCAAAACACCAATGAAACAATTAACACCACGTGAAATTGTATCGGAGCTGGATAAGTACATCATTAGCCAGAAGGATGGGAAGCGATCCGTGGCCATCGCTTTGAGGAATCGTTGGCGAAGGCAGCAGGTGCGGGAAGACCTGCGGGATGAGATTGCTCCAAAGAACATTATTCTGATTGGACCGACAGGGGTGGGAAAGACCGAGATTGCAAGACGGCTGGCTCGGCTCGCAAATTCACCCTTTTTGAAGATTGAGGCCTCCAAGTTTACTGAGGTAGGATATGTTGGGCGGGATGTAGAGTCCATGATCCGGGATCTTACAGAACTATCGGTCAGTATGGTCAGATCGGAAGAAGAGGAGTCGGTGAAGGTAAAGGCCCAGGGGATTGCCGAGGAGCGCATGCTGGATATCCTGCTGCCACCCAAGAGGGAGCCAGAGAGATCCAAGGATGCCGAGGGGGACGAAAAGACGCTGGAGCTGGTAAGGAACAGTGGAACGGAGCAGTCCTCTACTCGCGACAAGATGCGGAGTATGCTGCGAGACGGCAAGCTAGACGGTCGTTATATCGACCTAGATGTGGCCGAACGCAACATCCCCATGGTGGAGATATTTTCAAGTGCCGGCATGGAGGAGATGGACATCAATCTAAAGGACATGTTTGGCGGCATGTTCCCAAAGCGCACTAAGAAGCGAAAGGTCAAGGTACCCGAGGCTCTCGAAATCCTCTCGCAGGAGGAGGCCCAGAGACTCGTGGACATGGACAAGGTAGTAAAAAAAGCCATTTCCAAGATGGAACAGTCAGGCATTATCTTCCTTGACGAGATC
Organism: Desulfobacterales bacterium; assembly: GCA_032126655.1. Classification (GTDB taxonomy): domain Bacteria; phylum Desulfobacterota; class Desulfobacteria; order Desulfobacterales. Next base: position 3,880 of record JAQBAU010000103.1, read on the forward strand.
GACAAGATCACAGGCAGGGAGGGGGCACACGGGCCGGATGTATCCAGGGAAGGTGTTCAGCGAGACCTCCTTCCCATCATAGAGGGGTCAACCGTTGCTACGAAGTACGGCATGGTCAAGACCGACCATATCCTCTTTATTGCTTCAGGGGCATTTCATACCAGCAAGCCGTCTGACTTGGTTCCGGAGCTTCAGGGCCGGTTCCCGATTCGGGTGGAGCTCAAGTCCCTGGGCAAGGAAGATTTTGTGAGAATACTCACTGAGCCAAAGAATGCCCTGATTCTACAATACAAGGGTCTGCTCATGACCGAAGGGATTGACCTGGTATTTAAGGACGATGCCATCTCCGCTATTGCGGAGATTGCTACAGAGGTAAATGAGCGTACTGAAAACATAGGTGCCAGAAGACTTCACACGGTCATGGAACGGCTCCTGGATGAGATTCTCTTTGATGCCCCGGATCTTCCTGAGACAACCATAGTTATAGATGCCGACTATGTTTACGATAAACTCAGAGACATCAAGGATGACGTGGACCTGAGTCGTTATATTCTATAACGAATTGAAAATTGAAAAATAATGAACAAATTTCAATCGTTGATTTGAAATGACCGGTAGCAAACATCGAGAGTAGCCCATGACTACAAACGTTGCCGACATCCTCATCGAGGCTTTGCCGTACATTCGCCGTTTCTACGGAAAGACGATCGTCATCAAGTATGGTGGAAACGCCATGGTTGAGGCGGCCCTGAAGGAGGGGTTTGCCCGTGACATCACGCTGATGAAATTCGTCGGCCTTAACCCGGTGGTTGTTCACGGGGGAGGACCCCAGATTGGCTCTGTGTTAGAGCAGATGGGGATGGACTCCCAATTTGTGGACGGGATGCGTGTGACGGATGAGCCGACCATGGACGTGGTGGAGATGGTCCTCGTAGGCAAGGTCAACAAGGAGATCGTGGCACAGATCAGTCAGCAGGGTGGCAGAGCAGTGGGATTGAGCGGCAAGGATGGACGCCTGATCCTCGCCAAGAAGCTGCACCTTCTGCGTCCCCAGGTTGAAGACAAGCCTCCTGAGATCATAGACATGGGCATGGTGGGCGAGGTCGTAGCTGTAAATCCGATGATCATAAAAACGATTGAGGATGGAGGGTTTATCCCGGTCATTGCCCCTGTTGGGGTTGGAGAAACGGGTGAGACGTACAATATCAATGCGGACTGGGTTGCGAGTAAAGTTGCTGTAGCGCTCAGTGCCACGAAGCTGATCCTGCTGACGGATGTGGAAGGGGTCATGGACAAGAAAGGATCGTTGATATCCTCTGTGGATGCAGAAGCCGTGCAGAAGATGCTCAAGGATGGGACGATTTCAGGAGGAATGATTCCGAAGATTCAATGCGCCATGGAAGCCATCCAACTGGGCGTAGACATGGTGCACATCATTGATGGCCGCAAGCCCCATGCCGTGCTTCTCGAGCTTCTAACTGACAAGGGAGTTGGGACGGAGATACATAAGTAGGGAGTAGGCAGTAAAAAAACAGTAGGCACCAAGGAGTAGGCAGTAGGCAGAAGAGCCAAAGGCTCAAAATACCTTTTTCGTGTTTTCATTATGTTGCGGCTTACGCCTTGAGAACAGTACGTGTTTTGCGGCATGCGCCTTATAAAGAGGCGTGCTAGTCTTTTGTTTGTGTTTTTTTCAATCAAAAATCAAGAATCAAGAATCGACAAGATGAGCGATCTCATAAAAAAAGCAGAAAAGGTCATCGCCACGACATACAGCCGCTTTCCGATTGTTTTTACGCACGGGAAAGGTTGCACGCTCTTTGATAACAAGGGCAAGGCCTATGCGGATTTTGTGGCCGGAATCGCGGTCTGCAATCTAGGGCATGCGCACCCTGGCATTGCAAAGGTTTTAGCGGATCAGGCGGAACGTCTCGTTCACGTCTCCAATCTCTATTACACCGAACCGCAAATTACCCTGGCCGAATGGTTGGTTGAACTCTCTTTTGCGGACAGGGTCTTCTTCTGCAATAGCGGTGCTGAGGCGAACGAGGCAGCTATCAAGCTGGTGCGAAAGTATCACAAAGATCAAGGTGCGCCGGAGCGGTTCCGGATCATTACTATGGAGGGATCTTTTCACGGCCGGACTATGGCTACGTTGAGTGCCACTGGCCAGGAAAAGATTCGCAAGGGCTTCGAACCCCTTGTGGAGGGTTTTGACATAGTTGCCTTCAACGATGTGGAGGCCGTCCAAAATGCCATCACTCCTGAGACCGGAGCGGTAATGCTTGAACCGATACAGGGTGAGGGTGGCGTGCAGTATCCCGCGCCCGGGTACCTGGAGAAGCTGAGAAAACTATGCGACGAGCAAGGATTACTCCTTGTCTTTGATGAGGTGCAGACCGGAATGGGTCGGACAGGAAAACTCTTTGCCTACGAGCATTTTGGGATAACGCCCGATATCATGACGCTGGCAAAGGCATTGGCGAACGGACTTCCCATGGGTGCGATGCTTGCCAAGGAAGATGTTGCAGCGTCCTTTACCCCGGGTTCTCATGCATCTACTTTTGGTGGAACGCCGCTGGTTGCTTCAGCAGCCGTTGCCACGGTGAAAACTCTCGTGGAAGATGGCGTCCTCAAAAACTGCGAGAGGGTAGGAGGGTATTTCAAAGACAGCCTCCTGCAGCTCAAGGAGAAATATGCATTCATTCAAGAAGTGCGAGGCATAGGGCTTCTGCTCGGCCTCGATCTGTCATGTGACGGCACGTCTGTGGTGAAGAAGTGTATGGATCAGGGATTCCTGATCAATTGCACACAAGGACACATCTTGCGGTTCATTCCTCCGCTTGTTGTCCAGGAGAGAGAGGTCGACGCGCTCCTTGCGTGTCTGGACACCATATTTGAAGAAATGGCGGCTGATATATCATGAAAAAGGATCTTTTAACGCTCAGAGATGTCAGTCCTGATGACTGTAAATTGCTTTTTGATCGATCACTCGAGCTCAAAAAGCGACACGCCAGTGGCATGCCCGATCGGACGCTTGAGGGTAAGACGCTGGGGCTCGTCTTTGACAAGCCTTCTACACGCACTCGGGTTTCCTTTGAAGCAGCGATGGCTCATCTTGGCGGAACGTCCCTTTTCTTGAATACGCAGGACACGCAGTTGATCCGAAACGAACCGATTGCCGACACAGGGCGCGTACTTTCAAGATATCTGGATGGGCTGGCAGTGCGGACATATTCTCAGAATCTACTTGAAGAATTGGCTGCAGCTGCTTCCATTCCAATTATAAACGGCCTGACAGATCTTTATCACCCCTGCCAGGTATTGAGCGACTTGATGACCATACTGGAGCAAAAGGGGCAACTGGAAGACCTCAGGATTGTATGGGTCGGGGACGGAAATAATGTAGCGCATTCCTGGCTGAACGCAGCGGCCATCTTGCCGCTCAACTTAGTTGTGGCTTGTCCCAAGGGGTATGAGCCTGACGAGGCGATTCTTAAAGCTGCCCTGAGGGATGCAGAGGGTCGAATCGAGATGGTCTCAGACCCTGTGGAAGCGGTTCGAGGCGCCGATGTAATCTATACCGATGTCTGGGCCAGCATGGGCCAGGAAAGTGACCACGCCCGGCGCAAGCAGTTTTTTGAGCCGTATCAGGTAAACCAGAACCTGGTAGCCGAGGCCAAAGAAGATGTCATCGTGATGCACTGTCTGCCCGCCCACCGGGGCGAGGAGATATCTGGCCATGTGCTGGAAGGTCCCCATTCAGTCGTGTGGGATCAGTCTGAAAACAAAATGCACATGCACAAGGCCATCCTGGAGCTGTATATGGCTGGCCAGTAGTCGTTGGCCATTGAAGATTGAAAATTGACAGAGTAACCCGCGGTCCATTGTCATTTCAACCAAAAGGAGCGGTCGTAGGGGCGGGCTTTACGCCCGCCCGGGCGGGGATAAACTCCGCCCCTACATTTTTTTGTCAATTCGACCCCTCCCGTTTGTCATTTCGACCGCTGGCTTGTCCAGCCGACTTGTCGCGCCATAGCCTTAGCGACGGCGGAAGTCTTGACGAAGGTGGAAGGGAGAAATCTTATTCCTGAAGCAAACCCAAACACAAAGACTCCTCGCTTCGCTCGGAGTGACAGAGCCGAAGGCTCAAAATATCCTTTTTCGTGTTTTCATTACTTTGCGGCTTACGCCTTGAGAACATTACGTGCTTTGCGGCATGCGCCTTATAAAGAGGCGTGATAATTGTTTTTGTTTTCCATTTTCAATTGCGATAGGGGGCAACGTTGTCCAAAAAACTCAACAAAATCGTTCTCGCCTACTCTGGCGGTCTTGACACATCGGTCATCCTGAAATGGTTGATTGAAACTTACGATTGTGAAGTCATTGCCTTTGCGGCTGATATTGGCCAGGGAGAGGAACTCGACGGCCTCGAGAAGAAGGCTTTAGATACAGGTGCGTCCAAGCTCGTTGTAGAGGACATCAAAGAAGACTTCGTTCGCGACTACGTATTTCCTGCTTTTCGCGCCAATGCAATATACGAAGGCCACTATCTGCTGGGGACCTCTCTGGCCCGGCCCCTTATTGCCAAGCGCCAGGTGGAAGTTGCGTTGGGAGAGGGTGCAGAGGGGGTCAGTCACGGAGCTACAGGCAAGGGAAATGACCAGGTGCGCTTTGAACTGACATACCAGGCCCTGGCACCCGAACTCACGATTATTGCGCCGTGGCGCCTTTGGCATTTGGGTTCGCGGGAGTCCCTGATCGAATACGCCAAAGAACATGGGATTCAAGTGACTGCGACCCAGGACAAACCATACAGCATAGATCGAAACCTGCTTCATACGAGCTACGAGGGGGGCATACTCGAAGATCCGTGGGAGAGCCCTCCTGCGGACATGTTTATCATGACGGTGTCTCCGCTTGAAGCGCCGGACAAGCCAGAGGTTCTGGAGATTTCGTTCGAGCGAGGCAACGCCATAGCGATAGACGGGAAAGCGTTTTCTTCTGCCGAGCTTCTAGAGAAGCTGAATACTGTTGGAGGCAAAAACGGAATAGGCCGGGTCGATCTTGTCGAGAACCGGTTCGTGGGGATGAAGTCCCGAGGCGTTTATGAAACGCCCGGCGGCACGATCCTGAGAACTGCTCACATGGCCATGGAATCCATTACCATGGACCGTGAGGTCATGCATCTTCGGGATTCACTGGTGCCCAAGTATGCTGAACTTGTTTACTACGGGTTTTGGTTCTCTCCGGAGATGAAAGTGCTGCAATCCATGATGGATGAAACCCAGCAGACGGTTTCAGGCACGGTGCGGTTAGAGCTGTACAAAGGAAACTGCGGAGTCTTGGGCCGCAAATCGGACGAGTCACTCTACCGTCAGGATTTCGCTACATTTGAAGACGACGACGTATATCTGCAGCAGGACGCAGAAGGCTTCATCCGACTGAACGCCCTGCGTCTCCGCATCCAGGCGCTGCTAAAGAAAGAAAAGAAGTAAGCAGTAAGGGGTAAGCAGTAGGCAGCAAAAAGAACAGTAGGTAGTAAGGAGTAGGCAGTATAGCTCAAAGCTCAAAGCTGAAAGCTCAAAGCAGAAGAGCCGAAGGCTCAAAATACGTTTTTCGTGTTTTGCGGCTGCGCCTTGAAAACATTACGTTTTTTTGCGGCATGCGCCTTATAAAGAGGCGTGATAATCTTTTATTCTTAATCTTCATTTAGAAGGAGCGTCTCTTGTCTGAGAAACCGTGGGGTGGGCGATTCACTGAAAAGACCGATCCTAGCGTAGAGTCATTTACGTCTTCGATCGCTTTTGACAAGCGTCTGTACATTTATGACATTGAGGGGAGTATTGCGCACTGCCGCATGCTCGCCAAACAGTCGATCATAACCGAAGAAGACGCTTCCCGGATTGTAGAGGGCCTCCTGAAAATTGCACGGGATATTGAGCGTGGGGACTTCGAGTTGCACGAGTCGCGGGAAGATATTCATATGAACATCGAGGCTCAACTCGCTGCGGATATTGGGGCCGTTGCCCAGAAGCTTCACACGGCAAGAAGTCGAAACGACCAGGTGCTTCTGGATGTTCGGATGTACATGCGCGACGAAGTGACAAATATCCTGATGGCCTTGACAGGCTGGCGTCAGGCTTTGGTGGAGCTGGCCAAGAATCATATGGATGTGATCATGCCGGGGTATACCCACCTGCAGCCGGCTCAGCCCGTGCTCTTTTCGCATCACCTCATGGCCTATTATGAAATGTTCAGCCGGGATCGGGCTCGATTTAAGGAGGCCCTGAGCCGGATCAACGTGATGCCGCTTGGTAGTGCGGCATTGGCCGGAACCACGTATCCGATTGACATGAAACACACTGCGGAGCTCCTCGGGTTTCCCGAGATTTCTGCAAACAGTATGGATGCTGTGGGCAGCCGGGATTTTATCATGGAGTTCTTGGCGGCAGCAGCCATCTGCATGGTGCATATGAGTCGCCTCTCAGAAGAGCTGATCCTGTGGTCCTCTGCAGAATTCGGGTTTGTGGAGATACCCGATGCCTTTGCCACGGGTAGCAGTATTATGCCGCAAAAGAAGAACCCGGACGTGCCCGAGTTGGTCCGGGGCAAAGCAGGGCGGGTATTTGGAAACTTGACAGCATTGCTTACCATGATGAAAGGACTTCCTCTCAGCTACAATCGGGATATGCAGGAAGACAAAGAACCCTTGTTTGACACAATCGATACGCTCAAGGGGTGTCTTGGAGTATATGAGAAGCTCCTGCCGCGGCTGAAGATCGACTCCGCAGCTATGCAGAAGGGAGCCTCTCGGGGATTCATGGTTGCCACGGATATGGCGGACTACCTGGTGACCAAGGGCGTAGCATTTCGTGATGCGCATCGTTGCGTAGGCGAGGTCGTACGGCACTCCATAGATGAGAAGAAGGATTTGCAGGAACTCTCTTTGGGAGACCTGAAGAAATTCTCTCAGGCGTTCGATGAGGATGTCTTTGAGCTATTGACTATAGAACAGATGGTTAACCGACGCACATCTCTGGGCGGTACCGCCCAGAAGAATGTGAAAGAAGCCATTAAGAAAGCAGAGGAAACCCTCAAGCTTGAGGCGGCTGAACACGACGCAGATAAGCAGGAAAAGGCCTAATGCAGCCGCAACGCGGTCCTGAGGCAAGAGGCAAGAGGGGAAAGGAAACAAACAAGAAAGCAGAGCGCAAAGGGCAGAGCCAGAGCGTGAAAGAAAATTAGGCTATGCTCTATGCGCTATGCTGCCGAAACCGGCCCTGAGGCGAGAGGCAAGAGGCGAGAGGAAACTCAAAACTAAAAGGCTGATGGGCCCAAATTTGAAAGAGCAGCGCTCGTAGGGGCGGGCTTTACGTCCGCCCGGGCGGGGATAAAACCCGCCCCTACATCTTCTTGTCATTCTGACGCAATATTTTTGTCATTTCGACCAACCCGCCCGCCGACTTGATAAAGGCGGGAGGGAGAAATCTTATCTTTTTCAACGGACAACGGACCACGGTCAACGGCCAAAGGCCCAAAGTGAACGGACAACGGTGAACGGTGAACGGACAACGGTGAACGGCCGAAGGCCCAAACAGATAGGACTCTTCCTTCTGCTTTGCGTAGGGTGTTTGCTCCTCGGCATGGGATGCGGCTTGAAGAGCCCCCCGGTCCCACGGGGAACGACGGTTCCTCCGAACATAGTAGATCTCAAGGCAGAGGTAACCGGAGATAATGTGCGATTAACCTGGGCACTGCCAAGGAAGAAAGATGTCGTATTTCCGGGACTGGAGCATTTCAGGATCTACAAATACAGAGCCCCTATCTCGGACGAGCTGTGTGAAGGATGTCCCATCCCTTTTGAACGTATCCTTGACATCAAGCTGGATAACCCTGCACCAGCTTGGGTGGAAGAGGGCCGAATGGTTTGGGAGGACAAGGTCGAACCTGACCACCGCTATGCGTACATGGTCGTCGTCCATCACAAAAGCGGCGGCATGAGCAAAGATTCCAATGTCGTTCAATTCACCACGCAACCGTAATCAAAGGGTGAAATCATCAATCGCAAATAGCCTGAAGTCAAACAAGTGAGCTAAAGTGCCTAGAGTGCCTAAAGTGCGCTAAAGTTAAAAGACCAGCTTCTTCGTCACTTCGACCCCTCCCGTCTGTCATTTCGACCGAAGGGAGAAATCTTAGCAAGTAGAACAACGGACGACGGACAGCAGTTTATTTTTCAATCTTCAATTTTCAATCGTCAATTGCAGATATCCGCTACGGAGTGGCTAACAACGAAAACGCAATAACCAGTAACTCACTGTTCAATAGAAAGAGGCCCCATGCATCATTTTGACTACCAAAACGGTCAACTCTACTGCGAGGATGTCGCGGTCTCGGAGATCGCCGAACACGTGGGGACACCTTTCTACTTGTACAGCCATGCAACACTCCGGCACCACTTCCTCACCTTTGACAAGGCCTTTGAGGGCGTGCCGCACCTGATCTGCTTTGCGGCCAAATCCAATTCCAACCTGAGTGTGCTGAGCCTCTTTGCCGGCCTGGGTGGTGGCCTGGACATCGTATCAGGCGGGGAGTTGTTTCGCGGGCTTGAAGCGGGTATCCCACCGGAGCGGATTGTCTATTCCGGCGTGGGAAAACGTGAAGACGAGATCGTGTATGCCCTTCAATCCGGCATCTTGATGTTTAATATTGAATCATTTCAAGAGTTGGAGTTCATAGACCGGTGCGCTGCCAGGCTGAAGAAAAAAGCTCCGATTGCGCTGCGGGTAAATCCGGACGTAGATCCCAAAACACATCCTTACATATCTACAGGTCTGAAAGAGAACAAGTTCGGCTTAGGCATGGAATCTGCTGAGGATGTGTACAAGTCTGCTACTGCGTTTTCTCATGTGGAAGTCATCGGCATTAGTTGCCACATTGGATCGCAGGTCACGGAAGTGGGTCCCTTTGTGGATGCCTTGGACCGGCTCAAAGCGCTGATTGCCAGTTTGGAGACCCATGGCATCTCAATTTCCTATCTTGATCTGGGCGGGGGTCTCGGGATTACTTATGACCAAGAATCTCCTCCGCACCCGAATGAATACGGCAGGGCCATCTTGGAGGCCCTTGGCGAATTACCGTGCACACTTATCCTGGAACCGGGCCGGGTGATTGTCGGGAACGCCGGCATCCTGGTGACCAAGGTGTTGTACACAAAGAGCGGTGACACTAAAGATTTCGTGATTGTGGATGCTGCGATGAATGACCTTATTCGCCCATCCCTCTACGATGCCTACCACGCGATCCAACCAGTGGTTCAGGATCAAAAGGGGATTATCACGGCCGATATTGTGGGCCCCATCTGTGAGACAGGTGACTTCCTGGCCAGGGACCGGGAGATTCCCGATGTAGTAGCAGGCAACCTCCTAGCAGTAATGAGTGCGGGTGCCTATGGATTCACCATGTCCTCGAACTACAATTCCAGGCCGCGGGTCCCGGAAGTCATGGTCAAAGAAAACCAGTTCCACGTGGTCAGAAACCGCGAGTCATACGAAGACCTGACCAAAGGAGAATCCATACCTCCATTTTTGTAGATTTATCTCTCACAGAGCTCACAGAGACACAGAGATAGAATACTTGTCTGATTCCTTGAGAGGAGGAATCAGACAAGGGACTCAGTCCCGGAGAGCGGGAGAACTTTTCTGATAGTATGCTAATGCCTGTGTCGTTGATCGAGTGTGCGGCAGCTTCTCGCGATAGCGAGATGACTTGTTTACCAGATTTCCCCTCTCAGGAAATCTGGTAAAAGAACTCTGTGACTCTGTGAGCTCTGTGAGAGATTAAAGGCCTTCAGATGGAAGATCCAAACATCACATTCTACAAGATGAGCGGCAGCGGGAACGATTTCATTCTCGTTGACAACCGTTCCGGCGTGCTGGACGGGGACAGCCTTGGCCCGTTTGTCGCTTCAGTCTGTCGCAGGAAACATTCAGTGGGCGCCGACGGGATGATTCTCCTGGAGAACTCGGACCAG
>JAQBAU010000104.1:0-3411 GCA_032126655.1 Desulfobacterales bacterium
GGTTCATCAAGAAAGAGTATGCCTGCCCCTGTCTGGAGAGCCCGGGCAATGGCTACCCGTTTCGCCTGACTAAAAGAGACCATGTCTGCGGAAGAATTCTCACGTCCGTCAAGGCCCAGTCTTGCCAAGATGACCTTAGTCTGGTTGCACAGACGCTCTTCCTCTCTTTTCACACTGCTACGGCGTAAGATTGTCCACAACGGGTTTTCTCCCAACTGTTGCGGTGTTGCTACGGAAATGTTGTTGAGCAAGCTCTGGGAGGAGAAGAGTCGCGTATGTTGCCAACTTCTACAGATACCGTTCTTCGCCAAACGCTCAGGGACAAAGTGATCGAAGGGGTTCAGGTTTCGCCACCACGGTCTTGGAAAACGAAAGGTTTCCGCCATTCCATCAGTAGAAAGGAAAATATTGCCATTATCCGGCTCAAGATTTCCGGTAAGGATGTTCAGAAGCGTAGTTTTCCCGGAACCATTATCTCCACGAAGAATCACCACCTCACCTCGACGTAGCGTCAGCGATAGGCCATTCAGAACCACCTGGCCGCCGAAGGCTTTCCGGAGTCCTTCCACCCGTAAGACTACTCCCTTGTCCTTCCTTAAACCCGACAAGTTCTCGTGCCCGTATGTTGTTTCACTTCTGATGCTGCCCACTTTCTCGTCACTCCATTCGATACTCACCAGCGAGGCCTTGCGGCCGCACGTGCATCATCACTACGAGCAACAAACCGTACAGCAGAAGTCTGATATGACCGGCGACGGCGATCGGAATCCCTAAAACACGCAGAATCTCAGGTATAAGCAGTAAGGTCATCGCTCCCAACAAGGGCCCCCGGAAATTGCCGACACCTCCAACCAGAACCATGCAGAGCATCAAAACAGATTCATCTATAGCTCCTATACCGGGCTCAATGTAATTCATGTAAGACGCGTAAAGTCCGCCTGCGACAGCCACGGCTCCGCACGAAATCGCAAAAGCCTGAACCTTGATCCAATAAACGTTCTTGCCGAGGCCACGGGCGACAAGCTCATCGTCTCGCACGGTTTTCAGGAGCCTGCCCCAAGGGGAGGAGCCCAGCCACCAGATCAATAAAGCAACGCCCCCTGCCACAGTTGATGAAAGCAGGGCTATTCGGCCCGGCGTATCAAAACTCAAATTGAATATTACCGGTTTTGGTATCTTTGAAATGCCAAAGGGACCATTAGTCAAATTGGCCCAAGTGCCAATCTCGTCCCCGGGACCGGACCAGTTGAGAAGGAGGCTGAATAGAAACACCTGTACGGCCAGAGAAATGAGCACAAAGGAATCATCTTTAAACCGCCAGGACGGGAGCGACACCGATAGACTTAGAACTGTTGCCAGGCTGACGCCAACAAGTATTGAGGGTATGAACCCCCATCCCAGTTTGAGACTGGCAAGCGCATAGGCATAGCTTCCAACAGCAAAGAAACTGGCATGAGCTAGCGTAAGCAGGCCACAATAACCAACGACCAAATTGAGTGATATCGCAACGATGATGTAAATATTCAAATAGACAAGCAAATGCCAAAAATAACTCATTGCGCCGCTTCCAGTCCAGCTTGCCTGCCCAACAACCCACGGGGACGCACGTGCAGAAGGACTATCAATACAAGGAAGGTTATAGCCGTCTCCCAGCGTGCAGACAAAAACCAAACGACATTGGAGCGGATTAGCCCAAGAAGAGCGCCGCCCAGTATTGGGCCGAAAAAAGAGTCTCTTCCCCCTATGATTACCGCTATAATCGCCTGGAGCACTACTGCAAAACCAACATGAGGATCGAACCCAATGTCGTAAGAGACAACAAGCGCACTTCCCGCACAAAGGACACCCGACATACCAAATGCCAGCAGGCGAAAGCGACGCACATTGTAGCCTCGCAGAACAAACTCGCGAGGGTTGTTCGCCAGCGCTCTGAAATGCAATCCAAGTCGGGTGTATTGCAGCCATAGATAGAACGAAACCAGGAGAACCAGTGAAACGATGACAGTGATGACCTGAGCATGCGTAAGTATGATATTACCTACTTCCACAACACCATCAATGCGTGTCCTCAGCGCCCGCACATCATCTCCCCAAACCAGGGCAATGACCTGCACTATGACAATATAAACGCCAAGGGAGGAAACAAGATGGACAGCAACGGGAGCCCCGCGCTTCTCCAGCGGATAATGATTGAGCCCCTCGCACAGAATGGAGAGAAGCACACCAGCGATGACTGCTACGACGATGGAGAGGGAGAAATGCAGGCCATGGCTAAGACACGCCATCGCAATGAAAGGAATTGCAGCGTAAATCCCTCCAATAGCAATATGGAATACTCTAGTCGGCACATATACGACGGCAAATGCCAAAGCGAGAGTGGAAATGGTCAAACCAGAGATGAATCCGTTTATGATGATCTGCATCGCTCAGCCTTCCCTTTTGGGTAAGCCGTTACTGCTCTTATGAATACGTCAGGGATGGAAACAGATAGCCCGCCCGGGTAAACATGAAGCCCCCACGGGCGATGATTTGGGATAGATTATCCTGGTGGTTTGGAACGACAGGCCCTATTGCTGCCATTGAAAATTAGAGCTATAAACGCCCTCCCTTGGAGGCGTGTTGTCAATCCTTATAAGAATAGCCTTCCAAGAAAGAGAACTGCGCCATGCTTTCAAGGACAATGTCTATACATTCCCTGTTCCATTTGGTGTCGTACCGTGTCTTACGCGCTGCTCTGAAGACAATGCTCTCACAATCAGCCAAATAGTCATCTGAGGCCTCTTCACCTATGAAGGATAAAATCCTGCTCAGAAGGCTACGGGGGTCATCGATAAAGGACTCATGCCTGAATTCTAGAATCTCATCTCTATCCAGTTGCTCCTTCACGTCTTCAATACCTTTACACAAAGAGAAATAGAACCCGATGCTATCCTTCAGATCCGGTTTGTTCCTTCTTTCCGTCCGGGATATTGTGCTTATGTTGTCATATGGATTTCTAATGGCGTGTATGAACTTGAGATTGCAGTCAATGGTCCTCCTCAACCGACCAAGAAGCCATGGCCTTGCCTGGAACCGAAGGTTGGCACCTAGTCCTTGCTTGTCTCCGATGACCCTCAACTTCTTGAATCTACCCTGCCATTGGTTAGGAACTCTGTAAGAGTATGTGCCGCTCATCCGTCCCCTTTCTGCGTTCCTCCTAGAGTTCTCAAGCAGGAGATAATAAATCTGCCTCTTACTGAATCCTGCAAGGATATGCTTGAGCACACCCAACTCGTGGGCGACTATTATGTGAGGATGAGCATCAAGTAAGGCACCGACTAAGCTGTGACCGCTCCTTGGATATCCTATGAACATGACAAACGTCTTTACATCGTCGAATAGTCTTTTTTCTCTTTGGCTCCCGAGAAGAGA
>JAQBAU010000105.1:0-6563 GCA_032126655.1 Desulfobacterales bacterium
TTAGAGTCGCGCATTGCCGAGCTTGAGAAGGAACTGGCCGAGGAGAGGCCGGCTCCCTTGTCTCCGGAGAAGATGGCCGAGGCTTTTGGGGAGGCACCAACGCCTGTCAGTCCGGAGGTCGAAACAGTTGACTGTGAGAAGTTGGAGAAGAAGATTACGTCTTTCTTGGCCTACATAGCCGGGCAATCATACATGGAGGCCTTCCAGGCAGAAAAAAGCACCCCGGACCTGTTTAGACACATGGTTGCTGAGTTGTCGGAAAAACGCCCCATGGTGGTCGGCGAAATGAAAGACCTCTCCAGCTTGATAAACAACGTTGCCCATTTCTACAGAGTCTTAGGTGAAAACCGGGTCAAGCTGATCGTGACTATATCGGAGAACGAGTCCGGTCTTATTGAGGACGCAATGGCCACTTTCTATGAATGGGCTTCCTTGTGCGATGAGTGTGAGCAGCAGGAAACGCCCTGCCCTTCGATTGAGGTTTTGTATGAATATGCTGGATTCTTCCTGAACACACTGGCTGGGCGGAGCTATTTGCTGAGAAGAGATTCAAAGGTTAGGACGCTGACGACATACTATTCTGTGTTAATTCTGGACCGGGCAAACGATGAATCTTTGAATCCCCATGGCATTGATATCAGGCCCTACATCAATCTTTCCTCATATGAAACTGCCAGCCTAAAGGGACTCGTATACCAAAAACGGTATCTGAGGAAACTGCAGGCCTTGAGAGATAAGTATGAGATGTAAGATTCAGGGGACGTCCATGAAATAGTGACTTTCCCTCCCCAGAAGGTTTCCCCGGACTAGAAAGTTGAAATGACATGGACGTCCCCTGTGCTTTCTATTTGCCCCCCCCCTCAAAATACAAAGCGCCGAATTCCTTCAGGAGCGACCGTAGTGTCGTTACATGAGAAAGATCTGTCGTCTGCTTGCATTGCATTGCATGAATGAGCATTGCATGCAGCACGGCCAGCTTTTCTGAATACTTCTTCGCATCAGGTTTGATCCTCTGCGTCATGAAATACTGCGTGACAATTTCCTGTAACTCGTTGGCATGGGTTTCTTTGTTCGTGACCCACCGGACAAGCTGATTGTAGTTGACGGGCTGCTCGCCCTGCAGTTTCACAACTTGATTCATTGATTTTTCGATCGTGGTAATGTGCTCATCGATCATTTTCACCCTCATTGCGTCATCATAAATCCCACACGGGATCTCACAATGGGCGGCCACATAAGAACTCGCCAGGAATACCGTGCAAAGCACCAATAAAAGTTGAAAATACGTCTTTTTCATAATTGTTCCTCCTTCTTTGTTATAATTGGCCATTACTTTAGGTTCTGTTAGCCCACCACTTCCTTGAAATGCCTCAGTTATTGAGGTTCCAGTCGTAGTAAATGTATTCAAACTGTAGGGTTTCAATATTATTCTGGACGAACTCCCGAGCGTCCTGGTCCACCAGGTAGTCATACAGGAAATCAATGACGCCGTGCTTTCCACCGAAATCGACCTCATACCAGCGAAAGAGCTCCGAGAGAAGTACCCTTCCCTCTTCCGGAAGCACCATGACCTCAGAGGAATTTAAAAAACTTTTCGCAGCAGCTTCGAGCTGATCATAGATCGTGTCCGTATCATAGTAATCGATGGGAGCGCAGGACCGGGAGCCGCAGACCAGGGCAAAGTGAATGCGGGGGTCCACAGGCTCAAGGATCCAGGTCTTGCGCCGATCCTTTGGCGCAAACTGTCGCGTCACATGGAACCAGGGGCGGGTATTGGCACGCAGAATCCCGTGTTCGATGTCGTCAGCTGAAAAAAGATGCCCCCCGATGATGTACTTCAAACGACTGAAGAACTCCGGTGCTTCCTGGACCGACTGTTTGATGCCAAGGGATACGATCCCATCCACGACAATGGTGTTATAGAGGTTCACCCAGAAGGAAAGTTTCTGCCGGCGCCCCACGAGTCGGCGCAGGTCAAAGTCGCGAAGACCACTCGTCAGAACCCGGTACTCCTGATACTCGTCGGATGCCTTGAGCGCCTGGTAGTCGACCAGGCCGCGGCTCGTGTCGTAGAAGGCATCCCGCAGGGTCCGGATACTCCGCATCAAGGCACCTGCAAGCTCGCTGGATGGAACCTGGCACGTCTTATCTCCGCTGTTCAGCACCATATCCGAAGCAAAGAGGCTTCGGGCTTTTGCAGCAATTCGACCCCATGCCTTCTCAGTTTCATAAAACTCATGGACCAGGTCGATGAATAAGGCGGCGGTCCAACTAAAATTGTCGCTCCCGTAACCGGTGCCGTCAAAGGAATCAAAGTACTCGTGAAACCCAAAGCGGATGGGAAGCTGCAAGAGGTCTTTTTGCAGAGAGTCGGCCTTGAGTGTGTAACCGTATCGACGAAGACCGTGAGCGAGCATCCAGTTTATATTGATCCACACGGGGCCCCGCCAGTAGTTAGTGCGGTCAAACCCGTCCGCTTGCGTGTCGTAGTTGGGCACAGTGAAGCAATTCCCCTGGTGGAGTGCGCAGAATGAGGCCGAATCAAGACGCTGATAGAGCCCCTCGGCCTGCTCTCTGCTGGCCGCACCTGCAAAAAGCGGCAGAAATCCTGCGGACGTGTCTACTTCTATAGGAGCGTCCGCCACCAGATCATAGCAATCAAAGATTTTGTGATCCGGATGCCAGAGTTTCTGACGTATCGCTGCACTTGTCTTTTCGACCCAGGAAAGGGCTTGATCCGGAGATTCTCCGATCAGCTTGGCAATTTCGGCCAGCGATTCATTGGCAATGCACAGCACAGAGTTGAAAAGGGGGTCCTGCACGAGAAACGGACAAGTTTCGCGAATCCGCTCTTCGTCATAGTTACCTTGGCGAAAAACATCCATCAAGTAAACATAACGATCGTAGTCCTCGTCCGTGGGGCGCATCTTTGGATCAACCCCATGCCCCAGATCCTTGCGCTGGTAAGGGGGCAAGGCAGCCTGGTCCACCTGGATCCTGCTTAGTGGCACATCCCACGTGGGAGAGTTGTCAATCCCCGACTCCCAGGGATGGCGGATATAGACCAATCCCTCGTCATTCGGGTCCCGTTCCCGGTAGAGGTAGGCATGGAGTGCCAGAAGTTTTGGATAGATGCGCTCCAGAAAAGCGAGTACGGTGCGGGGACGTTTGGCGTTCCGGTAGATCTTGTCCACGGCCAGGGCCAGCACGGGGGGCATGGTGATGCCGGAAGTCAACTTGCCCTGAGGGGCATTTGGTGATTTCTCTGTCTGCCAGAAGTCGGGCTCCGGGAAGTAGTTGCCCAGGGCCTTGGGATTGAAAACGATCTGGGGAACCATGCCGTTTTCCCACTGGGCGTCGAAAAGGGTTTCGATTTCCGAGATCGCACGGGGTGTGTCGTAGTGGGAGCGTCCGATGGCGATAAACGCCGAGTCCCAGTTCCACTGGTGCGGATAGAGGGCAGGAGCGGGTTTGGTAGACGATCCCATCCAGTTCTGATCGAGGATGCGCTTCGCCTTTTCCACATAGTTGGCAAAAATCCGGGCCATGGCTTACTCAAACCTTACGACAAGTTCATCAAGGCACCATGCGCTGCTCCGAGCAGGGCCGCTTTATCGTTTAGGATGACGTGCACAGGTACTTCGCTGACTAGTCCCCTGAACCTTCCCTTGTCTACAAATGCTCTCATGAAAAGTTCTTCCTGGAGTTTCAGCAGGATCTTCGGAGCAATGCCTCCTCCCAGGTAAATGCCCCCTCTTGTCAGGCCGGTCAGCGCCAGGTTTCCGGCCGTGGCCCCCAGGATAGAAACAAAGAAGTCGAGAGCCTTCACGCACAGGGGATCCTTCTCTTCAATGGCAGCTTCGGTGATGGCCCTTGACGGATCGCCCTCATTCAACTTGTCAGAGAGCCATTCCGGTTCCGAACCCTGACCCGTAAACTTCATCCAACAGTAAATAATGAACAGTCCGGGTCCTGACAATGCCCTCTCAACACTGACATGACCCAGCCGAACATTAAGATACTTCCAAAAGGCGGCCTCGGCCTCATTGTTCGGGGCAAAATCGATGTGTCCGCCCTCAGAAGGGACAGGAACATAGGAACCGTCTTTCCAAACCAGAAGGGCCATACCGAGCCCTGTGCCGGGTGCAATCAGTCCAATGGTTTTCTTCTTAGCTTTCCTGCCTGGATTGAGAGTGAACAGCTCTCGCTTGGTCAGGAGTGGAACGGCGTACGCAGTGGCGGTCAAGTCGTTCATCACACGGACCTTGTTCCAGCCGAACCGGTTCTTCAACTTCTTTTCAGACACATCCCAGGGCAGATTGGTTGTCCTGGAGACACCATTTCTGACTGGCCCGGCGACACCGAAACATGCGCTGGTTACAGCCGCTGGATGCTTTGCAAGGAATTCCTCAAGGATGTGGGACAGATTTGGGGCCTCCCGGCTGGGATAGGTTTTGACGACCTTGACAACCGGACGTCTCTTTCCCTTGCGGAAAAGGCCCAGATTTGTTTTGGTCCCGCCAATATCACCGGCAAGGATCAAGCGTTGATTTCCCGAGCGTGTCATAGACTACCTCTCTCCAGTAGAGAAACTCAGGCCCGAACTCAGGCCTCAACAGCCCCGGCTCACGTAAAGCCTGACCCTGCCGCACATGTATAGCAGTGGTCAGCAACCGCAATCGGGGTTCCTGGTTCGGGAGGGCTCTCCATTTCAGAAACGTGGATTTTCCGACCGGACATGTAGACTCCTTGGGCCAGGTTGAAATCGCAGTCGTAGAGACAGCCGTCCCAGGCCACCGAGAGCAACGTGCGGCACATAAGCCCATCCACTACACACGGGTTAAAACTTGACGCGAGCCGTTCTACGTACTTCTGCAGATTTCCTGATGCCTGAAGCCACTGTCGGAATCTCCCAAGAGGCACATTGGCAAATGTAAAGAGATTGTTGAAGACGATATCCCACTTGTTTTTGAGAAGGACCCGGAATCTGTCCTCAGCCGGGGCTTGTTCGGGAGGAAGAAAGGCGCCCGGTGGGTTGGACACCAGATCCAGTTCCAGGCCGGTCCCCTCTTTGCCGTACCCGGCAGCATTTAGCCGCCTCAATGCGTTGATGCTCTTTTCAAAGATTCCTTTTCCTCGCTGGGATTCTAACTGGCCCGGGTTGGGTGACGGGAGTGAGGCCACTACCACGGCCTTGTGTGTCCCGAAGAGGTCGATGAACCGGTCTGGCTCGTTTTCTTCCATGGCTGAGAGGTTGGAGCGGACCATGAGCCTGGGTGTCAGCGGCGCGAGTCTTTCAATCATGGTGAAGAGATCCGGATGCAGTTCCGGAGCACCACCGGTGATGTCTATGATGTCAAAAGAAACCCTTTGGGCAAAACCGACAACCTCGTCCAATGTCTTTTCGTCCATCAGCTCGGTGCGCGTTGGCCCGGCTTCCAGATGGCAATGCTTGCACACCTGGTTGCACAAAAGTCCAACGTTGATCTGCAGTGTTGTTGTCTGGCCCCGTTCAAGCCTGAGACCGTGTTTGAGAAGGGTCCGGCGAAATGACTCTACAGGGAGTGATTCCTGTTCTGTGTTGTGATCAGCCACTTCAGGCAATCGTTTGGCTTCCATCTCACAAGTCTCCAACCGGAACATCGATTACATGGACAGCTTCTCTATGAGGTTGCGCATCTGGACACCGTGCACAAGGGAGGCCCCTCCCCTGATTGCAGTTACCACATGAACTGCTTCGGTCATTTCGCCCGGGGTGGATCCCTTTTCCAGGCAGGTCTGAGTGAACGCATCGATGCAGTACGGACACTGCACAGTATGGGCGACGGCAAGGCCTATGAGGGCCTTCTCCCGTTCAGTCAGCTCCCCTTCAGCAAATACGGCACCGTAGTAATCAAAAAACTTCCTGGCGAGCTCAGGAGCTTCTTTGCCGATTTCTTCGAATTTAGCAAGGTCTTCAGGTTTATAGTAGGTGTCCATGACTCTCCTCCATTTGGCGGTTCAGCTTTCCCCTCTCATCTTCTTGATGATCTTGGGAATAAACAATGAGAATACAAACAATGCGATTGAAAAGAAAACCTTGAGTGAGAGCAACTCTCCCCAGTTACCGGAGGCCCAAACTTCTTTGAGGGTCCCGACGAAGAAAGTAAAGATGAAGGTACCCACAAGGATGCCAAGGCCCGTGCCGAAGAAATAGTCCCAAAAACGCACTTTGGTCAACCCCATGCCAAAGTTCATGGGGGTAAAGGGGAAATAGACGAGACGCAGGTAAAGGACTGTTGCAAAGCCGTTGCGCTCTATGGCATCGTCATATCTTTTCAGTTTGTCTCCGATCAGGGAGGCAGCAAATTCCCTCCCAAGGGTCCGCCCGATCCAGAAAGCAGCGCTGGCACCAAACATTGCGCCAATCCACACCCAGACAAACCCCCAATAGGCTCCGAAAATGGCAGCTCCCAGGCCCGTCAGCAGTGTCCCGGGGATGAACAGACACACTCCCACAGCGTAAACCACCATGAAGGCTAGAGGCGCCCAAAGCCCGGCTTTGTCCAGGAGGCGACCCAGTT
>JAQBAU010000106.1:0-8985 GCA_032126655.1 Desulfobacterales bacterium
GTAGTGATAATGATATCTGGTGGTTTCGGGATATTCCTGATCACCAGCACGGCATTAGATGCACGGCGCCGAGGAGCGACGACTGCGGCGTATGAGTATTACTCCGCAAGGAGGAGCGATCGAAGGCAACGCCGCAGATGATACCTTGATGGTAGATCAGGGTTGCCTTTTCCTCTTAAAAAGCCGTTCCTCATGTGTTATGAGACTAAATCGTTGCGCGGTGCATTTGATGCATTTGCTTCTATCATTATCAAACCCATTCAGTTTGATCAAGAAATAGATACTGCTTGTCATATGGATTATTCACATACCAAACTGACAGATGACTACTTTGACTACATCGCCGAGTGTTTTCCTGTCATGTGTGCGAGTGATGAGTTTGACTTTCTTCCTCGGGCCCAAAAGGCCACTCAGTATTATGACCAGGTCGACAACCTTGATAGAGATGCAATCGAGCAATGCCTCTTCACTCTCCGAGAGTTCCAAAGCCGGTGCGAGGTAGCGGCCTCGAATGAGAATGACCTCGAAAGGCTCACAGACCTTGCGCTACTGAAGGCCAATGCATCCGGAATTCTGATAGAGTTCGAAACGAAGAAATCCTGGCGTCGCAATCCTCTGCTCTATTTGAAGATCGCCTTCATAGGGCTCGACCACGCCCTGACAAAGCCTGCATCAGGATCGGAAGAACGGACAGAAAGGACATCGGCGCGTCTGCGAGCCATTCCCAGACTTCTACAGCAGGCAATTGACAATATTAACACCGTGCCAATGGCTTACCACCAGGCTGCACTGGATATGGTAGGGGACTGCAAGGTCTACCTCCGTGAAATCAGCAAGGACTTCATCAATATTAGCATAGGGGATGTGAATGAGGAGTTGCAGAAACCCCTAAAGGCTTTGGAAGCAGTGGAGCAATTCTTGCGCACACATCCCCCAATTCCTGACCAGACATTTGTCCTTTCTGCTCTGGAGACTACACTGAAAGACCATTTCTCGTCCACGCGAAGTCTATCTGAGATATTCGAAATTGCCCAAGAAGAGTGGGGTCACAGCCTTGATCAACTCAAGAAACTTCAAGCAGATGTAGACCCAGACAAATCGTGGCAGGCCTTGTATCACGCCTACTCGCCATCGGACATTGACGAGAAAGATACCATCGCCCTATATCAACACGAAATAGAGCGACTGGGACGGTTTTTCGGGGACCATGGCTTCAGGGACTTTGATTTGAGTTCCTCGCTGGAGCTTTGTGAGACGCCGACCTACCTGCGATCTGTTCGCAGTTCTGCTTCGTTCAGCTCGGCCCTAACCGCTGATCCCATGGAAAGAGATGTTTTCTATATAACAACACAGTTCACTGAGCAGAGAGGAGAAGAGGCCGCAGACCTTGTGAAGAGACGGCTTCATCGCGAATACAAGTTCCTTGCTGCCCACGAAACCTTCCCCGGTCACCATTTGTTGGACAGTGTTCGAAGGAAGCTCGACAATCCGATACGACGCCAGATCGAGTCACCTCTTTTTTATGAAGGTTGGGCCTACTACGGCGAATCACTCCTGGCCGAGTATGGCTACGTTGACAATCCTATGGACCATTTGGTCGACTGGAAGCGAAGGCTCTGGAGAGCGGCCCGGTGTCAAATCGACGTGGGCTTGACCACTGGTATGCTGTCCAGGGATCAAGCTGTAGAACTGGTCACAGCGGCGGGGTTCAGCCCGATAGAAGCGAATTACCAGATAGATCATTTCCGACTTAATCCTGGTTATCAATTGTGTTATAGCCTGGGGCGATATGAAATTATGCAACTACGAAAGACTTATGCTAATAGGATGGACCTGGACCAGTTTCACAGACGGCTGTTGGAGGGAGGACAACTCCCTTTTCATTTGATTGAAAAGCGATTCGAGGCCTCGCTACAAAACGGTATAGGAGAAAGATCTTGAAAGATTTCCTTGGATATCATTCAGAATGGAATCTTGGTAGCCCGGGCGGATGGGATTATCAGCGCATTACTCAAATCATTGGCAAGGCTGTCTGGCTGAAGCTCAATGAAATCCGCTCAATTGCAGTTGATATCGACTTTGACCACCCGTTGCTGTTTCCTGTCAACGGATTTGTGGAAATGCTCCTTGACGTCCACCGGACTCGTGAAGGAAGCAATCCAGGGCTAATCGCGGTAGTAGCCGAAGAAGAGACCTTGGAAAGCGTCACCGAAAATAGGAACCTGGCAAAACGCCTTGGCACTATTGACGGCATCAGCGGCGCATTGATGGCACCCCAGGAGATGGAACTGAAGAACGGACGGGTATGCTATCACGGCCGACCCGTTTCATTAATTTTCATGGATTTCAACACGGATGTACTTCTGGATCTGCACCGAAAGCACGACCTAACGCCGCTTCTACAGGCCGTTCGAGAAAGACGCGTAATCAACCCCCGGGGGACTGAACCAATCAATGTCAAGAGTATGTTTGAAGTGATTACCGGTTCCCGTCACAATCAGTTTCATGCCGATATCGTGCACCGCACCCCTTGGACACGTCAGTTCTATGCTCGTCGGACCAATGGGCCCAAGGGCGAGCCAATTGATGATTTGATCGAGTGGACGCGCTCCCACTGGGACGATCTTGTCCTGAAGCCTGAGAGGGGCTACTCAGGGAAAGGAGTTCGCGTCGGGAAGGTTCATAATGATGGCGACGAAGCTGTGAATCTGGCCCTGAGGGAGGGAAACTACATCGTACAGGAAAAGATTCCTCTGCCACTATGGGGTGAAGACATTCCCACCATAGACCTTGAAAAGGAGCTTGTCTCGTTGGAGCGTTGCCAGACAGATTTCCGGTGCTTGATGGGGCCGAATGGGTTGTTTGGATTCTTGAGCCGTTTTGGCGGTGTTCCAACAAACGTAGGAAGCGGTGGTGGAGTTCAGCCGCTGGGCGTTCTTCGCTCAGACATGAGCGTGAAAGAGGCAGTCGATCGTATGAATGAGGCCATTTTGGCCATGCCGTATTCGGACCTGTTCGAAGTCTTGGAAATGCAGAAGAAGATGGCCCTGGATCATAAATTCACCTACTTGCTAGGCCCGATAAAGATTGCCTTGAGACCGAGGGTGATTACCCCTGAACAGCTTGATGCCCTGAAGAGCTATTGTACTGCCATGTGGTCAGACTGTCTGACCCTTGAGAAGATGTGGCTCTCCGGCGAACTGGATGATATCGTAAACATCGAGGAGGAAGAGCTTCAAATCGCTCGCTTACAGCCCTGGGCCGGCACGCCGGCCATCCTGGCCTCAGACGGGCTGTTCAATTTTGGCACCTCCACGGAGTGATCATGAGCATGGAGCCTGACCCGGGCTGGTGGAAAACGATTTTCGACGACGTCTATCTCCTCACGGATGCCCGTTCGGTCTGCGATCAAGACATCACTCGCCGCGAGGTTGATCTCATCTTCGAACTCCTTCCCATCCGTCGTGAACACAGAGTCCTGGATCTTTGCGGCGGTCATGGCCGCCACAGTTTGGAGTTGTGCGCCCGGGGTATTAACCACTGCACCCTCCTCGATTATTCACAACACCTCATCAATCATGCCAGGACATCCGCTGCCGGGTTCGATTATCCCATGGATTTTGTCCGGGCAGACGCCAGAAGCACGGGACTTCCTGCCGAAAGCTTTGACCATGTGTGCGTCATGGGGAATTCTCTGGGTTACATCCAGGAACCCGGAGCTGACAGCCAGATCCTGACCGAGGCCAATCGTCTCCTGCGACTGGGTGGCTGGCTGCTCGTTGATGTGACCGACGGAGCGGCAGTCAAGGAGTCATTCAATCCAATTGCCTGGCATGAGATTGGCACTGATATGGTGGTCTGCCGTGAGCGAAATTTGGAAGAAAACACCTTGTACACCCGGGAGATAGTTGTCAGCAAGGAAAAGGGCTTGATCCGTGACTGTACTTACTGTATCCGCCTTTACGAGTCACACACCCTTGGAGCCTTACTGGAAGAGGTCGGGTTCAAGGAGGTCGATGTCCGTACCGACTTCTCCCCTCACCAACGCACGGGGGACTATGGCTTCATGAACCGTCGCATGCTTGGCGTGGGCCAGAAGCTGTGACGGAACCTGTGAAGCGAATCCCTCTTTACTCGATATGTAACTCAAGATGCAATTGTCGGGATAACTACAAGCCATCTCAAAAAAACGTCTAAGACTACATGGTCCCCCCGACGGCACAAAGAGCGGGAGTGATGGCCCGCCCTGGCGCAACCCGGCTGTCACAAGGCACTGTCTTCAATACACATAAGCGGCCTATCAAACCTTTGAGTTTTAGGCTGCGGTCTGGGCCAGGGAGTAATGGAGTAATGAAAAAAACCAACACTCCAATACTCCAGTACTCCAATACTCCTGCTGAAGCCAGCAGTCGGGGCCCTGAAACCTGATTCACATTTTTTTTGAGATAGCTTCTAGTGTGAAGAGATCTACAACACAGCAAGAGAAGAAGCCTGTGAGGGTGCCAAGGTGTCTGATCCTTTAAGCAAAGCGTTACGCTACCGGTGGTTGATTTTCTGGATCCTCGCGGTTGGTTACGTCCTGGTCTATTTTCATCGTCTCTGCCCGGCGGTAGTAGCCTTGGATATGATGCGTGATCTCCGCGCTGGAGGGGCCATGCTCGGTCTCCTCGGCTCAGCCTATTTTTATCCTTATGCAATTATGCAGCTACCCGCTGGTCTTCTCTCTGATTCCTGGGGTCCTCGCCGATCCATCACCCTCTTCTTCGGTGTCGCCTTTATCGGTTCCCTTTTACTCGGTTTGGCGCCGTCGCTTGTTTGGGCCATCATTGGAAGGGCCCTGGTAGGACTCGGGGTTTCCATGCTCTTTGTGCCGACCATGAAGGTCCTGGCTGAATGGTTTCGCGTCAGGGAATTTGCCACCATGACGGGAATCCTCATGGCCATGGGTGGGCTTGGTGTGCTTACTGCCGCCACTCCTCTAGCGTTGCTCAGCACATGGATAGGCTGGAGACTCTCCTTTATCGTGGTGGGGATTTGTACGCTTTTTCTGGGCGTCCTCGTTTGGGTCTTTGTTCGGGACCGGCCTGCGGATCTGGGCTGGCCTTCGCCTTCCGAGCCCTCGGGGCCGGCCCCGGCCACTATAGGGCTTCTGCAAGGAATGAAAAAGGTCCTCACCTACCCCTGGTTTTGGCCCATAGCCATCTGGTTCTTCTTCGACTGCGCTGTTTTCTTCTCCTTTGGCGGCCTCTGGGGAGGGCCCTATCTCATGCAGGTCTACGGCCTGAGCAAGGCCAAGGCAGGCCATGTCCTTTCCATGATAGCCATCGGGATGATCGTGGGAAGTCCTCTGCTTAGTCTTCTCTCTAACCGGGTCTTTCAGGCGCGAAAACCAATGCTCGTACTGTCCAGCCTTGTCGTGCTGTGTCTGACCGCTCTTCTGGCCTTCTACACCGACAAGCTCCCACTAGTAGGCCTTTACCTAATTACCCTGGGCCTTGGCATCTTTGCCAGCGCCATTGTGGTCATTGGTTTTACAACCACCAAAGAACTCTTCCCTGTACAGATGGCCGGAACATCCACAGGGCTGGTCAATCTCTTCCCCTTTGCCGGGGGGGCAGTCTTTCAGCCGGTGTTGGGATATCTGCTGGAACGCCACGGACAGGTGGATGGTATCTTTACCCTAGCAGGTTATAAAGAGGCCTTCTTCGTCCTCTTTCTCTGCGCGCTCATTGCCTTCTTCGCAACGCTGTTTCTCCGGGAGACCTTACATGTCCCCGGTCAGGGAAAGAAAAGCCGTTAACTGGCAGCGTTGCTCATTCCGCAACGGTCTCGCCAACACAAAACAACTGGTCCCGACTAATAATGAAAAGGTTATTTCAACCGGAAACCGTAGTGTTTTTCCTGCTATTCTTCAGCTTTCTGGTTGGAGGACACGCCAGGTTCTTGAGGGATCCTGGGACCTTCTCACACACAGCGTTCGGTGAACATATGCTTTCATCGGGCAATCTTATTCGGACCGACTACTGCAGCTTCACAGCCAACGGGGAACCGTGGATCGCTCAGCAGTGGTTGGGCGAATGTGCTATGGGTGTAATCCATCGATTCGCGGGATTTGACGGCCTCTTGGTGATCACGGTTGCACTCATTGCATTTCTCTACGCCTGGGTTTCCCGGCGCCTCATGCACTCTGGTCTCCACTTCTTATTAGCCATGCTCATCGTTGCCCTGGCCCTGGCTGCCAGCTCTCACAGTTTTCACATTCGCCCCCATATGCTGTCTATCCTTTTCCTCGGTTTTACTTTTGCGCTCTTGTGCGATTTCGAAGCGGGCCGGTCCGGGCTATTCACGCTATTTTGGCTTGTTCCCCTGTGTGCCTTGTGGACCAATATCCACGGTGGTGTGCTGGGAGGGTTGGGGACAATTGTAATCACTATCTCCGGATGGGCTTTTCTCAGACTCATCAAGCAAATATCGCCAATAAGAACCTACGGGCAGATGATTGCCCTGTGCGTTCTCTCAGGGGTCTGTATTCTGAGTGTCCTCATTAACCCGTACGGACTGGACATGCCGAGGGCGTGGCTATCGATTATGCAGTCACCGGTCATACCCAAAATCATTCAGGAGCACGGGTCTATTTGGAAAACGGGCAGCTGGATGATATTGCCATTCGGTCTTTTCTACATTGTCTCATTGATTGGAACTCTCCCCAAACGGCCCCGGATCACATGGCTGATTCCCTTGATCTGGTTTGCTCTCTCCTGTACACGGGTTCGGCACGCACCCCTTTTTGCTGTTACAGCAGCAATTGCCATGGCCGATATCTTTCCTCACATCCGATGGGCAAAGTGGTTATCCCAAAAAGGGAGTGCAATATGCCGCATAGGACCTTTTGGCCCAAGCAACAGAAAGCGTTCAGCCCTTCCATGGCTTATGCCTTTGGCTGTTGTCGTTGTGATGATAGCATACCGAACCACTTCACCAACCAATCCTCTTGCAGGGAGCGGCTGGGCCAAGCTCGATCCCCAACACTGGCCCATAGAACTCATGCCAGCTCTTCAGGACTACGAAAAATCACATCCGGTGGGCACACCAATTTTCAATGACATGCTGTTTGGTGGCTTTCTGATCTATTTTGCTCCTGATCTTCGCGTCTTTATCGATGACCGATGCGAACTCTACGGCGATGATAGACTAATCGCCTATGTGCATGCACAACCTTCGCGATTTGAGGACTGGGTGAAGAGATACGGGTTTGACATGGCGCTCGTAAAATCCGGACCTCTCCATAGGTATCTGAATAAGGCAGGGGAGTGGAGTGTTGTGAAACAAACCGCGGGAGCCACACTCTACCGCAGATCTAAGGAACCGCTGCCCCAAGAGGACAGCGAAACGTCCTAGAAGCCATTTTCATTTTCAGTATAACTCGCCCGACACAGCCCTATTCATGCGTAGGGCTCCAAGAGTGTCTTTTCCCAGTTACGTGTCTGAGTATGTAATACAGATAAATCGTCCAAACTCCGTAAGCCATTGCCAGAGGATAATATCCTATTAGGCTGAACAGATTTACTTCTTTTGTTAGGCCCGGGATAACAAAACAGAACAATATGAGAATGTACGGGTAGAACCTCTTGTGTTCGATTCTTCTAAGCAAATAGTAGGTCGGCAGGATTAAGAGCATGTAAGAGTAGTCCTTGAATCTGGGAGAGATGAGGGCATATGTCAAACACGCGAAAAACACCATGACCATTCTCCCTTCCATGTTCTTGCTATCGGCCAATATATCCAATCCTTTGGCACTCAAGCCTATTATTGCTGCAGCTATGAGTATGAATACCCCGTAGTCAACCCACCCAGCTACCTGAATACCAACCTGCATTTCAATAATATCCAACACATCCTTTACGAAAGTGAACGTGCTTGGATTATTCAATCCTCTGTCATAACTATGACTGAAGACTACACTCATATTCTCAACATGGTTTTGGAAGATTTCCGGAGAAAATATCATGGGGGAAAATAAGTACGCCAAGAAAGCCAGGCCAGCAACCAAGAAATAAAACCGACGTTTTCCTTTCTCTGAATACCAGAGAAGAAGTATAAATAGCATTGGGGTAATCTTGAATGCAGCCGCACCAATAACAAACAATGAAAATATGACAAATTTCCGTTCCAGAAAGTAGTAAAAACCCCACCATAGAAGGAATTGCTCTATGATACATACATTACCTGCCGCTATATCCCTCATTACTGCTGCATTATACGCAAGGATGCAAAAAGGAAAGAAGAACAAGTCGACTCTTCTATTCAGGAATCCACTCCCCCATAAATATATCAAAGCCAAGAGCAAAACGACTTTGAGAGACAAATATAGCTTCTGCGCAAACTCATAATTGAACAACGTAAACGTCCTAAAGAAAAACAGTGAGTTGGGGGGATATCCGTACTCATACAACTCAGCCCCTGCGCGTTGTGAAACCAATTCAGTATCATAGGGGTTGACTCCCGTGGCATGTGATTTTGCCGCGAAATAGTAGCCTGGAAAATCCCATTGGATAAGATCCCAATTGGATAATCCAAACGTGAATACAGGCAAAAGGACAAACAATAAGCAAAGAAAGAGAAATAGTCTTTTGTTCATCCCTTTGTTTTGCAAATCTCGTTTCTCCAAGCTCGGGCCCATAGAGCTATTCAGCAAGAAATTTGATAATTAGAGGGGGTTTTGTTGGGTATTCTTCAGGCGTTGCCAAGATACTTTTGTTTCAGATTCAAGATTCGCTGAACGGATGCAGATGTCTTTTGCCTTGATTCCTCTGACTCCCCAACGGCCTCTACCAGGGCCTGATGGGCTCTTTCCATCTTCTGACGATTGTGGCATATCAGGGCAATGTCAACTTCAGCATCTAAGATTCTTCTGACAGCCGTTTCAATGTCGAAGTGTTTTTCGATGGCTCCCATGTCAAGGTCATCAGTTATGGTGATCCCCTC
>JAQBAU010000107.1:0-27536 GCA_032126655.1 Desulfobacterales bacterium
CCAACAGAGAGATCCCGCCGAACACAGAAACCGCAAAGCTTTTGAACATGATTCCAAATACTATGAGACTGATACCGGCAAATATTGGGGAAGTCTTTAGCACTGTCTTTTTGCTTCTTCTGGGGATCCCGAGAGAAAAAAACCAACCTCTCTGTGAGAAATGGGGGTTGGGTTCTCCGTCCACTCTACCCGCAGACCAGGGTTGTCTCCTACGCTTCTTTTCGCACTATCCACTCCATCTGTCTATAACCTATCTCAAAACTAAGATTAGGGTTCAGGGCAAGGCGCGGAGTGGTGAAAAAGCGGAGCATACACGGTAGTATGTGAGCACTTTGAACCGCTTCGCAACGCCGCCATGGGCACTTAGATTGTTTTTGAGATAGGTTCTAATCTCTATGGCTCTACAGCTTCTCCCCTTCCTCTATTTTGATGAGAGTAATGCCCTCGAAGGTCAATGTCCGGGTACCACATGATGCATTACTGTAAACCCATTTCTCTACTGTTCTGATTTCCTTCTTTAACCATATCTTCCACCTTGGCCGGTTCATTTCGGTAACATATTCCCTTTGCAACGGTTTACCGCATGCCGTCAGAGTCTTCGCTTTGGAATCCCCCACTTTAACAATCTTTCCTCTACACGGCATCGTTGTAATATCGGTTAGGCCCGTGGCTGGGAACGCAACGAGAAGCGACAGCACAATTGCTACAATGGCGTACCTTTTCATATGTCTCTCCTTGTCATGTCAGGCAGTGGTTGGAAAGAGAGTTAGCATCAGGGATGACTATAGCATTAAATATGTCGCGGTTTTCATTAGGCATTCTGTTTTTATAGTAAAAACGCGGGAAATAATCAACTTCCAAAAACTCCTGACAAAAGAACGCGCGGAATCTGTCCTCTCAACCAAAGACAATTCCAAAA
Source organism: Desulfobacterales bacterium (assembly GCA_032126655.1). Lineage (GTDB taxonomy): Bacteria > Desulfobacterota > Desulfobacteria > Desulfobacterales. The sequence goes on from JAQBAU010000107.1 coordinate 920, forward strand.
CGTCTCAAAGTCCTTCGAGGGGTTTTTGAACCCCACCTGTTGTTGTTAGAGATTTCGCCATGTGTTGCTGGAAGAATCCGGAGGAGGGAAAGTCAGAAGCGACGATGTGGATTCCAAACCGTGATCAATAGATGAAATACGGGCTCATCGAGACTCTTATTCTGGACGGCAGGGGCAAACTGGCGAACGCAGGGCGTGGATCAACGAACGAAGTGGAAGTAAAGATTGACACCAGCGATAACCAGAAAGCCCGCAATGAAGATCACGAGGTTCTGACTGTGGTGTTCCAATTCCATGACATTCATATCCTGGACAGTCTTCTGAAAAATCACCAGAATGGCGGGAACGGATACGAAGGTAATCACGGCATTTTCCCCGCGCCATATGGCCAAGTAGACGCAGACAATGACCATGACTACGATGACCCAGGGATTCTTCAAAACAGTCAGGACATCCATACCCCCCATAATCTTGTTCGCCTGCTGAAAATCGAATGCTTTTAGGGCATTGAACAGATCTGACCACATAATAAGCTCCTTTGTGCCTCATTACCAAGTTTATGCATAATTCATGCCTATTTGTGTATAGATCGCCCTATTGAAGCTCCCTGCAGCCCGGCTATAGCGGGACAGGGCATGCGCTCGCTATTGCAGTTCATACACCTCCACATTGCGACAGGCCATATAGATGGGTTTTGAAACAAAAAAGCCCCGAAGAGCAACTGCCACCAATCTTCCGTTACGTAGGGTTCGAAGGTGCGTTGATTCGAGGCTTTTAGGCTAGGGCAGAGTCACCACTGACCCCACCTCCCTCATTGACCGTAGAATAACAAATATATCTTAAGCTTATACCCTCTCTGTGGTGTGATTTCGTATCAAGTACTCAATCTTGGATCTTTGTCTTTTCGTCAGTTCTCCAAATTGGACAGTGTATCGCCCTAAGTATATCGAACTGAAAGAAGGTTCGTATGTCTTGACTACCGAATTGACTTCAACCGCCACGTTCTCCAGATAGAAATCCCTGTCGATGAGAAAGACGTCCAAATCACCCAGCTTTCTGGGTGTCCCATCTCGTTCAACATGGCTAAACGAGAGCCCCTCCATGCTGATGTCTACAATGCGACCCAGCTTGTTAGAATTATACACCACAAAAGCGCTACTTTCGATCTGGAACTTCTTGTGCCTCCGCCTCTTGGCAAGCTCTATGACGTTAGACAATGCACCTCTCCCATTCATAATATTTTCTCCAAAGAATGCCACAGATCCACAGGAGGTCAACACCATTTTTTTGCGGATTAAATACTGAGACAAGATCAGTAGTGATAGAGGACGATAAAGGCAAGCCCCTGAGATTTATTCAAAATCAGACATGGCAGTCGGGCAGGTCAACTGGATCATTCATTCTGACGCCGTACCCATAAAGAGGGATGGATACATCCGTCATGGTTAACCGTGTACGTGATATTTCCTGCGGAAGACTGAGTTAGAACGAACGACCCCGATCTGAAGACTCAGGGAGGAATTGTGCGGGGCCTACTCTTCTACAACTCTGACACAATCACCGAGGAAATCAAAGACACGCTTCTTGTTCTTCAATTTCTCAGAAACATAGGCCCGAACCGGACAACCAAGATGTCTGCCGCCAACAACGGGCATTTGGAAAGGACACTCATACGCATGAACTTCCAAGGCCTCAAGGAACGTTTCCAGTCCAACCTGTCCAACCTTTCGAAAATTCTTAAGTGCTTGCGTGTAACATATGAGATCAACAGGACACGCAAAGTTTCCTGCTATTTCTTTTAATTCTTTCACATAGTCTGGTTCCATCCTGTATCCCCCTTGACACGTCCTACTGCTCTCTAACAGGAGAAAAATCCACACGTATGGAATCCTAAAATCCTATTCATATGCAAAAACCATGCAGAATCAGGTACTTCTATCCAAGAAAACCCAACTGGAACAAAAAGCCCCCAGTGGCAGCTCGCCACCGGGGGCTAAAGAGGAATGAAGGAAGGGTGTTGGAGTGTCAGAGTTTTGACAGTTTCATGCTAAATTGGTCTTTCAAACCACCTATCCATTGAAATCTGAGGTATGGTTTTGAATGAAATCCTCCAGTTGAGATCTCTGGTAAGGCAACAGTTCACCGAATTCTACACCCGACTGTCTCTTCTGTAGCAACATGGTCGGATGTTTATAGACAGGCAGGTCCCAAACCTTCTTACATGGCACTCCGTACAAACGAAAAACACTGTCTGTCACAAAAAGCTCCAGCTCAGTTGCTTCAACGGATGGCTCTTTCGTGCATACATACTCAAACATGAGTCCGCTCAAGCTAATGTTCACCAGTCGACCGGCTCCGGTGTCCGAAGGCCTCAGTATGACAAACGCACCTTCTTGAACACGAAATCGCTGGTGCTTCCTTCGTTCAATTTTGGCTTGTGTGTCTGTCATTGTCCAGCCTTCCTCAACAGGTTCGCGAACCAAATAGTGAAAACACGAATATTAGTAGCAAGATTTGTGCCACAGCATTTGACTTCACGGGAATACAAGAGGTACTGGGCGCTTACAAGATGGAAGGGAAGATGATGTAAGATAGATCACGTTGATAAGGAGTGAGGCTTAACCGGACAGGAGTGAGTTCACGTTGAGAACAATCCTCGGATCGCCAAAGGGAGGAACTCAGACACGTTTGTGGAGTAACAAGGGGTCAGCCTCCTTCTTCTGTGTTACATACCGGGGTACCAGAGCACGGATTTTCCTGTTGCGGTGCGCCCGGAATACATACCGCCACCGACAGTACCCCGACTGCCGTAGCCTTTGCCATAGCCGTGGGTGACCGAGCCCGATTGTCCGCCCCTGGAAGCCTCAATGGCGGCAGCAAGATTAGCAATCGCGCCTCCACCCTCGGGCCCCAAATTACCCCGGGCATCCAGCCAATAGCGCCCCGGAATTGTGGTACCGAAAATCTGTTGCAGAGCCACCCGATCCTGAGCGTGAATCTCCCGGCCGTTGATGAAGATCCCTGTACCGCCCTGCGAAATGTCCACGGGCATAGGTACTGGCAGATTCAAGCCGGGATAGATGAAGCCCGCAGTTGGACCCCCTTCCACGCCCCATGCCCCGCAAATGGCATCATACCAGTAGCGGCCATTCTGGATCGGCATTCTGTACTGAGTCTCCAGTGTCCGTAAGGTCGCTTCATCGAGTCTGACACGATTGACATAGACTTGCCGTGTTGTTTTTACTCCACCGTCCGGTGCCCCGGGGCTATCCGCTTTTTGAGCTGCCTGACCAGCCTCCCCTGGACCTCGCCGGGCAAAGGTCAGCGTCTTCGCTGCAGAATAGTCCGGGTTGTCAGACGCGTCGAGCGGAAAAACCTTCAGATATAGATTGCCGTCCGCTTCGAACTTCGCCACAAAGCCCAGTTCCTCACCGTCATCGCTGGTCGCGTCGCCACTGATTCCAGGTCCTTCCCGTTTGCCCTCCAAATGCAAAAACATGAAACCGTCGGTCATCTCACCGGAAACGTCGCCCGATTCATCCTGATTGAGCGTCAAAGTGATGCTGCCACCAGGCTCGCTGATCACAAACGTCCCGCTATAGTCCCCCGCGTGCGCCGTGCAAAGGGCTACAAAAGAGCTGATCAGTAAAATAAACACGAAGCGCTTTGGTTTTAACATGGCCTTCTCCTGGTTTGTTGTGACTGTCGTATGTGAGATCATAGCTTGCTTCCTATTTAACTACCTTCCTGACCCTCTCCAATTACAAAACCCCGCTCTCGTTTGGAGAAACGGGGTTGCTTCGCTCTGTTCACAAAACCCTGTGATTAGGCGTTATCTCAGAGTCTCACTGCAAGGCGTTGGTTCTCGGCCATTGTCTACTCGCAACCTGGAGCAACACAGCATGTGCAATAGGCACTCGGGATGTCACCATCATAATTGACTAACACGCTGGCGTTCCCCACATTGAGGTTGTACCCCTGGCAGAATGAGAAAACAGGGCTCGTATACATACTCCACACCTCTGCACAGGTGTACCACCCTGGTTCTATTTCTCCTGTGCTGCTACAACCGTCACCATCGACCTTGTTTCCGTCTTCGCACCTCCGCTGCTCTTCGGCTGCAACGCCACTTCCACAGAGGAAGAAAAGACATAGAATAACGAGTAAGGCGAGCTTCAAAGGCTTTGTGTCCGTAAAAGTTCTCATGGCAAACTCCTGAGTTACAAGCTCTTGTTCTTCAAGGCGTTCATTTTTTCTTCAACAACGCCGAGGAAATCCACCATTGGAAAGAACGAGACAGCACAGGCAATCGAAACAATCACAAGCCACATTTCCCGGCCCGTGATCCATGCCGCGCGCCTCTCCTCCTGGCGAAATCTATTACTTGCGCTTCCCTATAAGTTCGTCGATCTTTTTGTTCATATCGCCGATCTGGATTTGCATTCCAAGAACCAGTACCAAGACCAACACGGTAATCAACAAAACGACGGTATTCATTGGTGAGCCTCCGTTGTGAGGGCTGAGAGCTGTTTCAGCAGTTTCTTCCCATAGCAATTGCAGTTTTGCTTGTGCCACTCTTGCGTCCGACACTGTGAAGGGTCGGTTGTACTTTCGTTGCCTGGTATCACGGTAAATTCATATCACAGGGGGTGGACCAAGTCACGGGAAAAACTTTGAGGCAACGCCATGGCGTTCCCACAGACATGGGCCGCTGGCCCAAGAATGAGATTAGTTTCCTTTATAGCGATCGAATGGGAAAAAACAGAATCATGTCGTGAGTTTCGAAGGTAGGCGGAACTTGAAATGGATGACAGGGTCTTGGTGTTTGGTTCGCAACAGATCCTTTGTTATGAGAAAATCAGGAAAAGGCTGGACAGCATAAAGCACACGCCGAATACGGTGAGAACGCACCCACATAAGTAACCAAAGCCACTCCAGGTAATCCTAACACAACCAACACCCCTGTAGCTGGCCTCAGCATGGTACTTTCTCGCAATCAATGCACCCAAAGCCCAAACCAGAACCCCCCCGCAAAAAATAGTAGGCCCAGCCATTTATAGGTCATCAACGAGATTCCTCAGGTGAGTAATCATGATTACTCTTCCCGTGTCTTCTGGTGCCTCTTGAGGGATTCTTTTATGAGGTGTCTTTCGGCTTCAGAGTCAGCCGGAACCGGCTCCGTGAACGGAAGGTAAGAAGTTCTTGGATTGGTGGAGATGGAGGGATTCGAACCCACGACTTCCACGTTGCGAACGTGGCGCTCTCCCAACTGAGCTACATCCCCACAAACCCCTTGGTACCCCCAAGAACAGAAAAAAGCAAGGGCATTTTGTGTTGGCTAAACTAGGAAGAATAAAACTCCTTTATCTTCTGAACAACGTATGCCTGTTGCTCATCGGTCAATTCCGCATAGATTGGAAGCGCCAAGGTCTTCAGGGCAGCCGTTTCTGCCACAGGAAAATCCCCCTGCTTGGCATTGAGGTCTGCAAAACATGGCTGCAGATGCATAGGAACCGGGTAGTACACTTCCGTGCCAATACCGGCGTCACTGAGAAACTGTCGTAGCTCATCTCTCTGGCTTTGAACGGAAATCACAAACTGATTATATATGTGCCGCCCGTTCTTTTCGACCGGGAGTTTGATAAAGTCATCCAATCCTTCAGCCTTGAAATGTTCCCGATAGTGCCGAGCATTGGCCTGGCGCCCCGCGGTCCACCCGTCCAGATAGGGCAACTTCACGAGGATAATGGCTGCCTGGAGGGCATCCAACCGAAAGTTCCCGCCGATCACCTTATGATAGTATTTGGGATGCGAACCATGTACCCGCAAAATCTTCAGTTTTTCACTCAGCGCATCAGAAGAGGTGGTAACCATCCCACCGTCACCAAATGCTCCCAGGTTCTTGGACGGGAAGAAGGAAAAACATCCCATATCTCCCATGCACCCTGCCCTTCTATTCTCATACTCTGCACCAATAGCCTGGGCGGCGTCTTCAATAACGACGATATCCTGCGCGCGGGCCAGTTCCATAATCGGTTCCATATCGCAGCACTGACCATACAGATGAACAGGAATAATTGCTCTCGTGCGGCTTGTTATCTTGTCACGTATCGCCTCCGGGTCGATATTGTATGTATCCTCTTCTATGTCAACAAACACAGGCTTGGCACCTACCCGTACAATCGACCCAACTGTAGCAAAAAAAGTATAGGGCGAAGTAATCACCTCATCTCCAGGCCCAATGCCGGCAGCCATGAGTGAGATCAGAAGGGCATCTGTTCCCGACGACACACCAACTGCGAATTTTACCTGGCAATATCCGGCAATCTTTTCCTCCAGTTTGTCAACGTGCTTCCCAAGGATAAAGAGTTGCGTCTCGAAAATATCCTGTGTCACGGATAAGACCTCATCCTTGATGGTCTGGTACTGAGCCTTCAGGTCTAGAAGTGGTACTTTCATCATTGCGATTCCTCTATTGGGCCTGTCCAGCATGCCTCCGTAGAAAACCCATGGTGATCTCATTGAACATGACGGAGGCTTCTTCATTCAGGAAATGCCCGGCCCTGGGCAATATACACAATTCCGAGTCCTTTATTTGTTCATAGGCGACAATGGGGTGTTCTATTCCGAAAAACTGATCCCGGTCACCCCCCATCACCAGTGTAGGGGCTTCAATGCTTCCAAACAGAGGCCTCAAGTCGTATGATCGGCTCCAGACATACGGCTTTGCCTCCCTAACCGATTCCCATTTCAGTGTGGCATAGCCCTCTCCATGATCACGTATGAGCCGATTCCGCACGGATTCACTCAGTTCGGTCCAGGGATGAAAGTATTGTTCGCATTTGGCAATAGTTTGATCATCCCCGTAATACCCAACGCTTGGCAGAATCAATGTCTTCACCTTTTCAGGCCAAGACGAAGCAAACACGAGAGCAACGGCTCCCCCTTCGCACAGCCCGCAAAGATGCACTGAGTCGAAGCCGAGTTCAGTGATGAGTTCTCTTAGTTCATCCGCTCTATTCTCGAAGTAATCCTCTTCATAAGGAACATAATGTTCAGATCGACCGTGTCCCAGACGATCGTAAACCACGAAGGAAAACTGCTCGCCGAATGCTGAGACCTGATCCTTCCATGTTCGCACGCAACTCATGCCATGATGCAAACCGATCACGGGTGTCCCCCCGCCATGTATCTCGTAATAGATCTTTCCTCGACTAAGACTTATCTCGGACATCGTTCTTTTCTATCACAATTCAGCCAGTTCCGCATCCGTAACTTTCAGGATGTCCCTGGGGCTCATGATGAACATCACACCTCTTTTGCCCCCGTTGATCGCTACGCGGTCAAATCCAAGAAGCCCCTTATCTATCACCACGCGCAATGGTTGCTTCATAGCAAACGGACTAATGCCTCCCACTACATAACCCGTTAGTCGTTCCGCCGTCTCCGAATCAACCATAGAGGCCGTCTTTTCACCATAAGACTTGGCGAGCTTCTTGAGGGCAATCTTCTTAGTACCCGGCATCAGTAATGTAATATAATCCTTCTTACCAATCTCCACAACAAGCGTCTTGACGGTTTGTTCAAGGGGCATGCCTATTGCCTCGGACGCAAACAGGGCACCTTTTTCAAGGTGCCCATACTCGACTATCTCAAAAGAGACGCTTCGTTTTTTCAGAAACTGAACAGCTCGTGTCAATGGTACAAGTCATCTCCCGTGTGTTGCGTCCAAAGTCAGTGATGAAGCTCCCTCACGGGCGCCTGTTCTCTCTCCCACAAGGCCCTAACCCCATACAGGGTCGTTGCCGAAACGTTCCAACCACCAGTCGTCTTCTGACAGATGATACTTAACTTCATCCTTGGAGAAAGAAAACTTGTAGTGATTGCAGTAATCCATAATGAGACCGTGTGCGGCAACGATTCTGGCAGCCATTTCCGTGGTCTTTTTGTTGGATTCTTTAGATCTGTCAGGATGCCATTTGCGGATCAGGTTTCTATAACTAGCCTTGATCTCTTCCATGGTTGCCCGTTCCGGCAATTCCAGCAAGTTTCTGGCTTTAGTGATTTCTTCGTATCTATTCACTCTCTTCCAACTCCTTATCCCTTTTCCTTTTGACTCCCAGCGACCAAAATGTGTGAAACTATATTTACTAGACCCCAGATAGCATCCGCTGAAAGATGAGATTCGATAGATCGATCAAAAAGAATAGAGAGTCGAGGTTCGAATTCCTCGTCTCCTTCCCAAAACAGGTAGTATATGGGGATTTTCGGGAGGGCCCAAAGCCGGTAAGCACCATCAGCCAGTTCCAAGCTTTCACCGCCAAGACCACTCGCAGCCGTCATGAAGCCATCTAAATCATTGGCGTAACGTTCCAGGAGAGGTTGAACTCTGAGTTCGTGGGGCCCGTGGAAGAACTGAGCATCCTTAAGGCCCTCAACGCCAACCATCTCCTGACTAAGGGGTTCTGGACCCGCATTCAGCAGATAGAGCAAGCAAACGAGCTCTATGAGAGGTTTGTGGAAACGCTCCCAGCTCTCGCCCTGATGCCGAAACAGGTAGCACCGTTCAATGTCAAGAAGAAGATCGTCTCCCAGGAAACGGAGGAGCAAACCGTCCGGAGGGTATGGTCTGGCAAGGGTATTCTCGCACAGGGTGGCAAGATCCCGTTGTCTGAGTGCCTCCCAGTACTCCATCGGTACTTTTACGAACTCGCCAGAAGGTGTTCTGCCCGTGGGCTCCTCCCGACGACGTCTTTCCTGCATGTTCAAAAACCCCTGGCTGAAAGGGTACGGCCCCGCTTTGAAAACATCGCACGGGAATTGATCACAGTCATTCGGACAGTATTCGACACGGTGCTCTATGGCGCACTCAAGAATGGGACATGGCGCACCAAGTATCCTCTGTTGGGCAGATAGCTTCTTGAATCCCTCCTGGCTCTTGCCTGATCCGCATGTAGAGCAGACTCCAAGAAGATTCAGCCGACAAACGTCACAGTCTATGCCACAGGCCCCAGTGGGCATTCGTCATCCTTGTAAAACAGGGGCTCGACCCCCGTCTTTTGCCAGCGCGTTTCATAATCGGCCTGTTGTTTGTCCAACGTTAGGATAGACATGCTCTGTCTTGGCCGAAACTATGATTGCATTATGAATAACGCAAAGGAAGGCACAGATCTTCTTGAAACAAAAAGCTTTGGGACAAAATTGAAATAATCAAAAAAACAAAGGCAGGGTAACTGTCCCCTGCCTCCACCTTCTCATTGTGCTATATTTTTGTATATAGGCCCCTAGTCCAATTGTGGTTCAACCTGCCACTATGTGGTTACACCGGTCAGTCATTATCCAAGTATGACAGAACGGCAAAGAGAACGGCGTGCCAGCCAGTATAATGCTGGCTATGCTTCATTCATCAGAAGTCCGCTTCTCGATTTCTCTGAGGTATTTCCTTAGAATCTTGTTGTTCTCTTTCGTCATTTCGATGAACCTGACGCCCATTCCCGCAGGATAGACATCCGTTTCCTCCCCTTTTTCCCGTCTCCATATCACATCACACTTGATCAGAATCGGCTCTGTAAGGCCTGGCAGTTCCAGTTTGACCAAGAAGTCCTCACCCTCTTGCAATGGCTCCCCAGTTTGAATGAACAGGCCCCCGCCACTCACATTTCCCGTGTACGCCTTTATGAAGGACCTTTTGTCCTTATATGTCACAGGCAGGGTTTCAAGGAGGCGAATATCTTCCCTTGAAGAAAACTCACAAACTCGAAAGATCATCTTCTTGTATCTCTCGATCATCGAGATGAGAACATTTCTAAAGTCTGACGGGAGCTTATTACATTCACCATCCAAGAATCCCCGATCAATGATTCCAACAGTCGTTTCTCCAATGGCTTGGGCGGTGGCTGTCCGCGTGATATCTCCAAAGAATCCCATTTCGCCAAACACCTCACCTGGCTGAAGCCATTCGACAACGAATTTCTTCCCCCCAATTGTTTTTGAGAGTTGCACTGTGCCTGACAGGATTACATATACCCAGTCCCCTGATCCCCCCTCCTGAGCGATGACCTGGCCGTCCTGATATGATTCTTCAGATGCTATGTAGAACACAGAATCATCCCCTCATTTCACTCTGCAAGATGCTAACAGGCGCCATGCATTCGTAATGCAACTGTCCAAGAACATGTTTCGTGTCAAATAGATATGCAATAAGGGCTGTTAACCGATGAACATAGTTTAAAAAAGATTCAAAGTCAAATGAAATCAGTAGATTCTTCTTGCCGTATTCCCGCGCTTTCTGCATACTGGACGGGCATGTGGGCTTCCGCCTTGGTCAAGGCTTCGGCCTACACCCAGGCTCCCGTCAACCTGTCGCGGCGTAGCTTCAGCGTAGGCGGAAACCTCACGCAAAAGCGAGCCATGAGGCTTAAATGAAGGATCGAATCAAGGAAGCACTCAAGAAGACTACCGCCGATTATGCAGAAATCCGTGTGGAAACAGAGGAGACCACACATCTGGCTTACCGGGGTCCTGAGATGGAGTCTGCGGGCGCTGCTTCATTTTGCGGGGGCATTGTCCGCGCCTGCAAGAGGGGCGGATGGGGCATAATCGTATTCGACTCTCTGGACAATCTCGAGGAACAGGTGGAAAAGGCCTCCCTCTGCGCGGCGCTCGTGGGAGAAGAAAAGACTGAACTCGCCGAGGTCCGTATTGTGGACACACAACTGCCTGCCCAGCTTGAAAACGATCCTCGAGGGGTCAGCCTGGAAGAGAAAATCCGCCTTATTAAGAGCTACAACAAGATCATCCTGGAGGCGGATCAGTTGATCGAGTCTTCCGGCGTCACCTATGGCGACTCCTTCCGGACAGTGCATTTTGCCAACACACGAGGCACATACTATATGGAGGAGCGTCCACGAATCTACTGCGCCTTTTATGCCACGGCCCGCGAAGGGTCTCTGGTTCAGCGCGCAAATGACAGCTTCGCCTCAGCCGTAACCTATGATGTGGTGGTCGGCCTTGAGGAAAAGGTGCACGATGTGGCCAAACGCGCAGTATCGCTGCTCAAAGCTCCCAAAGTTGAGGGCGGTCCCCGAACTGTCATTCTCAACCGCAGAATGGGCGGTGTTTTTGTCCACGAAGCTTTTGGCCACCTGAGCGAAGCAGATTTCTTGTACGAGAACCCTCAGATGAGAGATCTCATGTTTTTGGGACGTGAGATGGGTGTCGAGAGCCTGAATGTCGTGGATGATGGCTCAATCGATCGAACGATTGGCAGCCTGTCCTTTGATGACGAAGGTACCCCCACGAACAAAACCTATCTTATCCGGAAAGGTGTCCTCGCCGGGCATCTCCACTCCCTGGAGACAGCCGCCAAGATGGATGCAAAACCTACCGGCAATGCCAGAGCCCTGGACCGGAAGCACCCGCCAGTCGTGCGGATGACCAACACGTATGTTGAAAACGCGGATATGTCGGTAGAAGATCTGTTTGCCGGAGTTGATGATGGGATATATGCCTGCGACGCCTTCGGGGGACAGACCGAATTTGAGATGTTCACGTTTTCAGCCGGATACGGATACCGCATCGAAAATGGTAAAATCGGAGACCTCGTCCGTGACGTGGTCTTGACGGGGAACGTTTTTCACACACTCAAGATGATTGACGGTGTAGCCAACGACCTTGAAATCAGCGAAGGCGCGGGAGGTTGCGGAAAAAGTGGCCAAGCCCCACTCCCTGTGGGATTCGGTTCGCCCCACATTCGTATTCGCGACGTTGTAATCGGCGGAGAACTATAGTCTCCTATCTTATAACTGTGCCCAACCGACCCAGCTTCCGCCCGCTTCACCGGTCCACCATGACAATCCTGCAGACACAAGCGGCAGGAAGAAAGCCAGGATGCGCAACTCTCTAATAGAAACGATGACGGATGGTCTGCAGAAGGGGCTGGATACAGCAAAACATCTTGGGGCCTCCGCTGCCAAGATTGGTTTTTATCACCAGGAGAAAACGGATTGCCAATTCGAGGCAGGACGTCTAAAGGACACGGGCGGACGAGAGAGCATCTCCTACAGTGTGGAAGTCCTTGTGGGCAACAAAAAGGGAAACACCTCCGGCAACAGACTCGAGGATTTCAGTGCGATGATCGAACGAGCCGTCACATTGGCAAAGGTCGGGGGCAGCGTCGCACACTTCGATGCCTATCCAGCGCCGAGCGAAGCAGCCACGGTGAAGACCCACTCGAACAAGACCCTCTCGCTCTCTCGCGAGAAGATGATTGAAGCCTGTCAGCAGATCGCCGACGAGCTCAAAACCTACAATCCGGACCTTTTCATCGAGTGTTCGGCCAGCCGGACAGAATCCGAGTCGCTGTTGCTAACCACCGGTGGGGTCTCCCACCCTGCCAGGCGCACACATTGGAGACTTGGCGCATTTGTCCAGCGGACAGCAGACACCGACATGGTGTTTGCGGGACACAGTCGGGGCTGGCGTGATCTGACCGCTTTCTATGACCCTGGCGTTATTGCGGAAAAGATCATTACTGACCTGCGCCGGGCCGAGACGATTGTCCCGCCCCCCTCCGGAAAAGTGAAGGCGCATATTCCACCGGAAACACTTCCGCGTCTACTCTGGCCTATTTTTATGGGCACCAACGGCCGCAATGTTGCCAAGGGCGACTCCCCCCTCGCCGGCCGCCTGAAGGAGCGAGTGCTTTCCTCCTCACTCACGATTGCTGATGACCCGCACCAGGATTACGCCACCGGTGCTCGTGCCCTGGATGACAACGGGGTTCCCACCATGAAGCAAACCCTCTTTGACAAGGGCATACTAAAATGTTTCCTGTACGATCTTGATTCTGCAGGACTTGCCGGGGCCACTCCCACTGGCAACAATCGCAGCAATCCGCACTCCCCCAAGATCACTCCAGGCGAACGTCCAAGCGGGGAACTGCTGGCCGAGATTGATGATGGTCTGTACATTCGGGACCTCATCGGTTTTGGTCAGAGTAATATCATTAATGGCGATTTCTCTGGCAACCTTGGTCTGGGCTACCGTGTCAGGAATGGTGAGATCGTGGGCCGGGTCAAGAACACGATGATCGCCGGCAATCTTTATGAGATACTGAAGCACAACGTACTCGTGAGCTCGGACACGGAGTACCAGGGGAGATACCCCCATATGACGGTTGAGGGGATGAGTGTAATTAGCGATCGATAGGTACGCCCCCTTCCCCGTTCGTGAAGGCCATCTTCTCGACTTCATGCAGCTTGACAAGAAATTTCCTGTGAGGGACCGGTAGTGTCTTCCTCGCCGGTCATTTATTAGGAAGTAAGTATGGGAATAAGAGAGAAATATGAACTGGGAACCTCTCCCATCGTCATCGGGGAGAAGAAGCTCGAGCTATACCGTATAGAAAACTGGGATGTTTTCGTAGACAATCTTGAACAGAAAGGAGATGCCTATATCAAGGAGTTTCCATTCTGGGTCAAGATTTGGGAAGCCTCTATCGTGTTGGCTCATCATTTAGTCCAAGTTAAGCTTAAAAAGGAGCAGACCATACTGGAAATCGGCGCGGGCATGGGGGTCACGGGATTATTCCTTGGGGCCTGTGGACACAAGGTGACCATCACGGACTATGAAGACGATGCCCTCGAACTGTTGCGCATGAACGCGGAGCTGAATGGACTGAAGAATGTCTCCATTAAAAAGTTGGACTGGCACAACCCGGACCTGACAGAAGAATACGACGTTATCTGTGGGTCGGAATTGGTTTACAACGAGACTTCCATAGACCCGATTATACACCTGTTTCGAACATATCTCCGGCCCACAGGGACAGTCTTCCTTGCCCATGACATACAGCGTATGTGCCTGATAAAGTTGATTGGCATGGTTCCCGGCGGATTTGACATTGAAAATGTAGTGAAAACATTAAAAGGAGAGAACAAACTCGCTAAAGTAGTAATTCACACGCTTCGCCTCAGACCTTGACCGAAATATTGAGCCCTGTTTCTTTTCGAGGAGTTCTTCGCAGGAGCGCAGTTTGTCCGCCCCATGTAGCTACGGAGGTCGAGGAGAAATGTTTCCTTGGTATGCGTATGAACTGAGTCTTTTCCCTTGAAAAAATCAGATTATCAGGTATTTTGACTTGTACTGACTCCCGTTTGTACCGTGTCCGCTCAGGGGAGTCACACAACGAGATTGAAGGGCAGACTCACTCCAAGCAGGGAATTCTCGTCCGGTAAGCCTATGGCCTTGAACTGCAATAGCGAGCAAATCTAAAAATGGTAAACTTCCTTACAGTCGTTGCGAAGCACTGCCGTAAGGCAGAACATTCCCTTCAGCTTGCTGCAGGGAGCTTCAAATGCAAATTTGCAGCAGTCCTCTTGGTGATGCTATGTGTTGCTCTCTCCACTTGCTCACAGGCATTCTCTCAAGAGAACCAGAACACTTTGGCTGCCTCGGCTCCCAAGAAACTGACCTTGGCTGAGGCGATAATGTGCGAGAAGATAGACGGGTTAACCCCTGAAAGCCAGGGCATCGTCTTTTCCATTGCTCTCGGAAGGGTATCGTGCTTCACATCCTTTGATCCTGTGCCAGAAGATACCTATGTCTACCACAGCTGGTTTTTCAGAGATAGGCTCAGCACAAGAATCAAGCTGTCCCTCCAGCCCCCTCGTTGGTCAACATTTAGCAGCATTCAGCTTCGAGAAGCTGATCAGGGCCCCTGGCGTGTGGAAATCACGGACCGGGAGGGTCGTCTTCTTCGTCTATTGAGATTCAGCATCACGGACTAGTTGCCCATGAAGGAATTCTTGTTTTTCATGATGAGTATTCGATGGCAGGACGTCATCGATATTACATTAAACAGCTACATTCTCTTTCGCCTTTATGTCCTGTTCAGAGGAACCAATGTATTCAGGGTCCTTGTCGGGATTGCTTTGCTTTGGTTCTTTCAGAGAATAGCCGTTTCTTTGGGATTCATCGTCTCCAGCTGGGCAATCCAAGGAATTACTGCGTTTGCCGCCCTCATCATCATCGTGGTCTTCAGAAACGAAATCCGCTCTATCCTCCAGGCAAGAAATCTGAAAGCGATTCTCTGGGGCTTCCCTCAGAAAGCACTTCATACGCCCATAGAAATCATTGTGGAGAGTGTTTATGAGCTGGCGGAAAGACGCAGTGGGGCTCTGATTGTTTTTCCGGGTAAGGAGGACTTGAGCGAAGTGGTCCAAGGTGGTGTGCCGTGGCATGGACTGGTGTCCGAAGAAATGATTCTGAACATATTCTGGCGTGACAATCCTGTTCATGATGGCGCCGCTATCATTCAGGGCAATCAGATATCTGAGGTAAGGGTTATCCTTCCCCTCTCATACCGAAAAGACCTCCCCTCACATTATGGAACCCGTCACAAGGCTGCGGCTGGCTTGGCCGAGACCACGGATGCCTTGGTTGTGCTCGTATCCGAGGAAAGAGGAACAGTGGTCGTGGCTAAGGGTTCAGACTTGGAGGTTGTGGATCAAAAAGAGGAACTTGCCCGGAAATTGAAGGAGCATGTGGGGGGCACCACAGAAGAGTGGGGCTATCTGAGAAAAGACAAATTTGAGATTGGCATAGCCGCCCTTGTTTCTATTCTGTTCATCACAGGTGTCTGGTTAAGCTTCTCAAGAGGGCTGGAAACCTTGATTACCCTTGAGATTCCAGTGGAATACATGAATCGTGATCCGGGCATAGCCATTTTGGACACATCGGTGAACACCGTCCAACTTCATTTGGGGGGGTCGGGTTCCCTCATAAAATCGATTCGTCCCGAGCAAGTCCAGGTCAAGTTGGACCTGGAAGGGGCTGTGGCAGGCGCCAAGAGCTTTACCGTAGGACATGAAAACGTTACCCTGCCTCCCGGCGTCTTTCTCAGAAGAGTTGAACCACCCGCCGTTGAGGTCACCCTTGATGTCCCTATAGAAAAGGAACTGCCTGTGCAGGTTGACTGGGTCGGAACGTTACCTGAACATCTCATCCTCACGGAAGCAAGGCTTGAACCTGAAAAGATCTGGGTCATAGGAGGAAGGCAGATACTGAAAGGTGTCGCAACGATCTACACTGAAAAAGTTCCCCTTGACAACATTCGAAAAACAGAAACAATAACGGTTAGCCTGGTGCTCGACCCGGCATCCTTGATGATTGCTCCCGGTTCAAAAGACAGGGTTTTAGTGAAGTATGTGGCTGAAGAAAGGCTTCGGTAGATCACGAGGGAGCTATGAGAGGGAATCCCAAGGTCGAGGGATCCTAAACTGAGACGCTGGTAGTAGCGATGAGGAGAGATATGAAACGCCAAGAGGAGATCCAGAAGGCAGAGGGCAAGTTGGGTGTGCTCATCCCCGGAATGGGGGGTGCAGTAAGCACCACCTTTTTAGCAGGAGTCGAAACGATTCGCCGGGGCCAGGCTCTTCCAATCGGCTCCCTGACGCAAATGGGAACGGTTCGCCTGGGCAAACGAGATGAGTACCGTATACCTCTAATCAAAGATTTTGTGCCTTTAGCGCAGCTGGACGATCTTGTCTTCTGTGGTTGGGATGTCTTTCCAGAGAACTGCTTTGAAGCGGGCATGGGGTGCAGCGTACTTGAGCGAGACCATCTCAAGGGAGTTAAGGCTTTTATGGAAGGGCTGGAGCCGATGTCGGCAGTCTTTAACCAAGCATTCGTAAAAAATCTGCATGGTTCTCACGTTAAGCCCCAAGCCTCTCATGTAGAACTTGTCGATGCCCTCAAGGCCGATATCGACACGTTCAAGCGTGAACAAGGGGTATCGCGTTGCGTCATGATCTGGTGTGGCAGCACCGAGGTGTACCTCAAACCAAAAGAGGTTCATGCCTCGCTGAGCAATTTCGAAGAGGGTTTGAAAAACAATGATCCAGATATTGCGCCGAGCATGCTGTACGGCTACGCCGCCTTGACGAGTGGAATTCCCTATATCAACGGTGCTCCCAATCTAACCGTTGACATTCCGGCTATGGTCGAGCTGGCGGATCAGCGGGGCGTCGCTGTTGCCGGCAAGGACTTCAAGACAGGCCAGACCTTGATGAAGACCATCCTGGCTCCGGGACTAAAGGCTCGTATGCTGGGGCTGACCGGTTGGTACTCCACAAACATTCTGGGAAACCGTGACGGCATGGTCCTTGATGACAAGGACTCCTTCAAGACCAAAGAGGAGAGCAAGCTTTCCGTGCTGGAGAGCATTCTTCAGCCGGACGTCTACCCCGACCTCTACAAGGACTTCTACCATAAGGTAGCAATCAACTATTATCCCCCGCGTGGTGACAACAAAGAAGGATGGGACAGCATCGACATCTTCGGCTGGTTGGGATATCCAATGCAGATCAAGGTGGATTTTTTATGTCGCGACAGCATCCTGGCGGCACCTATCGTGCTTGACCTGGTCCTTTTCACAGATCTCGCTCAGAGGGCCGGTATGACTGGAATCCAGGAGTGGCTCTCTTTTTACTTCAAGAGCCCGCAGTGCGCACCCAATCTGTATCCGGAACACGACCTCTTTATTCAATCAATGAAGCTCAAGAACACGCTTCGATACCTCATGGGTGAGGAACAGATTACTCATCTGGGGCTCGATTACTACTACCATGTCTGATTGAGCCTGTTAAGTCACTTGCCAGCAAGCGTACCTGTAGACGAGTAATACCTTCCCCGGACAGGGGCTACCCCTCCAGGACAAAGATTATTTCCATCCGAACACGGTATTCCACCATCTTATTGTCGTCCACACTGATCCGCTGTTCAATGATACGAATACCAGTGATCCCCCGGAGAGTCTTACTGGCGCGCTTAAACCCGGTCTTAATGGCATCATCAAAGCTTTTCGGCGATCCGGCAACAATCTCAGTCACTCGCGCAATCCTTGACATAGTTCTTCTCTCCTTCCCCCCGACAGCCCGCGACCGAATTATGGACCCAGGACTTCAAGGATTAAGGCAAACGCCATTAACGCCAGACCAGATAAGGTCTCCCCTCTTCTGTTTCCTGACACGTGACCCTATCCCGGTCACCTCTTTCCAAAG
Source organism: Desulfobacterales bacterium (assembly GCA_032126655.1). Taxonomy (GTDB): domain Bacteria; phylum Desulfobacterota; class Desulfobacteria; order Desulfobacterales. The sequence goes on from JAQBAU010000107.1 coordinate 18,982, forward strand.
ACCTCCTTGAGAAGGTCCGTGACCCTTGCCGCAGGATCTTGTCGGATTTTTCTCTCTTCTTCCCCCAGCACAAAGAAGAGACCCTCTAAGGCCCTGCTATTCACGTATTCGTCCAGGTCGAATGCGTAACTACTCGCAAAGGGAACGGTGTTCACCTTGTTTTCCAACTCCTGATACTTACGAGTAACGCCTACCTGGAACATAGTCTCATGGACTATGGGTTCAAAGACCTCGCTAAGCTGCCCATAGGTTTTTTCTTTGAAGTACAGCGTGGCTTCGGTCTCCCGCCCGTTAAGGATCTTATGCGCATCAGAGATAGTCATCTGCCTGATCGCGTCCCAGAAGATGCTTTTTGCCTTAGGGGCAGCTTGCTCGGCTGCACGGTTCATGCTCATCTCAAAGGCGTCCACCTGCGCACCATACCCCGCGGCCCTGACTAGCGGCTCAACTCTCTGAATGGCATCAGGAAGCGGGATCTTGATCGCGGGGTTTTCGAAGTAGCCTCCCACCTGCGAGACTGTCTCCACTGCATTGCCCGTGCCGACCAGGAGGGCTTCTTTGAGTCCGTCAACAATTTGGCTCTGCGACAGCTCCTGATCTCGCTGAACAGCATCTTTGACACCCTTGAAAAAATCACCGAACCCCGCGTGAACCGGGGAAATGTGGAAGGTTCCCCAAGCTATCAGGAGTGATATGAGGAAAGGCCGAAGTATTGGCATAGCATTCCCCTCCCCGTGGCTAAGACCATCGGAATCGCATACAGCCAAAGATTCTCAGCTTCTGTGGATTATGGGGTTGAGCATCTCTGCTCAACCCCACAAGTTGACTCAATAGACACGTATTCTTCTACTTTATGGGTTTCAATTGCACCCGTCGGTTCTGGAACCGTCCCTCGACAGTGTCGTTGGAAGCGATTGGTTGCGACATGCCATAACCCTTGGCAGAAAGTCGATCTTTTGCAATCCCTTTCTCCACAAAGTAGGCCTTGACTGCATTAGCCCTCTTCTCTGAAAGGGCCTGGTTGTAATCCTCGGCCCCCATATTGTCGGTGTGTCCTTGTATCTCGACTTTGACCGTCGGGTTCTCCTTCAACACAACCACGACTTCGTCCAGACCGGCATGATCCTGAGGCCTGATTTCCGCTTTGTTTGTGGAAAAGTTGATCCCTTTCACGACCCAGCATCCGACCGTATTGACCTTGGCACCGGCAATGGTGTCGGGACACTTATCTGCGCTATCAAGCACACCGTCTCCGTCAGAATCCCTCTCGCCCTTCTGGCAGAAAACGGCTTCCACAAAATTGGCCATCCCCTGACCGGAGGAGAGGTCGTCGGCATTGACGGAAAACCCGCAACCGCCCTCATTTGCAACCCGGTCCAGGAGCTTCTTGCCAACCTTACAATCCCCGATCTGTATGGTGTAGATGCATACCCTTTTACCATACTGGCACTTCATCTTTTTGGCAGCCTCCACCGGGGCATCGTCCATCTCTTTCCCATCGCTCACGATGATGACGGCAATGTCTCCTTCGGTCGCCTGCAGGTCCTCGCTCGCCCCATCTATCGCCATGCATAGCGGGCTATTGCCGCCGGCGCGTTTGGCTATTGCAACGCCCCCTTCAAGTCCTTCCTTGGTATATTGTGTCACTCCATAAACCAGGGCTGTCTTCTTCTGGTATGCGCGGACACCAACGCCAAATGTCCGAAGCGCACCCATAAGTTTCAAGTCGGGAATTGTCTGGTTCATATTGTTCACAGTCTCTTTGGCCAAGGTCAGCTTGATGCCATCTTTGTAGACATCACCCATAGACCCTGATGCATCCAGGATGACCAAGAAGTTGTCGACCTTCTCTATGCACCCGCCAGCCTGTGAGTCTGGGATCGCATAACAGGTCAGCACCGCTGCCACCATCACTACAAATAACACTCCAAAATACCTTTTCACCATGGCTCTCCCTCCTTGTTGGAATTAGGTTATCAAAATATGCTGACGGATAATCTCCGTCTGACCCTACCTTGTAGCTATTGATGCCCCTTCTCTCTTGAAAGTCCGTGAGACAGTCCTACGGCCGTACCGATCACACACATCCCGTCTTCCCTCGTGGTGCGACTCAGTTGCCAAAAGGGAGCCCCTTGAGGAGCCCTTTGGCCTTCTCCTCCAATGACTCTGATTCACCCTCCTTGGTATCCTGACCTGGCAGGAGTTTCTTCAGTTCCTCGGGGTCAGGGAGTCCTTCCTCAAGACTCTTCTTTATCATACCCTCAAGGTCCGGGCGAAACTTGGGAGCGTCAAAAGTCCCGGTCACCACCACAGGAACCATCACACCGGAACGCTGTACGCTGTCTCCCTGTCCCGTTATCGTGCCAACGAACTTGGGTTCCACCCTGAAGTCAAGCGTTTCAGTGACCAAATCAGCATCTCCGCTGGCAAAGAGACGAAGAAGCGGGGACGTCATGGATGTCCCAGGGGTATTTACTAACCCCTTGGTGATGGTAAAAGGCATGAGAAGGTCGGAAAAATCAGTTCTCGCCTTTTCTACTCCTTTTTCGGCAAGGCCAAAAGTCGCCTTCACGTTTTGGACCATGCCTGTCAGGTCTATTCCAACGATAGCTCCGTCCTTGAAAAGGAAGTCTCCTTTACCATTCAGTGTCTTCTTGATTGTTTCAGGATCATCCCCTGTCAGTCTTAGTTCGACTTCCGCCTTGACGGTCCCTTCCAGGAAATCGGTTTCCATAACATCCGTCAGTAGGGGAGCAACTTGAATCCCCTCTGCACTGAGATCTATGGTCGCCCTGGGAACGTCTTGCCGCACATCCAACTCTCCTCTGGACGACACATTGCCCTCGTAGAGATTCAGGGTGAGCGGGTCCAGGTTGAACAGGCCGTTTCTGCCGGACACCTTCATATAAATATCCTGTATCCTGGCCCCGGATGCCTTGAGTCTTTCCACCCGAACAACACCCTCCAGGACAAGTTTTCGCAGTGGGGTGTAGTCGGTCTTTTCCGCCTTTGGCTCTGGGGCCTTCGCCTTATTCTCTTCCCCTGACTTCTCATCACTTGCGGGCGGCAAATAGCGATCCAGGTCGATCTCGTCAAGGTTCAGATCGAACGCCACGTTTGGTTTGGAAAAGTCATGGACCTTGGCCGAAAAGGTCATCTTTGACTCATCAAGGTCCAGAACCCCCTCCGAGAGCGTAACATTCTCAGGATCGCCCTTCAATCTTGCTCTGAAGGACACACGATCCAATGCCTTGGGGTCAGCTGTCTCGACCGGAAAGGTTTCTCCCAGACCAGCGACAAGCTTTCGAGGGGAAAACGGCGACACATCAACGAGGAGATTGAACTTCAGGAGCGTGGCCGGGTCTACGATCTCACCCTTCAAACTCATCTGGATCTGCTTCAACGCTTCAATGGCCAGGTTCAAAGGAACGGTCCCCATTCCAGGGTCCTTTCCCACAGGCCCGACTTCCCCCTTAACCGACAGGGGCTTTCCATCCAGTGAAACAGACAAGGCAAGTCCAATAGGCCGATCAAAAGAGAGGTCCTGCAACGTGAGGCTCAGCTCCGACATCTCGTTGCGCTGCCCACTCACATGATCGATCCAGAGCAAAGAGCCGTTTTTGATGGCAAATTCTTCTACGGCAAGGCTTTTGATCGGCAGTCCGGTATCTGGTTCCTGCTCAGGAGTCTCTTTTTCTTTCTCGGGATGCCCCGAAGCGGCTTCTTCTGAAGGTTTGCCGATGCCTTCCCAGTTTCCTCGACCGTCTTTCCCCATTTCAAGTACAATTCGAGGCTCGTCCAATACAAAGCGCTTCACCTGGATGTCCCTGGACAGGAGGGGCAGGAGTTTTACCCTTACCTCAAAAGACTTCACGCTGACCAAGTCCTTTTCCGCAGAACCGGGCGGATTCCCCAAATGAAGGTCGGACAGAGAAAAGCCTGCCCACGGAAACAGGGATAGACCGAGATCTCCACCCATCGTGAAAGGCCTCCCAGTTGCCTCTGAGACCTCTTTTTCAATAAGGGGCTTGTACTGCTCGACATCAACAAAAAGTGGGATGAGCAATAGGGCGGACACAATGAGCACAATGATACCAGCCCCTATGATCAATCCCCATTTGATCACCTTATTCATATGACATCTCCTAAAACTGAACCGGATTCTAAAGAATCCACTTCCCTTGCCTCCATGGCCTCAAGGAATATGGAACACCGAATGCTTCCAGACTTGCCAATACGGTTGGCTATGGGTTGCCCAAAAACCAAAGAAGAAACCCCCGGAAGGGATTTACCCCCAGGGGCGTGAAATGCATCGATTACGCGATTCCCTTGTCCACGGATCATCCGGTCTTTGGATTATGTTCAGGAAGTCAGTCTAACTGCCAACACACATTTAAGCCACACAAATTACACGATGTATCGTGCCTGTCAACTTAATTTCCCTGCGTACATGGCGTCAATTAGGTGAATACTGTATTTCAAGGGAAAAAAGACTGTATTTTTGGGTGAGATTACTTAGAACTTGTCTCTTTACGATGAAATCTCGCACAAGGTCGATACATGCTCATTCGGTATTTTTTCAGGCTGGGGAATATGGTGGAATCAAGGATGAATTCTAATTGCGCATTCCATCATTAGGAAGGGGTGCTGTCTGTTGCGGCGGTTCCTTTCAACTCTTTTATGACACCAATGAGCTTGTTGACGTTTTCTGCAAGGTCCTTGAATTCCTTTTCATCCTTTTTTCTCAAACGAATCAGTTCGACATCCCCTCCTCGAACCACCTCATCGATCGTCCGCTCTATGCGAAAGAGGGGCCCTGCCATGCGATGGGAAATGACAATGCCAAAACCTATTATGACAAAAATTGCGGGCATAAGGAATAAGATGGTTCTGACAAGAATTTGATGCTTTACGAGATCGATGAGACCTTTAGGAATAAAGGCCGAAGCCACCGGCCATACCGTCACGTATGCCAGGAATCCGATGAACAAGGCAAATAACAACGTGATAACCAAAAACCTAGCGGTGCACGTCAGTTGCATTCTTTTGTTTACCAAATAGTTAACTCGCCTTCTTTTCATCTGTCGATCCACCTATCCCTGTCTGCTATCATTGTTGAGACACATGCCCACTGTCATCCACCTGATACACGCCTTGTACTCCCGGATGGGTAGCGGTAATGCTCAGAAATTCCGCACTTCCGTCAACAACCGTAAGATGGACGTCTTCACTCTGCCTGTACCCGTAGGCGGTGATAATATTCATGGTGACCGAACCACTCGGATTGTCCGCATAGTACTGAATTGATGCGTCATATGCGGATGTAAGATCTGACGCCAATGCGGCGACGTAAGCCTTCTCTCTGTACCCCAATAGATACATGATCGCCATCGTGGCAAGTATACCCAGGATCAGGATGACGACCAGGAGTTCCAGAACGGTAAAACCTCTTCCATTCCGTTTGTGAAAAGGCGTCTTACAAAAGGATTTGAGCTTGAACATAAGGGGACGATTGTGGCCTGTTGTTGAAACGCGTAAAAGAATGAAAATCTCAGAACGTATAAGAAATAAGCGTCTCCGTGTCAAGGAAAAAGGCTTTGGGGCCAGCCGCGGTTTTCCACTACCCTGTCCGCCCTTTTCTTCAAAGATCCCTCTGCAGTACTTCTTTTGTCGATGCGACTGTGATACATTTTGACTACCATGCCGAAAGAGTGGGACGTCATCGTCATTGGGGCCGGGGTTGGCGGGCTTACGGCTGCCGCCAGGCTGGTAAGAGCCGGCTTGCATGTGTTGGTCCTTGAGAAAAGCCTGCATCCCGGCGGCACAGCCTACACGTACTCCCGCACCGGCTTCACTTTCCCCATGGGGCCTCTTGGCTTCAGCACGCCGGGTCTTGTCAGAGACACATTGGCGGATTTAGGCCAGGACCACGACCTCCACTTTCATCGCGTCCACTACAAAGTCGTCGCTTTGGGAGTATCCATCTTGTTCTCTTTGCCCTTTGACCAGGTGAAGGCCGGGATGGCACAATGCTTCCCGGCTGACTCCAAGGGCCTGAAGCAGTTTTTTCACGACATGGACAAGATCCTGTCCGCAATAAACTCCGATAGAGAGACCGATCGCTCCTTCCTGGAAAAAGTTGCTGAAAAGTCGGCCAACGAATATCTTCGCGGCGTGATCATGGACCAAAGGCTTCGCAGGATTCTTGGGAGTCTAGGCACCCGCGATGCCTACACCAGCCTTCCGCTCCTCGCTGCACAGTGGAACCTCATGTGCAACCAGGGGATATGGTACCCCGAGGGAGGGATGCAATCCTTTTGCCACAGATTGACCAGAGCGGTCACCAGCAACAGCACGGGCAATGTGGGGCGAGGTGAAATCAGATTTGGCGAAGGGATTAAGAAAATCAGGGTCATAGATGGAAGAGTTTTGGGGGTGGCTCTTGGAGACGGAGCGGAAATTGATGCCCGAGGCATTATTTCTAATGCTGACTACAAAACGACTTTCATGAAGTTGGTTGAAATGCAACACATCCCGGCACCGTGGTACCAGGCCGTAGCTATGGCCAAACAGAGCGGTTCAGTCTTTCAGGTTTGCCTGGGTGTGGAAGCAAAGGGGGTTGACCTCTCGGTCTTCTCTGATGCAAGCAGACTCATCTACAGGCGCCACATGACTGGTGTTGCCCAACCAGATGAGGTGCCGGATTGGAAAGATGCACAAGTGAACCCTGAGGCGGTGGCTGGACAGGAATTGGAAGTGAGCCTGTGGAGCCACACAGACCCTGGCCTCGCGCCAGATAGCGGTGTCGTGATTGTGATTCGCACGGAAGCAGATCACGCCCATTTCAGACAATATCGCCCAGCAGAAGGTCAAAGAAACAATGCCTACCGTGAATACAAAATGCAACTGGCTCAAGCACTCGTTCGAGAAGCCGGCAATCTCGTTCCGGGCCTTGAGCGTGCCGCGGTGGTGACAGACGTGGCCACACCGCTGACGTTTGAGGAGCGAGGCGGAAGAAGTCAAGGAGCGGTTGCCGGATGGTCGTGGGACTACAAAGACAATCCCAGCCATGAGCCCGTGGAGCTGGTGCAGACGCCAATTCATGGTCTGTACATGGCCGGGTACCAGGCATATTCAGCCCTTTTTATGGGAGGCCTTCCCATGGCAATGGCCAGCGGGAGTCGGGCTGCAGAGGCTTTTTTGCAAGGCATTGGCCCTGTGAACGAAGTCAGGATTCCAGGGGCTGTTGGGCGGGATGTCTCTGTCAACTGAATGAACACTTTGGCGAACCCCTGTCAAACGTATCCTGTTTTGAAGAAACGTCTCAGTATGGCTAATTATTGACAATGGCGCCTGAAACTGTTAATATCATTGCTTTTAGATGGACTGGCTCAGTTTTTTTTAAACCAGATGATAGCCCTTTCTTCTTTTCGCCTAATAGGCAAAGCCGCAACGTGAGAAGACTGACTGATTCATGTATATGATGGGAGGCACCCCAAATGGATGTCGAAAGCCGGATCAAAGCACTGATAAACGAGGCAGAAATCTATCAGACTCAGGGGTTGTTGGATGAGGCAAAGGACAAATATGATGATGCCACGACATTGATCCGTATGAGCGATGAACTTGAGGACAAACAGACTTGGCTTAGTACTGTATCAGAAAAAATCACTGCCTTGGGCAGTGATTTTGCAAAGCTGAAGCAAGCGCCACGACAGCCCGAGTTGTCACCAAAAGTTCAGGATCTCATCAAGGACCTATTCTCTTCTCAAACAGATGAGGACCAGGACACTGCAAAACTTGAAGGAGCCATAGCACTAGCCAAGTTTGGGCAGTTTGAAAGGGCTCTGGCTGACTTCAAAGAACTGATTAAGAAAGACAGTCTCCGTGTTGCTGCTGCAAAGAATATCCTCAGGGTCCACATTGTGAACGAAGAATTTGATAAGGCTGTGGCTGAATATGATGACTGGCTCTCAAGTGATATCGTCTTTACTTCCCAACAATTTGAAAACATACGCGTCTTTCTTCAGAGCATTCTTGACCGAAAAAGGGTTGATAAAAGACTCCAGACGGTCATAGCACCAACAGATGCTGCTGCAGTCGTAAAACAAGTAGATGCCGAGTCGGATGAAGGTCCTGAAGAAGAAGATTTTCTCGACATCACCTTCCTGGGACTGACAATATACAAAGGACCTCTCGAAGGAAGGGTGATGGAATTTGACGTTAACTTCCAAAGAGGGAACATCGTCAGCATCATTGTCTCAGGCAAGGATAAGGAGTTGATCGACACCTTGGAAGTTGGAGACAAGTTTACCGACCTTGAGTGTTCGTCAGCGTTTGCCGTGTTCATGGCTTCCGGTGTCATCACAGAAAAAATGCGGATTGACTCCGGATCCAAGCGGGGAGATTTCAGGGTCGACATAAAAATCCAAGGCGCGTAGTCACAGATCTCTTCATGAACAGGATTGGTTTTGTCTCAGAATCAACTATAGCCTATCTCAAAAACAATCTAAGTGCCCATGGCAACGTTGCGAAACGGTTCAAAGTGCTCACAT
>JAQBAU010000108.1:0-3438 GCA_032126655.1 Desulfobacterales bacterium
ACCGAAATGATATACGGGATGCAGGAACGATGAATGCTGCTTATGTCATGCTTTATGTGGAGCACAATGATTGGGGGAGTGACTCCGGTAAGTACTGCGTTGACATTCATTCCAACACTGGCAAACTGCATCAGTGGGAGATAACTGCTAAAGCAACCGGACTGGGCGACCCGGTGACTATCTTCTGGAAGAAGCTCCCGTCCGGTTGGGATTTTGAACTTGTGGACGTTACGGGGCAACTCCGAGTGGACATGAAGGGAAACAAGACCTACACCTACTCACCCAACGGGGATGAGGAGAGGAGTTTTGTTATAGAGGCCCGCAAGGGCAAGTAATAATAGAAAGCGCAAAACCCGGAAATAAGAAAAGGCGGTTCAAGCAGGGATCTTGAACCTCCTTTTTGTTTTAGCAGGATTGCAGATGTGCCTTGAATTGGGTTCAAAGCTTTTTGTTGTTAGTTGCTTGTTCTTTTTGCTTATTAAGATAACCAATGTATCCGTTCAACAAGGGTAGGGCGCTGGTGATCAAGGCCCTACCTTTTTCATATTCCGCTGATGATATGTAGCCGTCGTCTTTTGACGTGATTAACTGGTCAACCAGTTCGTATAATGAGCCTCGACTGGCCCGACAGCACTTCATGTTGTCGTAATGCTGCAACCGTCCGAAGCCCCTTGAGATATTGTGCGTGGCGGATCTGCCCACCCTCTTCATGTCCATAGCCAGGGAGAACTTCTCTTCCTGCGGGTACTTCTTGACGAGATCTCCTATGAACCTCCGCACTTCTGTACACGCTTTCCAGCAATCCAAATCCTCAAACGTTCTGAATTCTTGTTTTTCCATAGCCTCCTCCATATTAGATAGTAATTTGCCCACTTCTCAACGCGGTGGGGTGGTTGTTTCAAACACCTCTGTGAGTAGATCGATGAATTCTGACATGTTTGTATCCACGACTTGCAACGGGTTCTTGCAGGGGAAAAAATGTCTATTGTCGAAGTATTGAGAAAGTTGTTGCTCGTGGGACTTGAGAATATCACAAATGGATTGTACCTTTGATGTCAGCCAAACATAGGGTTTCGAAAGCCCATTATTTTCCTCAACAACGGGAGTTCTTCTGTGATGGATAGTGACATCGGGTTGGCCTTTCCGTCGAACAACGGCCATCACATAACGTGGATCGTGCTTCTCAAACAAACAGTCTGAGACGTTAAACGTGTGACTCAATTCCGACGCCAGGGCCTCCGCAGTGTAACTTCTGTTATAAGCACCGTATAGAAGCCGTTCTTCTGCTGAATCGAATTCGGAATAGTAAAAGTCAAGGGGAGCCTGTTTCATCAGCCATCTGGTCATTGCACTTGGATAGCATGTGTTCATCAAAAACCAATATGACGCATATTTCTTGCGACTTGCGACCACAAAACCCAGGCCGTGGTCGGAGATTGTCATTGCCAGGTTTTCTTGGGCGGTAATGGCCTGTTCCATTGAGGGATGGGATCCGTAGGAGTCAATAATGAAGGAATCAAAGGATTCAGGGGCAGAAGTGAACTCCATGAGGTCCGCACAAATGGCTTTGAAAGGAAATCTGAAATGTCTCGCCCACTCGTTGGCAATCTCGACTAATTCGGGATCCGTGTGAATTGCAGTGATGTGATGCCCTCTTTCAGCCAAAGGGAAACACTCTATCCCTGAATCACAGCCGACATATAGGAGGCGGCTTCTATATGGGATTCTCGCGAAGACGAACTCCTCTCTTGGTGTTGTCTCAAACCATGGCTTTGTCCTGCGGAGAGATAGTTCGTCCAACTCCCATTTCTTCCTCTCGACAAATGGGCCACTAAAGCCAGCTTTTGAACGCTCTGCGCACGATTGCCATATCTCTTCTGGTGTCGCAATTGTGCGAGCGATCTTTAGAATAATCTTCTGCAACGTATCGTCAAAATCCCAAAAAAGGGAGGGGCGGATTCCCACTGCCTGTTTGCCATACAATCTGTCTGTTTCCTTGGCAAAACGAATGAATGGCTTCATTGGTGGTGAATGGAGGGAAATCTGAAAGGACAGATCAAGGATATGTTTTAGTGCACTGCTGGGTTCTTGTCGGGGTTCAGGGGTTAACATGTTTCTGTACTTTGATGACAAGATTTATGTAGAAGTAGACGCTGTCATTTCTTAGCGTGTCGTTTACTTGGCCAATGCCCCAAGGATGAAAAAGGTTATTCCTACAATCAAGAGAACCGTCGCACTCTTGACAAGCTTTCTGTCAAGGGGCCCAAGGTTTGCAAGTATAGATCGAGATGTCCCGCTCCAAGCACTATTCCTGAAACCGATAACCCCTAAACAACAACAACATGCTATCAATGACAGAAGCCCCACCCACCACAATATCTCATGGAGTTGCAAGAATGGTTCCCTCCCAACTTAGGTACAGCCCCCGAGCCAAATGCTTGGGAGTCGCAAGCGCTTCAGACATCTCATACCATCCTGTTGGTACGGTCAGCTCTTCGGTTTAATTCAATTGAAGAGGTTTGCGATTCCGCCACCCAGCCCCTCAGCGAAGTTCTGTATTGACGTGCTAAATGATACAGGCAATCCCAAGCCAATACCGATATTCGCGCTTCCTCGGCTCAGTTCCGTATTATAGGAAATGCCGAAGTATTGACTTAGCCCAAGACTCACAAGTACGTCATCATCCGGAGAGGATCCAGATGCACAGGGCGTATCGAAGGTAACTTTCATGCCTCCACCAACAAGCGTTGTTGATACGTCTATGTCAGTTTTAGTACTTGGGAACCAGCCCGAATTAGAATTGAAGATCTCTGTAGACATATCAATCCCCATCAATGAGCCGCCTACATCTACCCCCCACAACCCTAATTGGTCGACAAACATCACGGGGTCGTTTATGCAGTACCCGTAAAGATCAGTATTACCTCCCGCAAAGAAGATTGGATCCTTGGCAGTCCAGCGGCCGGTATCAGGATCATAGTCCCTGAAACCAAAGCGAACTAGACCGGTTTCGCGGTCGCGCAGTCCCCCGGCAAAGCCGAATGGAACCTCAAATGACGCATTGGTGTCATCGAGTATGTTCCCAAATGAATCGTATTCGATCTTCTTTACCACGGTTCCAGATGCATCCGCAACGACCCTAAGGGATCCAACCTGGTCATATGTCAGATAGTACTTAAGACCGCCCCTGGTCATTGCAAGCGGCAACCTGCCATCGGCATATTCAAATCGCATGAGCAGGTTGTCACTTCCGTCGTAGACGGCCAGTAATTTCGTGAAGCCCTGCCAGAGATACTTCTTGACTACAACTCCGTCGATCTTCTTAGCGATCCTCCTTCCCAAGGGATTATGAATATACTCAATGAGCCTTCCATCCGGAAGCGTTACACGCAGAAGTTCGCCCCGCAGAGAATAATCATAATCCGTCACATTTGATTC
>JAQBAU010000109.1:0-2651 GCA_032126655.1 Desulfobacterales bacterium
AGGCTACGGCGCGCCACGGCCACACAGAGAGGTCCTAACGGAGTTAAGAAGGCTTGTTTTGCAAATACTCCATTACTCCAGTATGATCTTGCCGCCATCTTGGTGTCTCGGGCGAATGCTTGCTCAAGTTGAACGAAAGGGATCTTAAAACCATGAAGAAGTTAGTTCTCACACTGATCATATGTCTTATCTGGGTAGGCTCAGCCTACGCCCATTCGGATCTGGAGAGCCTCCCCCCTGCAGTAGCCATTATGTCCTACAAACACATTCTATACATGAACCCGGACGATCTGGCTACCCGCAACAAACTCGCCATGGCGTTCATCCGGACAAACGAATTGCAGGAAGCTCAAAAAGAGCTGGCGTATGTACTCAAGAAAGAGGAGAACAATTTCGATGCCCTGGACGGATACGGCGTGCTTCTCATTAAGGCGGGAAAATACAAGGATGCATTGCAATACCTGAGCAAAGCAGCAAGCATCAACAAACAAGATACCATGCTCTATGTCCATTTGTCGGTCCTTTACGAAAAGATGAAGGAGGGGGACAAGGCTGAGGCTGCATTGAAAAAAGCCCAATCGCTGGCCTCTCCGGAGGAGCTGAATAAAATAGAAGCCGAACGAAGCTTTCTATATGGAAGATAAATAACCCCGGAATGATGGACTAATGGAATGGTGGATCCTTATCTTTACCAATACTCCAGCACTCCAATACTCCATGGATTTGTTGTAGCGAGTGGGTGGTTAGTTAAGATTGGTTAGGAGTGGTATGAAGAAGAAAACTTGTTTACTGATTATAGTTATGGTGTTCGCCACGGTCCTCGGATGCGGGGGCAAGGATGGACCATCGAGCCAGGATGAAAAGCCTATCAGAATCGGCTACATGATCTGCAACAGCCTCCCAGAATCCAAGGCCAGATTCGAACCCATCACCGCCTACCTCACCGAGAAACTCGGGCGGAAGTTTGAGTCAATATTCGTAAACACCTTCGATTTTGAGGACCTCATTCAAGACAAGAAGGTAGAGTTTACCCACTCAAACTCCATCCTTTATATCATTTTTGCAAAAGAGTACGGCGCACAACTGATAGCAACTGACGTAAGAGGAAATCACGGCTACAAGGATACGGGTACAATCATGGCGCTTAAGAAGAGTGGGATCAAGACTTTTGAAGATATGCGAGGCAAGACCATGGTCTTTGGCCCTGCGCTGGCGCCCTTTGGCTACATGGCGCAATACTATCTCATGTTAACCAACGGCTTTGACCCTGAAGAAGACCTGGCCTACTACGCCATCCCCGGGGGTTCCTTCAAACATGAGACGGGCATTTACGGTGTCAAGTTCGGAGGGTACGATGTGGGGGCAGCGCCGCGGTTAGACGTGGATCAGATGGTTGAGGAGGGTCGGATCAATCTCGACGACTTCAACATCATCGCCGAAAGCATTGCAATGCCCTACTGTACAGTTGCCGCGATGTCCCACGTGGATCCTGAGCTGGCTCAACAGGTTAAAGACGCCTTGCTCAATCTCAAGAAGGATGAAACCGCCCTTGTCAACGGTGAGGTATTGAAGGTGTTGGACAGCGCGTGGCTAGACGGCTTTGTGGCAATTGACGACAGCGAATACGATCCCATCCGCGAACAACTGAAGCGGTGCAACATGGCACCTTACAAGAAGTACTGAAGACTATCTCTCACCCCGGTGGAATAGAAAGTGAAAGTGCATTCCACGGGGCAGGCAGAGTTCACAGAGACACAGAGAAAAGATCCAAATAGTTTGTCTGATTTTTGTGAGAGGGAAAAATGAGACAAAACAGGCTCCATGGTAGAGATAGTCCGGACTTGGTATTAGAGGATTTGAACCGCGATTTCTCATGTCCCTTTTAAAGCCTGCTGTCCCGCTCTGCGGGAGACCTATAGCGATGTTGTTTAATGCTACGGAGAGGATGGGGGGCTATCTCGGGAAAAACTCTGTGTCCTCTGAGAACTCTGTGAACTCTGTGTCTCGAACGAACGTAGTGAGTGGGTGGTGAGTTAAGTTTTTGAAGCTCTGTGCTCTCTGTGAGCTCGAGCGAAGCGGGCGAGAGATTTCTCTTTAAGGAGGATTGAAATTGAGAACATCCAAACAGAACGTAACGCTAATCTTGACTATCCTGCTGACTGTTGCCTTATCTTCTTGTGCTGGGCAGAAGGGCAAGGAAATCGAAAAAGGCACGATCAAGTCAGACACCACATGGAGTGGAGAAATCCTCATAAAAGGTGATGTCGAAATAGCCAAAGGAGCCACGCTGACTATCACGCCAGGCACTGTGATTAGATTTGTCAGGATAGAACCCTATGGGCCTGCCAACCTACATGGAAAGGACACTGCGTTCAATTTTGCTTTTGAACGTGCCGAATTGATTGTGAGAGGCAAGCTGCTTGCACGAGGAACCAAGGACAAGATGATCATTTTCACCTCTGCCGAAAGTTCGCCAAAACCGGGAGACTGGGGAGCCATCAATTTCCAGGATAGTTCGGACAACATCGTCGAATATTGTGAAGTAAGCTACGGCGATACTGCGGTTCACGGCCACGGCGTGCAGGCTGCCGTGGCAAACTGCTATTTGCATGATAATGGGGTAGCTATTGGCTTCAAGAACGTCGAGGAAT
>JAQBAU010000110.1:0-11512 GCA_032126655.1 Desulfobacterales bacterium
TTTCGGGTCCCGGAGTTTAATGAAGTTCAGTGGATATATCGGCCGAAATCACTGCTCCAAATCGGAAGTCTCGCCAGCTCGTCTATATCAGGGCGTGGCAGCCTTTCACGATCCCGTATTTCCGAATCACTTTTTTGAATATCAGTAGCATAGCGCGGCCCGACCCCATTTCACGGGTTTCTGGGGAAAAGCGAATTCGATACCATCAGCGGCGGACTGGTTGAACCGCCGACTTGGGTGGTAAGCATTCACAGCACCGGCCCAAGCATAGCAATGGCGTTGTTCCAGATCCGGCGGCGCCAGGTCCAGCGCGCCACCATTTCGCCGGTGATCGCTCCGGATTTGGCGATGTAGCTTTCCTGCCGTTGACGCATGGCGGCAGTCAGCGACCGGTCGTAAAACAGGATGTTGTTCTCGTAATCGAGATCAAAGCTTCGGCGGTCCATGTTCGCCGAGCCGATCAGCGAGACTTCCCCGTCAAGGGTCAGGGACTTGGTATGCAATAAGCCGCCCTCGTATTCGAAGATGCGGACTCCGGCAGCGAGCAGATCGCCATAATAGCTTCGACTTGCGGCACCGACGATCCATGAATCGTTTTTCGCGGGAAAAATAATGGTCGTATAGACCCCGCGGCGGGCGCTCGCGCAAAGCGCAGCCTGCATAGCATCGTCGGGAACGTAGTAGGGGGTCGAGATGACCAACTCGCGGCGGGCGGTGTACATCAGCGACTCGAACATCTCGGGCATGGCCGAGTAGCGAACTGTCGGCCCGGTCCCGATCACCTGTGCCGGCAGCCCGGGCTGTGCTGGCGGGATAGGCTGCCTTAGCAGATCGCTGATATCTTCGCCCGTTTCAGCCTCCCAGTCGCTGGCGAACAGGTATTGGTTCTGGCGGGCGATCGGCCCCTCGAAGCGCATCATGGCGTCCACCCACGGTGCATACTTTGCCTTGACAAGAAACTCCGGGTCGGCACAGTTCTGGCTTCCGCAATACGTGATTTGATTGTCTATGACGACGATCTTGCGGTGATTGCGCAGGTCGATACGGCCCTTCAGAGCCCGCCACAGCGGATTACCGATGGGTAAGGCGCTAGCCAGGCGGACGCCGGCTTCACGCATAGCCTGCCAGTGTTCCGAGTTGATCATGATGTGCGAACCCAGACCGTCCACCATGGCCCGGCAGGTCACGCCTCGTGCAGCGGCCCGCTTCAGCGCCTCCACCACCCTGCAACCGTTGTTGTCCGGCAGCCAGATGTAGAACAGCAAATGGACGTGGTCTTTTGCGGCGTCGATGTCGGCCACCATGGAGGCGAAAGTCGCGGTCGAATCCTCCATCAAGTGAGCCCGGTTGCCGCCGACGGGGTCGAAGCCGTTGACCGTTTTTCCGAGTTGAAACAGATGCGCGTAACGTTGCGGCACATCGACCTGCAGATTCGTCGCGTCCTCGCCTGCAGCGTCGGCCACATCCGGCAGCCGCGAGAGGACCTCGCGCATCCGTGCCACGCGGCGTCGGCCGATGTTCGTTTCACCCAACAGCAGGTAAGCCAGGACACCCAGCACCGGTAAAACGATGATGACCATGATCCAGGCGATCCGCGAAGCCGGCTCACGATGAGGCCGCAGCAGCACCCTCACGGTGACCGCGATCTGGATGAGAACGTGCAGGATCAATGACACAGCCGCTATTGGCGTTCTAATCTCTCATCTCCTTTGTCAGTCGCTGTAGACGTACCTCTCCCGATGTTATTCACAACGTCATCAGTAACATAACAAAATGTTTTGGTGGGGTAAACAGGGTCAAGGCTGTATTTAATGAATATTAAGACAGTATTTCGGAGGGGGGCGGTTTTGCATGTAGGTCAGGCGGGCAAGATAACAACTTGCCAAGAGTGGAAATAACCAAAGGGAATGCGCGCCATGCCCTGTTTTGATGATGCCGTGTTGTTCGTGAGAGCCTTGGTTGAGGTTCCTTTACATTATCTCGAATATTTGAAATCTAAGATTCTTCAAACGTACTTCCCATTGTGTCTACTATCCGAAAGTTGAAGATAACAGAACCATATTATGACCGGTCTCCACACCACCAAGAAAACCAGCCCCCATTGTGCCCATTTTGCGCCCACCGTATCACAAAAATCCTAACATAACCTAACATTTCCCAACTTCCTGGGCACAAAAAAAGCTAATGACATCAGCTTACTAACTGACATCATTAGCTTATGAAAACAGCTGATTTTCGCTCAAGAATCCTTGCCCTATCCCCTGAGCTACGAGGGCATGCCTACCTGACTTCCACCAGGAGAACCTGTCCCGGGTATATCTTGCTTCGCGGGGTAAGATTGTTTATGCGGAGAAATCGTTCCAGGCTCATCTTGTGCTCGAGGGCAATCGTGTAGGGGCTGTCACCACGTCTGACCCGGTATTGCTTGGCGTCGGAAACGGGCTCCACCACTTCCGTGCCTTTACTGATGACCAGTTTCTGACCGATATGCAGATTGGTGGACTTCAGGTCGTTGAGACGCATGATTTCTTTGATGTTCGTGTCATAGCGCCCGGCCAGCAACCAGAGAGAGTCCCCCCGCTGGACGCGGTGTATGGTCTTCCCGGATTTATCTTTATGGGCTGTCTCTGTCGACTTTGAGGAGGCAGCGGGCGGTGTATAGTGCTTCGTGGGTATCTTCAACCTCTGGCCCACCCTGATGATGCTCTTCGTGCTGATGTTGTTGGCTGCGGCAATAGCCCGCGCACTTGTCCTATAGAGTTCTGCAATATGAGACAATGTTTCACCCCGCCGGACCCTGTGATAGCTATACGTGCTGGTGGGGGCAGTCCAGGTGGGGATCTTGTCCAGACTGGAAACCAGAAGCGGACCTTGATCCATGGGCACTTTCAGCGAATAAGATCTGGGAGGCGTGACCTTGTAGCGAAGTTCCGGGTTGAGCGCCTCAAGAGTCTCACGAGGGATACCCGAAGTTTTTGCTACATCTTCGAGCCGCATACGCTTTGCCACTGTTACCTTCTCATAGACCTCAGGCGGATCCACGGTGGGCAGATCAAACCCGTATTTCTTCGGGTCCTTTATGATGTGAAGGGATGCCAGGTAGCGAGGGACGTAACGGGCGGTTTCATAGGGGAGTTTTTCAAACAGATCCCAGAAGTTGTCCAGATAGTTAATGTTCTGATTACGTATGACCCTCAGTACCCTTGCCTCGCCGCAGTTGTAGGCGGCCAGCACGGTCGTCCAGTCACCAAACATGTCGTGGAGCTCTTTCATATACGCGATTGCGGCACCGGTCGCTTTGGTGACATCCATCCTCTCATCAACCCATTCATCCCGCATAAGACCATACTTGTAGCCTGTGGAAGGGATGAATTGCCACAACCCCAGGGCACGGGCGCTGGAGAGGGCCTTGACCTTGAAGCCGCTCTCAATGAGCGGGAGCCACGAAAGCGCTGTTGGCAGTCCGGCCTCTTCCAGGGCCTTGACAATTTCGGCGCGATATCTCCCTGAACGCTGGTAGGATTGTAGAAAGAACTTGCGCTCCAGGCCCTGAAACAACTTGATCTCCCTTTCTACGAAGGTATTCATGATTAGGGGGATGGCGTTGTGACCCCCTTTTGCTACAGTGTGCCGAGACGCGTAAATCTCCAACATCCGCTTGCAGATCATGAACCGGATATCTTCTTTTTGCTGGACCAGTTTCGGGTCGCCATTGGTCTCGGCTTTTAGAACCAACGTGTATGCCTGGTCCAACGCGGCAACCCCGCTTTCAAGATCGCCCTGGCCCCAGAATTCCTGTGACGCCCTGCAGAACTCCAGCGCCTCGTCCAGCACCTGTTGGGCATTCTTGTGTTTTCTGCTGTGATCTTGGCGTTCGGAATCCAGCAGCTCCTCACGGATATCCGGCTCCACCCCAGGTCTGTATTTGGTAGTACCCGGGGTTACTTCGGCATGTTTTGTCGCATCCTGAGCAACAGACTGGGTTTCCTCAACACCTGGCCCACTCTCCACGCCCACCTCATCCGGACCTGACCTTGGTTCCACGTCATCTGGTGATGAGACAATTCGCTGGTACGACGTACACCCCACAACTGCAAAAGCAAGAAGGATCACAACGGTGGCTTTCAGGAAGAACTTCACACGCATTTCCTTTCTTTCGTTTTGAGGACTATGCAGATCGTTGATCTCTCTGCAGTGTCCTGCGTGAGATTTCGATTTGTGTTCGGTGCTTTGTCATTGCGAGCCCTGGTCGAAATGGTAATTGCGCAAAGGCCACGCCATCTTTACCTCTTTATAGAAAAACCCTTACCAAAATGGCAAGGGTTCCAACTTCTTGATATGACTTATAACAAAGCCACTGGTTCGTGTCAAATCTTTCTGAGGCCTTCCCCTCACCCCAAACACGCTAAGGTACCGCCGCAAACGACTTGGCACGATCAACCTCGTTGTTGCGTCTTTTGACACGCTGGACGTATAGCTCCATCTTCTCGAGAAGCGGGCCGAGCGTCCGCTCATCATTGGCTGAGACAACCACAGCATCCTGGGTGCGGTCCATTTTCTTCACCGTCACGGCATCCACAAGGTCCTGCTTGTTCAGGACCTTAAGTACTGCAATCTGATCCAGGTGCAGGCCTTCCAGAATTCGCTCCACAGATTCAATCTGCTCTTCATATCTGGGATTGCTGATGTCGATGACGTGCAGGAGCAAGTCGGCGTCCTCCAACTCTTCCAGGGTAGCACGGAAGGCGGTAATCAACTCCTGGGGAAGCTCGCGGATGAAGCCGACCGTATCGGTAATAATGACTTCTACATCCTTAGGGAACTTCTTTCGCTTGCTGGTCGGGTCCAGGGTAGCAAAGAGACGACTCTCGGCCAGCACAGAGCTCTTGGTCAGCGTATTCAGGAGGGTCGATTTCCCTGCATTCGTGTATCCCACGATCGATATGACAGGCAGCCCCCTTTTGTTTCTCAGGGCCCTGCGCTGTCCCCGTTGCTTCTGAATGCCAACGAGGGACTTCTCAAGATGCGTGATCCGATCCCTGACGCGGCGTCTGTCCACTTCAAGCTTAGTCTCGCCGGGACCCCGGCCCCCAATGCCGCCGGTGAGCCGAGACATGGCAGTGCCCTTCCCTACCAGGCGAGGAAGAAGGTATTTGAGCTGGGCCAGCTCCACCTGAATCTTTCCCTCCCGACTCCGGGCACGCTGGGCAAAGATGTCCAGGATCAACTGCGTCCGGTCTATGACCTTCATATCAGTGAGATCCGTGATGGAGCGAACCTGGGAGGGGTTTAACTCCTGGTCAAATATCAGAAGGTCCGCCCCTCTTTGCAAGGCCCGGATAACGAGTTCGCTTATTTTGCCTTGTCCCACCAGGAAACGGGGATCGATTTTCTTTCTGTGTTGAATAACGGTATCCATCACGGCAATACTGCTCGACTCGGCCAGTTCCCGAAGTTCCATCATGGAATCCTCGGCCGTGTGCTTGGGCGCAGTGGTCACACTTATCAGCAACGCCCGTTCCCACTTTCTTTTCACCTTCTGAGACTGAACCTTACGGGCAAACTCCGATTCCAGGGATCGAATCAGGGTCCGGCAGTCGATGTCAGGATCCCAGGCGTGGAGCGGAGGGAGTATCTGCCAGCTTTCCCCGTTGGCTCCCTCTGGCAGGAGATGGGCAGCATGAACGTAGTCAGGCTGGCCCTCCGTGTCCATGGTTACGGCAGCCATGAGATCCAGCTTGAGTAAAGCAAGGTCCATGAGGTCGTCCTGGGTCAGGGGCTCATGCTGGAGGTGGGTGTGCACACACCGGAGGCCTTTCAAACGCCCCCCACCTGACCGGTATTTTTCGATGTTCGGGATGACGATCTGCTGGTGGTTGCCGACCAGGACATGGGTTATCCAACCCTGGCGGTCAATCAGAAGACCAATCTGGCGGCGGATTTCAAATGAAAGTTGGGTAATCGCCTTGGTGAGCTCAGGAGAAATAACAAAGGCTGGCGGGGTTCTCCGACGGTAGAGATTGTTCAGGCGGCGGACCTGGTTTGCCTTAAGTCCACCTGTTTGTCCATGAATCTTGATTAGGCTGATCTCCGAGTGAGAACTTCGGAAACTCTCTACTTTCCAATGACTACAGCTGTAATGATAGCAGTATCCTTACCCAACTACAAGTCCGAAAGCTGTTTCACCTTCTCATCCATCACGCTTTGCCCACAAGCCTTGCTGCAAAACCCGCCATGTCTTTGATAATCAGATATAGCGCAGGAACGAGCAGAAGCGTCAGGCCGGTAGCCACAAGGAGCCCGAAAGAGACACTCACGGCCATGGGAATGAGGAACTGTGCCTGAAAACTGCGTTCAAGCAGGAGCGGCATGAGGCCCGCGATCGTAGTAAGTGAAGTCAGAATCACCGGTCTGAAGCGGGCCTTGCCTGAAGCCTCCACAGCCTCGTCGAGAGTCATACCGTCACGAATAGCCCGGTTGATGAAGTCAATGAGGATCAGCGAATCGTTCACCACAATTCCCGACAGGGCAACAATCCCGAAGAGACTCATCAGCGTGATGTCAAGACCCATCAGCAGATGCCCTATGACCGCCCCGACCAGGCCAAAAGGGATGGCCATCATGATAGCCACGGGTTGGACATAAGAGCGAAACTGCGTAGCCAGAAGCAGGTACATCCCCATCAGGGCGAGAATATACCCTCTCCAAAGACTGTCCATGGACTCCACACGCCTTTTCTCTTCCCCCTCCATGCCGAAGTGGACACCCGGACATCTTTTTTCAAGCTCGGGCAAGAAATTCGCTTTGAGGTCGCCCACGATTTCAGCCGCATTTGCTGTCTCTTGATCAAGGTCTGAGAACACGGTAATGACTCTTTTCCGGTCAACCCGCCGGATAGTAGAGTAGGCACGCCCGTGATCTATCTCCGCAACCTCTTCCAGGGGCACTTCATCTCCCAGACGGGTCCTGATCCGCATCTCTTCCATACCTGCAAGGCTGTGGCGCTCTGCTTCCGCGTACCGTACCATGACCTTGATGTCATCCCGCCCCCGCTGGATCCGTACTGCCTCTTCACCATAAAACGCCTGCCGGACCTGCTTGGCGATGTCCCCAAGAGTGATCCCCAAGGATTTTGCACCTGGGCGGGCTCTTAGCTTCTTTTCTTCTTTGCCCGGTTTGAAGTCATCCATGATGTCATGGGTGCCCGGGTATGTAGCGATTTCTCTCTTCAGTTCCGCGGCCGCCTGTTTGAGTAGCTCAAAATCTTTACCAATGAGTTGAACCTCAATAGGATTTCCTGCCGGGCCGCCATGCAGGATTGAGAAGGTGAGTTTGTCCACGCCGGGGATATCTCCCGCTGCTTTTCGCCACGCGTTCAGGACGTCTTCTGCCCGGACCTTGGGCCGGCCTTCTCCGCCCAATAGCTCCACCCAGATCTGCCCTGCGTGTCCGCCCAGCTCACCAGACTTCCAGTCCCTGGGAGGGATCTGTCCCACCAGAGACAACACGTTCTGTATTATGTTTTGCTCTTTTTTCACTTCAGACACAAATTCGGGATTCAGGGAAATGGCTGCGTCTTCAATGCGCATGATCGTGTCTTCAGTCAGCTGGACGGGTGTGCCAAGCGGATAACTCACCTCGGCAATCATCCAATCACTATCGGTTTTTGGAAAGAGTACGAATGACACGCGACCACCTGCCACCAAACCGGCCATAACAATAAGGACCGCCAGTGCCACGCACAAAGAGAAATAGCGGTTTCTGATCACGAACCTGACGGCGCGGGCATAGTGCCGGTTGATCACATGCTGCATGGTTTCGTCCACCTTCTTAACCATACGAAGCTGGAACCCGTTTTTTGAGACCTGGGCTTGACGCTTGGAAGATCTTGAAAACGCGCTATGAAGGTGAGCCGGCAGGATCACAAGGGCCTCTATGAGAGAAACGATCAATATGATGATGACTGCAGTGGGGAGTACGGCAATGAACTTCCCCATGATCCCGGCAATGAACAATAGGGGCATAAAGGCCACAATGGTCGTGGTCACGGCCATGACGACCGGCCAGGCGACCTCCCCGATGCCGTCCGTCACAGCCTGACTGGGCGACTTGCCTCGGGTGAAATGGGAGTAGGTGTTTTCCCCAAAGATGATGGCATCATCCACCAGGATGCCCAGCGTCATGATGAACGCAAAGAGTGAGATCATGTTGATCGTGTCACCGTGCCAGTCCAGCACAAAGAACGCCCCCATAAAGGAGATAGGAATCCCGATGGCGACCCAGAACGCGATGCGGAAATGCAGAAACAGGGCCAGCGACAAGAATACCAGGACGATCCCCACCACACCGTTCTTGGAGAGCAGATCGATGCGATCCTGAACCATGATGGAGAGATCTCCCCATATGGCAAGCTCGACTCCTTCAGGGAGGATATCCCGATGGTTTTCAACGTAGTCCCGGACCGTACGGGAAATCTCTATGATGTCTTCCTCAGCCGTCCTGGTCACCTGGACCATAGCCATGCGTTTGCCGTTGAAACGTCCCCATCGGTCAACGTCCTCAAATCCGTCGATGATCTCGGCCACGTCCCCCAGTCGAATGATGGTGCCGTCCTGGTCGGTGATCAGCGGGATATCTTCGAACTCACGGCCGAAGTATCGCTGTCCCTTGGCCCGGACCAATACGTCCCCACCAGGCGTCTTGATCACACCGCCCGGCAAATCCAGGCTGGCGGTACGCACGGCGTTCGCTACCCCGTCAAATGTAAGTCCGTAGCGACTGAGGTTCTCCTCAGAAATCTCGACGGATATCTCGTAGTCGCGAACGCCCAGCAGGTTTGCCTGCGAGATCCCCTCAGCATCGGTCAGGTCATCCCTGATCTTTTCAGCCACCTCTCTGAGTTTTCGTTCAGGCACATCGCCGTAAACAGCCACACTGATCACGGGGTCTCGTAGCACAATTTCAATAATGACCGGCTTTTCAGAGTCACCGGGGAAGGTGTCGATACGATCTACCTCTGTCTTGATCTCATCCAGGATCTTCTTGACTTCAGAATCGCTGTCCACGTCGAGTTCTGCAGTGACTGACCCCATCCCTTCCGAAGCCGATGACCAGATCTTTGTGATCCCCTCGATCCCCTTGATCTGCTCTTCGATCTTGATGCAGATCCCTTCTTCGATCTCTTCGGGCGTAGCACCGGGATAGACAACTGAGATATAAATGAAATCAAGAGAAAACTGTGGAAAGACCTCCCGCCGCATGTTTCTCAGCGTGAGCAGACCCGCCACGACGATAAAAATCATGAGCAGATTGACTGCAACGTGGTTATTTGTTGACCAGCGGATGATTGATTTCATCTTACGGCGTGGTTTGGTGAGGAGGGTTGTTGTGAGAAAAAGACTAGCACGAAAGCACGAAAAAAAGAGAAAACACGCAATGTTCTCAAGGCGTAAGCCGCAAAGAAGAAAGGATTCAATGGATTCCTATCGGAATCCATTGAACTGCACGCTTCAGGGAAAAACGCATCATTGTTAGCCATTGTCATTCGGTGCCTTCTTCCGCATTTTGTAACTCTAGTTTTTGTATTTCGTGTTTTTTGTTCTCTTTCGTGTCTTCGTGATAATTTTTTTGCTCTTCCTCGCTCCCTCGGATGCGGAGCTTGGTCCCTTCTCTTGGCGTACCAACCGGGGTTGTAATGACCAGATCACCGTCGTTCAGGCCCTTGCCAACGTAGACCGAGTCATTCAGACGCCGGAGAACCTCTACCTGTCGTGTGACCAGTTCATTGTTGCTGGCCACATAGACCAGATTGCCCGGGTGCAGGGCGGACCGAGGCAGGAGATAGGCCGTGCCAATCTGCCTTCCTGTAAGTTCAACATCCACAAACATACCCGGTTTGAGAGGATATGAGGCATGCTCCTCGGCTGAAAAGTTTTCGTCCAACACTTTGACAATCACCGGCAGTGTTCGGGTTTTTTCGTCTACCTGTGCCTTCACACGGACAATGCGTCCTTCCCATGTTCGGGTCTGACCGCCACTCTTGAAGATAACCTTTGCCTCGACAGGAGGCTTGGTGTCAGTACCTTTCCGCTCATCAGTGTCGGAAACGCTCATTGACGATATGTCGCCGAGCCATGACAGATCCTTAAAAGGTATACGCACCTCAACCTCGAGGGTCGAACCGCGATAGATACGTCCAAGGAAAGCCCCAATATTAACGAATTGCCCCTTTTCAATGCTTTTCTCCAGGACATAGCCGTCAAACGGAGCGTCGATTCGTGTGCGGTCCAGGTCTAGAAGAGCCTCCCTGAGCTGGACTTCCACCAACTCCCTCTGGGCCTTGATTTGATCACGCCTTGGAACAATCAAGGCAATTTGACTCTCGACCTCCTGCATCCGGTTCTGACTTGCCAGATATTGCTGTTGAGCCTGATCCACGTTGGCCTGGGCAACAACCTCTCGTTCGACCAGGGCCTTGAAACGCTCCCATTCAGCCTTGGTCAGCTCAACGTCGGAACGGGCAATATTGAGCTGGACTTGCAGGTTCTGTTTCTCCTGGTCAAGGCGTCGGAGCTCTGCATCAAGCTGCTTGAGTTGTTTCCTACGTTGGGCTGCCATCAGCTCATACGATCTCGGATCGATGCTGATGAGGCGCTCATCCTCCTTGAAGAACCCCCCTTCCTGAAAACTGGGGGACATCTCCGCCACTTTGCCCTTGACCTCGGAGACCAGATTCAACGATTCGGTTGGTTTCACAGTCCCGTAGGAGTTTACCACCATGGCAGGGGAAGAGGCCTTGACCTCCATGACCTCAACAAGAAGGCTGGCTGGAGGAGGGGCTTGTTTTTCCGGCGCGGGCTTGAACACAAGGAGGAGGACAGCGATGCCCACCGCAACAGCAAGAACCACCAGAGATCTCATCTTCTTGATTTCAAGTTTCATAATTAAGGACCCTTTTGATAAACCGGTCAAAAGTAATGGCCAGATTGCGTGTTGTCAACCAAATTAGGGAAACAAAGGCTGCCAATGGGTCTGCGGTCGGGGTGGAAAACAGAGGGATCGAGTCCGGAACCAGAAAGCATAGCGCAAAGCGCAGAGCGCAGGGCGTGCAACAAAAAAACGCTATGCCCTATGCGCCGTGCATTTGACCTTAGGCACTCTAGGGCACTTTAGGCACTTTTTGTAACCCTCAGGACGTTCCGGGTAAGCGCAGGGTCGGGGAGGACATGCAGTTCTTCAAGGTGGAATCGCTGAACAAGCTGCCGGATGTTCTCGCCCTTCAAACCTTTGAGTTTGGACACGTCATCTGGATGAACGCTCAGCGTGACAGTTTTTGACTCTGTTTTCTCCCTTTCAAGAGCTTTTGCTGCACGCTCCAGAAAAACGGCTGAATGGACCAGGTGCCCGAAGGCGGGGTGGAACGGACCAGCAACCACCACACCCGGTTCCTGCAGGCTTCCCGTGGTCTGCAACCCCATCCGTATGACTGATATCCCTTGGGCTTGGAAAAGGA
>JAQBAU010000111.1:0-7688 GCA_032126655.1 Desulfobacterales bacterium
AGTGCTTCGCAGGTTTGTGTCAGGAGGTGAATGGCTCGCTCTGCCGGCAACGCGCCGTGCAACTCGACGAGCTGCCCAAGATTCAACCCAGGCAGATACTCCATGACGTAATAAAACGTTCCGTCATCAGCCCGACCATAATCAAAGATCTCGACCGTATTCCAATGGGTCAGCTTCGCAGTCGCTTTGACTTCACGTTCGAACCGGGCCAAGGACTTCGCATCGCCGGCTTTGTCGGGTCGTATCAACTTGATCGCGCACGGTCGCTTCAGCAGCACATGCTCGGCGAGATAGACCTCCCCCATGCCTCCCTGGCCGATCTGCTGCTTCAAGCGATACTGTCCCAGTTGCTTCGCCTCGAACGCGACTCGCCGCAGAGTTCCAATCGTATGCACGCCCCACACGGCGATGAATAGCTGTTGCGACCCCTTTGGCATAGTACAAGTAATCGTCAACCTTGGACCATTTTACCGGGGATCCGTCCTCTTCCTTGCTCTTAACCAGGTTTTCGTCGCAACCTCCCAGCAGCTCCGAGAAACTTGTCAGGAGAGGAATCAGGCTGTCGGCTCGGGTGTAAAAGCGTGCTTCACCTCTTTCAAGTTTTTCGGCATAGATTCGCAATTCATTCAGGGCATCGTTGTACCTGGATTCCGGGGCGGGAAGCCAGTATTGATCTGGCCTTATCATGAACCAGTTCATGGCGTTTTCCAGATTCTTGTCAATGATATCGGTGGCGCCGTGTCTTGCAATCCGCTCCGTCAAGACAACCGTGGCCCGGCGAACGACTTCGAGCACACCCAGTTGTATGTTTTCCACATTGTCCGTAAATTGCATCATGTCATTGCATCGCCAACCCCAGGCCCGCTGATTGAGTTCATGGTTTAGGGCTGAAGTCATTGCTTCCACAAAGGCGACCCCATTGGCCTTCAACTCATGGGGTGTTTCCATTTCAGGCATCCCATGACCGAGTTTATGAGGAAGCGCTTGGGACTCCTCATGCGGGAGCTCATGACTAGGTTCTTCATCGAGGACCTCATGCGGAGCATCGAGGTGTTCGTCGATTGGAGGAATATCCGCTGGATGGAGGAGTTCTTCGGCTTCGTCCAGCCCAAGGAGGTGTTCGTCCTCTTCAAGCATCACAACATGCGCCGGCTGGTCTTTCTCAAATATGCTCAGCACCGCCCAGAGTCCCCACAGTACGATCACGGCCAAAAGGATTCCCACAACAACTCGCACGGTAAAAAACTGCCTGTATGTCATATCAGCCCTCTCGCAGTCTCCGGATATCTCCAATCCGAATGGTGACCTTTGATGTGTCAAAAAACTCGATGAGCGGGATTGTATACTTGCGTGATACCCCTGTCATCTCCTTGAACTGGGGGGTGGTAATCTCGCCATTTGCCTTTAAATAGGATACCAGCCCCTTCTTCAGATCGTCAATAACGCTCTTGTGAAAAAAGAGATCTTCCTTGACCTTGATCAGGGTTCCTTCTTCGAGCATAAGTGCCAAAAGGTCCTTTGTGGGGGCGGAATTTTGACCCAGAGAGGCCATCAGATCCTTGAAATACGGCGGTTCAAGCCTGCTTTGAAGGTAGGCCTGTTCGATCTTATGTCTGACATCTGCCTGGTCGGTTTCCAGGGCGACTTTGTGCCCCGATAGTCTTATCATTTCTTTGTCCTGGACCACCTGGTCATTCTTGGCCAAATCTTGAATCACGAGATTGAACAGCTTGCTGTCCAACGAAGGGGACAGCTTGGGCAACAATCCTTGTCTCGACATTCCCGCTTTCAGAGGGTGGCTTTTGTGGTAGTCTTCAAGAATCTTGACGGCCTTTTGGGAAAGGCCGTCACAAACAGATCCGTGAATGAATCTGGGGTTTTCCCGATCCATCTGGACAATCGTTTTCTGGGAAAGAAGGTTTTGAAGGTGTTCTCTGAGTTTCTTTTCAGAAAGGTTCGTTCTGAGTCGAAGTGCCCCAAGGTGTGTGCCTGAAGTGCCGGATTCCTTTACATGGTAAGTAATGACCTCCTCCGGGGAGCCTTCGGCAAGACCCTTGAGGCCGGCTACGAGCGATTCTTTGAATCGCTTGTGTTTGCTTGGGATCGGGTCCAGGATCTGCCCGCCTCCTATGGTCCTGATTGGCGAATAACTCCTTATAACAAACCGGTCATCTTTAACCACCGCTATGGGGGTATCGAGCCGAAATTGCACAACGGCCATATTACCTGGGGGCAGTTCTTCACGGTCCAAAAGGATCGTATGCCCCAGGATTTCGCTCGTACCGGTATGAAATCGGATTTTGGTGCGGTTCTTAAGCGGCTTTCCATTGGAGGGGAGATAAGTCAGAAGGCTGTCTACCATATAACTCGATATCAAGGAGTTCACCCCTCCCACGACGTCTCCCCGGGCTATAGCGTTTCTTTCAATGCCCTGAAAGTTGACTGCGGTTCTCATGCTTGTTGCGGCCTGATCTACTGCACGGCTGTGGACCTGAATCCCTCGAACCTTTGACTCGATGCCCGAAGGGTAGATCATGACCGTTTCCCCCACCCGGACCCCCCCCGAAGCCAGGCTCCCGGTCACAACCGTGCCAAAGCCTTTCATCGAAAAAACGCGGTCTACCGGCAGGCGAAACAACCCGCTGGAGGAGCGTTCAGGGACTTCTTCACAGAGAACCTCCAAAGCCTTGACAAGCTCGGGAATACCCTGGCCGTTTAGGGAAGAAACCGGGACCATGGGAACACCTTCCAGGAAAGTGCCTTCCAGGAAACTCTGAACATCGTCCGTAACCATGTCCAGCCATTCTTCGTCTACCATGTCAGCCTTGGTAAGGACCACAAGGCCATGCTTGACATTCAGGAGTTGGCAGATATCCAGGTGCTCTTTTGTCTGGGGCATGACTCCCTCGTCGGCCGCAATGATCATGGCCACGAGATCGATCCCGGAGGCGCCTGCCACCATGTTCTTGACGAACTTCTCATGACCGGGCACGTCCACGATGCCTAAGCGCTGGCCATTGGGAAGGTCCAACCAGGCAAAGCCCAACTCTATGGTGATCCCTCGAAGCTTCTCTTCCTTGAGACGATCGGTGTCTATTCCCGTCAAAGCCTTGATCAGACTCGTCTTTCCGTGATCTATGTGGCCTGCTGTGCCCAGAATAACCTGCTTCAACGGTCAATCCTTCTATTTCGGGCCCTTTGTCCGCTTCCTGAAAGATTCGAATATATAAGCCATGCCGACCAGAACGATGGCCACTGCCATGACCTTGACCATGCCGGCGTCGGGATAGAAGAGACGTGTCACGAGGATGGCAAAGACAACGGCCATCACGGCGCGAATGATGAATATGTAGAATCCAGTCAAGGGGATATCCAAACGGTGAAATGGTCGACTTGAGCCCCGCTTTTTGGGCGGTAGCGTTCACATGACCGAAACATACTCACGTATACAAGAGATTGAATTTACCGTCAATCATAATGGAGGCTGTCTGGCAAGCTTCTGAGGAACCTTTTATCTCCTTGAAAAGGCTTCGGTCGTGTGCTATTTAGGACCTGACATCGCGAATGGTGGGTGTAGCTCAGTAGGCAGAGCACCGGGTTGTGGCCCCGGCGGTCGAGGGTTCAAATCCCTTCACTCACCCCATCTTGTAAATATCTCCGCCTATACTGGCAGTTGGAACCGTGGAGTGATGGAGTATTGGAGTACAGGAGTGTTGGGTTTGGTTTTCTTGCAGGGAACCGGCCCTTTTTTCTTCTACATCGTTCCAGCATTCCAACATTCCACCTGTGGATTCCTTGTCAAGTGAACAGAGGTCTTTCGGGTCAACCTTCTGCACGAGGTTGGAGATGACTATGTTGCGCGCCCGTAGCTCAGCTGGATAGAGCGCCGGACTTCGAATCCGTAGGTCGCCCGTTCGAGTCGGGCCGGGCGTGCCAACAATATTAAAAACGACGAATCCCAAGACCCATTCTATACCCCTCACAAACCTCTCCGGGTGCAGATAGGGTGCACCGCGGTCTTATTTGCTCGTCATAACCCAGACTCCTTGCCAGTTCCGTGGCTGGTTTTCTACCATCATCTGACACTTATCGGCATAACCGGCTGCAGCCGGGTCCAGGTCCTGGATGGTGGAGAATGTTTCCAGAGCCGTGGGAAAATCGCCTTTGTAGAAAAGCTCCAAACCTTTGGCAAACGTGTTTAAGACATCCTTTCGAGCCTCGTATTCTGCAGCAAACATAGGTTCGTAGACGGTAACCGGTTCCTTTCGGCCTACAACTGCAACCCGTGCAAGCTCCCTCACAGCAAAGCCTTCTTGGAGCAAGTCCCGTGTCGATTGTGATATCATTGTGTATGTGCCGAACTGCTTGTTTACTCCCTCCAGACGTGCTGCAAGATTTACGGCGTCGCCGAGCATGGTATAATCAAACCTTGTATGTGATCCCAGGTTACCGACTACTGCAGGGCCGGTGTTGATGCCGATTCGCATGAACATGTCCTGTCCGATTCGCTTCCTAAATCCTATCCGCAACTTTGATAGATCAGCCTGGCAGCGAAGTGCGGCACGGACGGCCCTATTAGCGTGTTCAGGCACTTCCAGAGGTGCGTTCCAAAAGGCTACAATAGCGTCGCCTTCGTACTTGTCTACGGTTCCTCCTTCTTCTTGGACTATGTTGGTCATGGCTGACAGATAATCGTTTAGAAGCGCTGTTAGTTCCTCGGGAGCCATACCCTCGGAGATGGAAGTAAAACCTTCCAGATCCGAAAAGAAAATTGACAGGATCCTCCGTTCACCACCTAACTTCAAACGTTCCGGGTGCTGGATGAGTTGTTCGATAACACTCGGGCTGAGGTACTGCTTGAATGCACTCTTGATAAAACGTTTTTGACGTCCCTCTGTAGCGTAGTTGACTACAAGTGCTGTTACAATTGAAAAACCTACAGCAGCCTCCTGAACCACCATCGGTAGCCAGAAACCTTTTGCATATGATCCCAGGACAAAAAAAGCTGGTGCGACAATGAACAGCGCACTGACTGCCACGCTTCCCACGGCACTTCTGAAAAAGCAGACAGATGCTGCGCAAGCCAGTGCCAAAACTGTGACTAGAACTGCAGTCAAAACCAATGGGACCTGGCATATGAAATCTCCGGAAAGAAAATTGTCGAGCATGGTAGCCTGGATTTCCACTCCAGTATACACTCCACCGACCGGGGCTGAACGAAGGTCATAAAGACCAGGAGCTGAAAATCCGAAGAGTACATATTTGTCCTTGAAAGCCTGTTTGTCACTGATGGTCGGATCTTCACCCGATATGCTGCGGATTTCGGATTGAAGCACCGCGGCTGCGCTGTATGCCTTGTGTGTGCCAGATGGGCCACGGTAGCGCAAAATAACGTTGCCCTGCCGATCTATGTAAACGGCTTTTCCGCCGATTGTGAGTTTGCCGGGTTCTATCTGAATTTGGACTTCAGGGTATGCTGCCAGATAAGCCCCCAGGCCCAATGAAGGCAAGACCTCGTCATCAAAGATACCGAAAAGTGTAGTCCTTCGGTAGACTCCGTCAGGGTCCGGATTAAGCTGAACGTTACTGAGCACAGCTGAATTCAGTGCCAGTTCATTGATAGCCATTGTAGCCCGGGGGAATATGATATCGTCTGGGTTAGTATGGTTGAGCCAGTTCTTCAGTCCATTGATTTTGAAATCCGGCGAAGGTATTTGTGACGGCCAGCGGGTTAAGCTCCCGCTGTGTTTGCCCAAAAAAACAGCTCCTACCAGATGGCCGAATTCTAAAGCAGCATTGCCAAGAGCTGCGTCATCGTCAACACCGTAGCTGGAAGATTCAGTAAAAAGCACATCCAAAGCCAGGGCCTTGGCCCTGCTTCTCCGGCAATAGTTGACAATAGCCCCATAAATCTCCCTGGGCCAGGGCCAGGTCAGACCCATTTCTTTCTCTGCCCAATCCAGGCTGTTTTGATCCAGCATCACGAGTCGTATATCGTCCGTAGCCTCCCCCGGTTTGGCCATGACCGAAGCCCGCCAATCCCAGGTCTTTGCTTCCCAGGTGTCAAGTAAGCCCAGGCCCCAGAGTGACAGGGCCAAGGCAGCCGCTGTGATCCCAACAATCAGACCCTGCACGGACTTTTTGGAAAAGATTGACCGCTTTGACACGTCTTAAATACTCCCTAAAGCGACCAAGAATCTTGCCTGTCTTGGCTTGGGTTCCATTACTTCTTTGGTTTCGCCGATCATCCCTTGGATATCAGCTATGCGGCTGGCTGGCGAAGGATGTGTTTTGGCAAAATCGAGTTCCCCTGGTTTGAGCCTTTTGCTCATTACGCTGAGCATGTCCACCAGTCCATCAGGATCGTATCCCACTCGCTTCATAATGGTCAGTGCTGCTTTGTCTGCCTCGCGTTCAAAGCCCCTGGAGTAACCATTGTTCACTAATGTGGCGGTGACGTCTGAAATGGAGTCTTCAAAGGCTTCTGTGAGTTCGGCCAGTTCCTCTCCGCCAAAAGTCTTTGTCCCCTCAATCCCTACGGTAATCACGGCAGATGTTATGCGTGATTTCTTAACGGCCTGCAGCCCATGCTTTGCCTGAACATGACCGATTTCGTGGGCCAGTACCGCAGCAACGGCGTCTTCATGCCGACAACATCTTAGCATCCCACGTGTAATAAAGATGAGCCCACCGGGTGCAGCCAAAGCATTGATCTCTTCCGAGTCTATTATCAAGAAGTGATAGCCACCAAAAGTTTCAGGCATATCCGAAGCTTTGGATAGGGTCTGGCCAAGAAGATTTAAGTAATCGTTTGCCTGCTTATTATTGTACGGGCTGTATTTATTAAGAATAACAGCCGCAACACTGCGGCCAATGTAATATTCCTGTTCTGGTGTGAAATCTTCGAAGCTCCGGGCAACGGCCTTCGTGCTCTTTGAGATTGATTCTCCTTGGGCTTCGGTAATTACACCGGATGACACACCCATGTCGACTATTGCTTGTGTTGCCTTACAGCCGGAAACAAGAACGACAAAGAGGACCATAACCCCCAGACCAAAAACCGCGGATTTGCCGGCAAAACGTAATGACTGTGGTCTGTCTGAGATCGTCATCAGCAACCTCCTTCGCAGGACAATTCCCCTTCTTTTAGAAACCGTTTCATCCGTCTCTCGGAGATTACACACTTTTCCATTTTATCGATCCAGGTAAAATCAAGATTCGAATTCTTGGCCCTGAATTCCGATTCAACTTGTTGGTTGAATCCCTTGCCGGCCAAGGCAATCTCTTCGCCTGAGGCTGCAATCTCAACATCCTCAGTTCCGGCTTTCAGGACTATTTTCTTAGGTGTAAGGGCGGAGGAGTGCATCCATCCCTTAACAGCATCCAAGGATAAACCGACTCTTGTCCACGACTCTTTTTCTTCAAGAACATAGACCCTGTCTCCATAAGAAAGCTGGGTAACTATACTCCCCAAGAAAGACGGGGTCACACGGACTACCCCTGTGTTCACCTGAACGCTCATCATCTTCTGTCCGGCTGCAAATGCTGCCAAAGCCGTTACGCATATCAGGAAGAACATGACAACGGAGATTTTCTGCCTAATCATTTCTTTGATACCTCCTTTCTAAAGGGCAATCACCTCACTGAAGCTCTTAGTACTATCGCTCTATCGGGAGCAGGAACCTCAT
>JAQBAU010000112.1:0-8448 GCA_032126655.1 Desulfobacterales bacterium
TTCCGCCTACAAGGGGAGTAAATCGCAGTCACGTTTTGTATGGGTCGCTTCGGAGGATAAGATTATCCTGCCCCACGGTGGCGGTGAGTCGCGCCTGCCGGTCAAGAACGAGTCGAAGGGAAGTTACAGGGCCCAAAGACCCCTTGAAGATATCGACGGTGGCGGCGGTGGCTGCCTCATCGACACTGCAGCCAGCAGTTTGAGCTGGTAGAAACAACTTGGCACAAGTCAACTTTCTTTGAACTTCCTCTGCAAAATAGACCATTCAAGCGTATAAGCTCACAGACCTTAGACAAGAACGGTCTATATAATCTGTTCTTAGCCAACTCAGCAATTCACGATAAAAATTAATCCGATTGAATCTTGCCTCAGGAGGTCTGTTTTGGCGGGTATCGGGACAGGTCACGACATCGTTGATCGGCCGGAACTGAGAGACCGGGTAAAGGTTTTTCGAGACAGAGCTCATGCAGGAGGGGTTCTTGCAGAAATGCTGGCCTCTTATAGGGAAACTGACACCATTGTCCTGGGCATCCCTGCGGGCGGTGTGCCAGTGGGAGTCATTATTGCCAAGCAGCTCAACCTACCTTTTGATGTGTCAGTGGTAAGCAAGATAACGCTACCATGGAATACCGAGGCGGGGTATGGAGCTGTGGCCTTTGACGGAACCGTGAAACTAAACCAGGAGCTTTTACCTCGGCTGGGCTTGAGCGAAGAGGAAGTAAAAGAGGGCATTGAGAAGACCACTTCCAAGGTTGCGCGCAGGTTTAGAGATCTCCGAGGGGAGCAGCCCTTCCCGCGCCTTGCCGGGCGTTCAGTGATTCTGGTTGATGACGGAATTGCCTCTGGCTTTACCATGCTGGTGGCCATAGAGGCTTTGCGGGGGGCGAAAGCAGAACATGTTGTCGTAGCCGTTCCCACTGGGCATAGTGGCCCAGTTCAGAACATTGCTGCTGAAGTTGAGGCTTTCTACTGCGCCAATATCCGGGGAGGCTGGCGCTTTGCCGTAGCCGATGCCTATGAGCTATGGTCGGATGTGAGTGAAGAGGAGGTCATCAGCATCTTAACTGAGTTCAAATCGCAATAGTCATTGCTGTACACATCTGAAAGCGGTGTGGCTGCCAATGAGTGGCAATCACCTATCTTGGTAACGACAATTCTTACGCAGGTATTTCCATGCAGTCTGAATTGACAAACTGTAGATACCAAGAAACAGTCATGATGCCAGGCAAATGAGAGATTACCCCAGGCAAACCTTGGGATATTCCGGACTCCCCATTCTCACGATTATGTAAAGCATCAAGAGTCGGGACACCCTTGAAAAAGCCCATTTCTTGCCCAAAATCCGGTTTCGATATGGTTTTCATATCTTGATATTTCCTAAACTAGAGGTAATGGGAAACACCTTCCAGTTTTAGACTGACATTACCTGCCACAATATATTGTGCGTTGAACATGTAGCCACCTGTAACCCCCACCGTTGACCCAAGACTACTGAGTTTTTTCAGCAGTTCAAGATGGGCACACATCCTGAATGATCCGGCTATCCGAGAACGTTGGGAAGTTGCTTTTCAATCGATTTTACGGATTCTGCTTGTGAAGTCGCGGTTTTTTTGCAACATATACCGAGACTAGGGGGAAGAATTGATAACGCCGGAGCTCATCATAAACATCCTGCTTATCCTGACGGTGGCCTGGGGCCTGGGCAGTTTCTTTTCCCGTTTCGGGCTTCCGGTCATGCTGGGGCAGCTTCTGGCCGGCGTAGTGTTAGGGCCCCCTCTTTTGGGTGTGGTTACCTCCTCCGCGTCCCTTGAGTTGATAGCGGAGTGGGGGATGTTTTTCGTGATGTTCTATACCGGCATGGAGATGGACCCCAAAAAGCTCCTTGAGCAGATCTGGCCGTCTCTTGCTGTGGCATTGGGGGCCTTTGTTCTTCCCTTTGTCCTGGGGTACTTTACCACCATGCTATTCGGTGGGACCCCCTATCAGTCGCTTTTTGTAGGGATGGGCGTCTCCATTACAGCCGTCGCTGTGCAGTCTGTGATCCTGCACCAGATGAGGATCAGCAGGACACCCCTTGGGCACATCATCATCGGGGCCGCCATAGCCGATGACATCCTCGCTCTCATCAGCCTGTCACTTCTGTTGGGCTTGGCCAAGACCGGCACGGTAACGTTTGCCGATGTATGGATCATAGGCGTCAAAGTATGCGGCTTTTTTGGCCTGACGATACTCCTTGGCCACTATGTTGTGCCGAAGTTCACAAGGAAGCTCCACGACCGGGAAGGCAAGGCTTTCACCTTCGCCATTGTCGCGGCGCTCGTCATGGCCTATCTGGCTGAGCAAGCAGGTCTTCACCTTATCATAGGGGCTTTTCTGGCCGGTCAGTTTGTGCGAAAAGAGATCATGGATGAAAAAATATATAATGCCATAAATGATAGATTCTTTGGGATTAGTTATGGCTTCTTGGTCCCCGTCTTCTTCGCGTCCTTGTCCTTCCACCTTCACTTGCACCTGACACTCCCTTTCGTCATTTTCACCCTAGTGCTCATCCTGGTGGCGGTTGCGGGGAAGCTTGTGGGCAGTGGGTTAGGACTTATCCCTTTCAGGCACAGCCGTTGGCAGATCGCTGTCGTTGGCTTTGGCATGAACGGCCGCGGAGCCGTGGAACTCGTTGTGGCCTCTGTGGTGTTGACCCTGAGCAAGCAGCTTATGGCCTCAGGTGCTATCGCTGAGCCCCTTCTTACCAGCGACCAGTTCAATGCCCTGGTCCTTATGGCCTTCGTGACCACATTGATAGCGCCTATATCCCTGCGGTGGGCTGTTCAAAGAGGCTGCTCGCCTGACGAGAAGGAGGCCTTTTGCAGACTTATTGAGGAGGCATAGCAGGCCTTCCCTGCCGTCCCGGGGAAAGGATGTTTACGAGTCGAGGATTTAGGGTACGCGGGGTGTAAACCACTTATCTTCTTTCGTTGGTTTCAAGTAGCAAACGCCGCCTTCACGCTTAACATCATATTGTTCCACCATCTGAATTTCCACGATTTCGTCGCCTTCTTTGGCTCCATGACGGAGACAAAGAGAAGGTAGGCGTGGCTGTCTCGGAGTTTTATGAACACATAACAAATGCCACTACGAATCAACTGGCAAGATTGAGGCTCATCTGCAAACATGACGCTTTCTTGAACGCATTCATAGGCGTTCAGTCGATCTCGCAGATTCTGAATGTCAGTAAGGATTCTCTTCTTGAAGAATCATTGGATCGTTTCAAGAAGATATGAGATATCCTCTAGTGGTTTGTGGCCTAAAATGCTTCAGAAGCTAAGCGGTGAGAGTTGAACTGCCACCCACCCAGGAGTCAGATCTTACAAGTACTGTGATATAACTATTCGTGATTCTCCAGTCTGTTTGAACAGGCCATCCCATGCATCAATTGTCCCACTCAGTAGTTCCTGGTAGGACAATCAAGTGTTTCTCAAGTCAAAATCGGTCACGATGCTTCGAATGGGGACATTCCAAGTTATGGCCCGATATGCAAAATACCGTATTTTTCCTCAAAAAATACAGTCTTCACCCCATTGCTATCAACTCGGGTTCGTGACTAAATTCAGATAAAACATAGCCGAAACTCTTAAATGAATGTATGCATTGTTTTGTGCCTTGCGAAGTGGTTCTTGAAATCCAAACTCAGGGGGTAAACGAAAATGGCAGAAGTGGAAATGCCTCATCCAGGCCATGAGAATCATCTGTGCTACCTACAAAACGTCGGTTTTCTGAAAAACTATCCTGACGACTACAGAGAGCTGCTCAAAAACACACAGTTCTACTGTAAAGAGTGTGGCCGGGCAGCGGCCAGTGAGGATAAACTGTGCGAGCCTGAAAAGTTGTAGGAATACGCACACGCTCAGTGGAAGAAGCGAAGCGGCCTGAGAACCTTTGAAAGACCTAATTGGCTGGTACGTCTTTGCTGTGCCATGCGCATGTTATAAGTGCGCAGCAGCAGCAGTTGGGGAGAAGTGTATAAATATTGGCCTCTTAACCTCTGTTTCCGGACATCTTCTAGCTCTATTGAGTGCTTCATAATAACAAGAAACTACTGGCAGTTTTCTAGCCTTGCATTTCCTCATCATGATTTCCGCCCGCCTCGAGCTCCCATTACCCGTGCAAAAGGACATGTCCCGCTTTAGGACGGCAGTCTGTCATCGGAAGGGGATGGCTTCACCGAGCGCGCATTTTTCATGCTACGGAAATATTTTTCAAAGGCTACCGTCAGCATGATCAGGCCGCTGTATCCCAACACCATTGCCCAATGGCGTAAGCCCATAGGATGACTCTGGAAGATGTTGTTGAAGACCGGCGTGTAAGTGAAGACGACCTGAAGCGCGGTCATGACAAATACACCGCCCCAGAGCCAGCGATTGGAAAAGAGCCCCAGGCTCAAGGTTGATAAGGTGAGGGAGCGGCAATTGAAAAGGTAGAACATCTCGCTAAAGACGAACGTGTTGACCGCAATCGTCCTGGCCAGGTTTTCATTGCCCGAAGTGATGATCTCTAGTTCGAAAAGCCCAAAGGCTCCAATCAGCAACAAAACACTGACAAGGACAATTCTAAGGACAAGGGCATGGTTCAGGATCGGTGCCTTCGTGTCCCGGGGCAGGCGTTTCATGATGCCGGGCTCCTTTGGTTCAAAGGCCAGTGTGAGCCCCAGAAGGATAGCCGTGGTCATGTTGATCCAGAGAATCTGCAACGGAAGGATGGGAAGCGCGGTGCCCAGAAAGATGGCCAGCGTGATGACCAGGGCTTCACCGCCATTAGTGGGGAGGGTCCAGGTAATGAATTTGGTCAAGTTGTCGAAGACCCCCCGTCCTTCCTCCACCGCACCCTCGATGGTAGAGAAGTTGTCATCAGTGAGCACCATGTCGGCCGCCTCCTTGGAAACGTCGGTGCCAGCAACGCCCATCGCAACACCGATGTTGGCCTGTTTGAGAGCCGGAGCATCGTTCACCCCATCTCCGGTCATGGCCACCACATGATCTTGTTTCTGGAGGGCCTCCACCAGTCGCAGTTTCTGTTCGGGTGATACCCGGGCAAAAACCGCGGTACTCTCCGCAATGTCGGGGAGCGCTTCATCTCTGATCTGAGACAAATCACGGCCGGTGATCACTTCACGCGTGTGGATGGAACAGGTCTCGCCGCACAACCCCAGCTGGCGGGCAATGGCTGCGGCCGTACCAGCGTGATCGCCAGTGATCATCTTCACCAGTATACCGGCGTTTTGGCAATCCCCCACGGCTTCCAAGGCCTCTGGCCGGGGAGGGTCGGTCATGCCTTGAAGTCCCAGAAATGTGAGTCCCTCCTGGAGATCTTCATGCGTGATCCGCTCTGTCTCGGCAGGCATTTCCTTGCGGGCAAAGGCCAGGGTCCTGAGCCCATTACTGGTCATTCTTTCAACCTGGTCGTGGATCTCGCGTTCATCAGCCAAATCCACCTCACCCGCAGTATTGAACAACGTAATGCACTCGAGGCACAGACTTTCGATGGACCCCTTCACATAGATAACTCTCGATGTGCCAGGCCCCTGGTCGTGGAGGGTCGCCATGTACTGGGTGGCCGACTCAAAGGGAACGCTGTCTATGCGAGGGAGTTCACGGTTCAGGTTTTCCGTGGAAAACCCGGCCTTCATTGCACACGTTATGAGGGCGCCTTCTGTGGGATCACCCTCGACCGCAAAGGTCTCTCCCGTTTGCTTTAGAGCCGAATCATTACATAGGACTCCTGCCTTGAGCAACTCCATCAGGGCCTTGTTGGCGCCAATATCTCGAACCCCTTCTTTGGAATTCATATCGCCTTTCGGCGCATAGCCGACTCCCGAAACAGCATAGGAACGCCCACCTGCATAGAGTTCGACCACGGTCATCTGGTTCTGGGTGAGAGTCCCGGTCTTGTCCGAGCATATCACCGTGGTGCTGCCAAGTGTCTCAACCGCCGGAAGCTTCCGAATAATGGCGTTCCGTTTTGCCATGCGAGAAACGCCAATGGCCAGGGTTATGGTTATGGCCGCGGGTAGTCCTTCCGGTATGGCGCCTACTGCAAGAGCTACGGAGGCCAGGAACATGTCCACCCAGTCTTGGCCCCGCAGGTATCCGATCAAGAAAGTGACGGCCGAAAGGCCGATGATAAAGTACAGAACAATTTCGCTGAAGTGTTTGATCTTGAGGGTTAGTGGCGTGGCTATGGCCTGGGCTGAGGCAATCATCTCGCTGATGCGGCCGATCTCGGTGTGGTCTCCTGTGGCAATCACCACACCTTTGGCAGTCCCGTGGGTTACTAGTGTAGAAGAATAAGCCATGTTTCGGCGGTCCGAGAGGCCCGTTTCCTCGGGGAGAACAACATCCTCTTTTTGAACCGGTATGCTCTCCCCGGTCAGCGTGCTTTCGTCTATTCTTAGTTCCTTGACCTCAAGAAGGCGCAAATCGGCCGGAACTTTGTCGCCGGACTGGAGAAGAACGAGGTCCCCGGGCACAAGCTCCTCAGCGGAGACCTCTCGCCGAACACCTCCCCTCCGGACCGTGGCACTGCTCACCATGGCGCGGGCCAGTGCGTCGAGGGCTTTGAGGGCCTTGGATTCTTGAATGAACCCAACGGCGGCATTGACGAGAATAACGCCGAAGATAACCCCCGCTTCAACCCATTCATGAAGAAATAGTGTAACCACGGTCGCCACGAGGAGAATGATCACCAGGGGCTGGTTGAATTGAATCAGAAAACGAGTGATAGGCCCTTGACCCTTTTTACGGGTCAGGGTGTTCGTTCCAAAGGTTTCGAGCCGGAGTGCGACCTGATCCCCAGTCAGCCCTCTGGAAAGGTCCGTTTCCAGCCTCTGTCTGATTTCTTCCAATCCAAAACAGTGCCAGGGTTCCTCAGTCCATGTCTCCACGGCTGCCATCTCCATCGAAGAAAGGCTGATTGGTAAAACACCCGCACGCCGCACACGGAACGTGTGGGTTTGCCCATGAAACTCGGCCGGCTAGAACAAAAAACCGTTTTTGCCGTGTGAAAACACTTCGGCCAGCTCTAACAGGGTTCAGGCTTAAGGATAGGAAATTCTCTGTACGGCGTCAATGGATCTATGTTCTCAAACTATCAAAAGCTTGGGAAAACATGTCGACAAACATTGTATGATCTTATCTGTTGGATGAACAAAGGATCCAGAAGAATTTGTCAGTCTTTTAAAGTACTAATTGCACTTACAGTGATAGCGGCTGGATTGAGTTCGTTGCTGGTTTAAAACAGCCTGTTTTATGCCAACTGGCGAGGAGCCCTTGTATTTGCGCCAATCACAGTGATCGCAGGCGCCTTCCTCCTGTACTTGGTGGTTTTGAAATGGGAGAGCTTTATTGACACTCCGAAGTCAAAAAGAAAAGGCAGGCATTGATAGAGTTAAGAAACTGTATACTGTCATATATTAAGAATTGAGCTCCCGTCAGATAAGCTTCAGCTTTTCCATCATATCTTTAGTTTCCCAGATTGTCTGAGATCCACGATCGCGATTTCGAGATAACAACAAAGAATGCCAAGAAAGGCTGAATTCAAGCTCTCTCCGGGTATCTGTAGTGCTATTCGCCCCTGATACCTCATGATATGCCTGGCGTATCTGTAATTTGTCCTATATGCCCCTTCCTCAATCTCCAACTACAGTATTTTTCTGAGCAAAATACAGTCTTTACCTTATTGATCTGGTTGAGTTTCAGTGCAGATAATGTCGTCTCATTTAGATTTGGAGAATTGGGTGAATATCAGCTACCAAGAATTGGGAGGATCAAAATGGCCAATGTATTGATTGTCTAT
Organism: Desulfobacterales bacterium; assembly: GCA_032126655.1. GTDB lineage: Bacteria > Desulfobacterota > Desulfobacteria > Desulfobacterales. The sequence continues at coordinate 7,843 of JAQBAU010000112.1, forward strand.
GCAACCGATTGGGGAAGCACGAAGAAGATGGCCGAGGCCGTGGCAGCCGGCGTGGCCACAGTGGATGGTGCCGAAGCAACCCTAAAGACGGCTGAAGAAGCCACAGGTGATGACGTGATGGTTGCAGATGCCCTGGTTCTGGGGTCACCCGTGCACATGGGCAGCATGGACTGGCGCGTGAAACGCTTTATCGATCAAGTGTGCGGCGGGCTGTGGATGCAGGACAAGATGAATGGCAAGGTTGGGGCAGTCTTTGTATCCGGTGGCGGGTTCGGAAACTCCGGAGGCGGATGCGAGATTGCCATGCTGTCCATGATGAGCAACCTGGCAGAGCTGGGGCTCCTGCTCGTCCCTCTGCCCAAGAACACGGCCGGATACCCCAAGGGAGGGTTGCACTGGGGCCCTTACGGCCGTTCTATGACTGAAGATATGCAGCCCATAGAGGGCGGGGTGCCTGATGAAAGGACAGAGGCCGCCCGCAATCACGGGGCCAATGTGGCCAGGGTTGCGGTGGCGACCAAGGGCAAGACACTCTTTGCCTAGTTCAAGAAACTCTTGACCCATCTCCCATTGACGCGCGCCTAACGACGATGGTACTGATGCAAC
>JAQBAU010000113.1:0-14229 GCA_032126655.1 Desulfobacterales bacterium
GGAGGCCCTCCTTGAACAGATGGAGGGAGCTGATCTGGAAAAATGCATAGAGATTGCGGGCAATACAGCCAAGGAGATTAAAGGTTCAATCCTGTGTGACGGTCTGTATGTCACGGCTCCGGGTAATGAGAACAGGATACCGGATATCTTGAAGGCGGGCGGGATCTAACCCGCAAAGCCGGAAGAACGGAGTCATTGTTGAACGACGGTCCTAAAGAGAATTCCCCTGGTCAAACATCCAAGAAGGTCCTGGTCATTGGTGGCGGCATTGCCGGCCTGACAGCCGCCTGGGAACTGGCACGGCTAAATGTTGATGTGGAACTGGTGGAAAAGGACCGCTTCCTTGGTGGCCATGCCATTCAGTTTTGCTGCAAGGCCGCTGACGAGTGCCAGAAGTGTGGTGCCTGCTCGGTGGAGAAGAGGCTCCTGGAGGTCATCCAGGAACCCAGGATTAAGGTTCACCTCAGTTCACAGCTGCAAGGAGTAAACCGCAACGGCGGGTTTTCCTACAATCTTGTCCAGAAACCTCCCTACATAGACCCCGGAAAATGTACAAATTGCGGCCTCTGTTTTGAGAACTGCCCTGCCGCAGGCGCAATTGTCAGAGGCTACTCCAAAAACAACGCGCCGCTTTATGCCATTGACGAAAGCCATTGTCTGTACTTCAAAGACAAGAGTTGTACGATCTGTCAGGACGAGTGCCCGGAGGATGCGATTAGCTTGGGTCAAGTCTTGGAAGAGGGTTCGGGCGAGGCCGACGCAATCGTCGTAGCGAGTGGTTTTGAGGCTTTCAATCCCGTAGGCAGACCCCGCTACGGGTACGGGATTAACAGGAACGTGATTACCGCCCTCGAGCTTGAGCGCATGCTTCGTGAGAAAGGGGAGGTCGTCCGTCCCTCGGACGAAACGGTCCCTCGCACCGTCGCCTTTATCCAATGCGTAGGGAGCCGAGATCACCAACTTCAGCATGGTTTCTGCTCTCAGGTGTGTTGTGGGTATGCCATGCGCATGGCTGAAGCCATGTACCATCGAGATCCCGAGGTGAAAATCTCCATCTTCTACATGGACATTCAGAATTGCGGCAAGAATTTCGCCAAGTTTTACGAACGGTGTAAGGACCACATCCGCTTCGTCCGGTTTATGCCCGGAGACATCTTTCAGGGAGAGCAAGACCAACTCTCCCTTTACTATGGAGACGAACAAGACGGGCGTTCGGTGAAGGAAACCTTTGATCTCGTGGTCCTTTCTGTGGGAATCATGCCTGGCCCAAGCAATGCCGGCCTGGCAGAGATGTTGAATCTTGACCTCGACGGACAGGGATTCTTTGCTTTGGCCAATCCCCTGGACAGGACATCTACCAACCAGCAAGGCATCTTCTTAGCGGGCACGGCCCAGGGTCCAAAAGACATTGCTGATTCCATGGTCCAAGCAGGCCAGGCAGCCCAGCGTGTAGCTGAATACATAGGAGCGATGGCGTGTCTGAAGTAAGAAACATGTTGTCTGAAACAGACCTGACCGAAGAGATTCAAATGCATACCTCCACACTTGTGGTCGGTGGAGGATGGACTGGTATCAAGGTTGCTTCCGAGCTGGCCTCTACCGGTTATTCGGTGGTGCTCATAGACCGTGGCACCGGCATTGGCAATCAGGCATCATCGGATCATCTGACTGCTAGTACCCATGAAGAGTTTTCTTCCCTCCTGGACACGGTCAAGAAGGATGAACGGGTCGAGGTGTTGGACGCAACCAGCCTTGTATCTCTGACCGGCGTCCCCGGGAATTTCCGTGTCCGGCTGGAGCGAGACGGCGCTGTGCTTGAAAGAGACATCGGCGCTGTCGTGGTCGCGGTGGGGGCTGAAAGTGCTTCCATGATTGAGGCATACGGACTGAATCCTGGTGAAAAGGTGCTGAGTCAATCCCGGCTTGAAGAGGTGTTGACTTCTTCAGAAGACAAAGACCTGCTACTAGGCGATGATGCCAAGGACATAGTATTCCTGGTCGGGCTTCGCCAGGAAGGAAATCCAGTTGTCATGGATCGGGCCATTCGGAGTGCCGTTGAAATACAAGACTCCGGCAAGGCCCAAGCCACGATACTGGTTGGAAATGTCAAACTTGCCCAAGATGGTCTGGAAGCCCTGTACAAAAAAAGCCGGGAAAGAGGGGTTCTCTACTTCAAGCTGAGAGAACCGCCTCGTGTTACCCAGAATGGTTCAGGTCTTCGCGTGGAGTTTTTTGACGGGGTCTTACACGATGAGGTCGCGCTGGTGCCCGATGTTATCGTTGTGGAAGAAGCCATCCGCCCTGACCCACAGGTTTATGATTTGGAACACGTCTTAAGGATTGACACGGATCCTGAAAACTTTTTCCAGTCCGACAACGTGCACTGCCTGCCGGTACAGTCTAATCGGGAGGGAATCTACGTCATTGGTTCTGCCCGGCTCCCTTCTAACCTGGCTCAAGGGTGGGCTGACGCCCACAACGCTGCACTCGCAGTTCGCGACCTCCTTGGAGAAGGCAAAAAGACTGTACTCAAAGAAAAAGCAAAGATCCATCGGGGCAAATGCACCATATGCCTGACGTGTTTCAGAATGTGTCCCCACGGCGCCATCTACTGGGACAACCGCGCGGTCATATCACCTGTGGCCTGCCAAGGATGCGGAATATGCGCGAGTGAGTGCCCCATGGATGCCATACAGCTTGTGGAGTATACCGATGATCAGATGGAGGCTCAGATCTTTGCCGCCACAGAGCAACAGATCGATACGCCACGGATCATTGCCTTCCTGTGTCAGAATTCGGCCTATGAGGCGGCCGAGATGGCTCGCTTGTTCGGTGACGCCCTCCCGCAAGGGCTTCAGATGATCAAGGTGCCTTGCGCTGGGAAGGTGGATGTGGATTATATCCTTACAGCCTTTCAGGCTGGTGCTGATGGGGTCTTAGTCCTTGCCTGTCACAAGGACAACTGCAAGTCACTACGGGGAAACACCTTTGCCGACTGGCGTGTTGAGGACACGCAGCGAATGCTCGAAGAAGTTGGCCTGGAAAAGGAACGCCTCCAGTTTGCTACCATTGCCTCGAACATGCCTGTGGAGTTTGCCCGCATCATCAGGGAAATGGAAGAAGAAATAGAAGCGTTGGGGCCTAGTCGGATAAAGAAACAGGTTGCTGCCTGAGCCGCTACATCCGGTCAAGCGCCTCTCTCCCGGACATTCCCTCCTGAACACCAAGTTCCTTTGCTGCCCTGTTGGCGTCTTTGACTTCGCCACCAAGCAGATCATCAATGTTAGCAATGCCACGGCCCGTGGTTGATTTCACCCTGGCTGAGGGGTAGTCAAAACCGTCCAAGGCCTCCACATCAAAAGCACCGCACCCAACCATCCCAACGTCAGTAATCACCATGACCAGGTTGATCGCCCCGAGCGGAATTACGTAGCCATCTGCTTGCTTGGAAGTCAGTTGTACTTTTTCACTAACCATGATGTTCTCTCCGTATTGAGCGGACTTTGTTCAATGCTGCGTATTTCTATCTTTCTCAACCGCCTCAAGTTCGCTATGCCTTTCTTCTGTCAAATCGGCTGCGGCAAATGCGGCACTCTTGGGTAATACCACATACAGCTCTGACGTAAAGTCGAGCTCAACGCCCACATGCTGCATCTCACATGCAAGCACGTGCCCACCCGCTTTTCTATTTTCTGTAATGAAATGAAGATGGTAGCCTGGAACATTGATTCCCTGCACGAAGCCGGGGGCCCGAAAACCTACAATGGTTCCTTTCACATCATGAAACTCAAAGACGGACTGATGCTTCACCACATCAACAAGAGGGGGATAGGGCTGCTCCTGTCCCGGAACGCTCCTTGTCTTGACGTACTCGAAAACGCCTTCCATCTTGAAAGCGTAAAAGATATTTTCTGTTGGAATACGCTCGTCTAAGTACGTCTTTAACTGCTCGTAATTCAGTCTTGCATCCACAGTGAAAGATTCGTCCGGTTCAAAAAATGTGACAACTGAAAAGGGCGTCTTCATAGAATCTTGAACAGAATAAGCTATGCCGTCAACTTTCACTTGATAGAATTTGCCATCAATCGCGATCATCTCTCCATCCAGGCCATTGAACGTACCCAACCCAAAATCGCCATGACGCTTCAATTGCTTGAAGGTCATGTCACCGTCATAGACGCCGACAAGAAGGGCGTCTATCGTTGACGCTTGAAAGAGGATGTCCCTGTTGGCTTGCAGATTAGCACATCCATATATGCTGAAAGTCAAAATCATCGCCAGCAATGAACGTCGGACTATTCTCATGGGCGCTCCTTTCAAGCCTCCCCTGTTTTTGGTCCCAAGGCATGGGTTCAATCACTCGATTAGCATAAAATCCTAATGGTTGTTAAGAACATTTATTAATTCCGGGCATCTGCAATCACGCCTACCGACCCACCGTTGACGAAGTCATGCTTTGGTGCTAAGAAAAAAGTGCCCATCCACTTGCGATGGGCTGATTTTTGTCGCAGGCTGTGCTGACGAAGGGGGTTGTGTTGGGAAAGAACCTTTTCGAAAAAATCCTTGAGGGACATGGGATAGGCTCCCCGCCAAAACCTGGTGAACCTTTGGAGCTCCCGATTGACCAGACTCTGACCCAGGATGCCACCGGCACGATGGCGTGCCTCCAGTTTGAGGCGCTTGACGTGCCCACCGTTGCCACTGAACGTTCGGTCAGTTATGTGGACCACAATACCTTTCAGGCCGGGTTTCAGAATAGCGACGACCACCGGTATCTCAAGTCCTTTGCAGCAAAGTACGGAGTGACCTTTTCCGGGCCAGGCAATGGGATTTCACATCAGGTTCACCTGGAGCGATTTGGCGTTCCTGGCGACACACTTTTGGGTTCTGACAGCCATACATCAACTGGAGGGGGACTGGGAATGCTGGCAATCGGGGCCGGGGGCCTTGACGTTGCAATGGCCATGGCAGGGCACCCCTTTCGCCTGACCAGCCCGGAGGTGGTCCTTGTGCAGCTGGAAGGGGCACTCCCTCCCTGGGTTACGGCCAAAGACATTGTCCTGAAGTTGCTTCAGATGGTCTCCGTGAAGGGTGGTGTTGGGAAGATCTTTGAATATGGTGGTTCTGGAGCAGCTGCCCTGTCTGTGCCCGAGCGGGCCACCATTACCAATATGGGGGCCGAAACCGGTGCCACAACGTCCATCTTTCCAAGTGACGACGTTACACTTCGATTCTTAAAAGCCCAGGGAAGAGAAAAGGATTTCAGCTTTCTGTCTCCAGACCCGGATGCATCGTATGCAGCGGTTCTGGAAATGGACTTGGCCGAGCTGGAGCCCATGGTAGCCCAACCCCATATGCCTGATCAGGTCTGTGCGGCGAGAGAGGTCGCCGGCTTGAAGCTGGATCAGGTCGTGATCGGAAGTTGCACCAACTCTTCGTACGTGGACCTGGCTGCAGTCGCAGCGATCCTCAAAGGGCGGTCTGTGCCCCCTGAAATGAGTCTTGTGATTACACCGGGTTCTAGACAAGTGCTGGCAGCACTCGCTGAAACAGGGGCCTTAAACGATATGATCAAGGCCGGAGCTCGCATCCTTGAATGCGCTTGCGGTCCGTGTATCGGAATCGGACAGTCTCCGCCAACGGATGGCGTGAGTCTCAGGACATTCAATCGGAATTTCAAGGGCAGGAGCGGAACCGAAAGTGCGAAGCTTTATCTCTCTAGCCCCCATGTAGCCGCAGTTTCGGCTCTGGAGGGCGAACTTGCCGATCCGAGGTCCTTTGGTGAACCTCCTCAGATTGACGTACCCGACATCTTTCCCGTGACTGACCATCTGTTTGTCAGGCCCTCGGAGCATCCCGAGACTGTCGAAATCATGCGAGGCCCCAACATCAAGCCTCTGCCCAAGGGCCGGGCCATGCCTGAAACCCTTGAAGGGGAGGTATTGATTCGCCTGGGAGATGACATTACCACAGACGACATTATGCCTGCTGGTGCCCACATCATGTCCTTGCGATCCAATATACCGGCCATTTCCGAATACGTGTTTTCGCGCCGTGATTCTGGTTTTGTCAAACGAGCCAAGGATAGCGGCGGTGGCTTTGTTGTTGCGGGAAGGAACTATGGTCAGGGTTCCAGCCGTGAACACGCCGCCATAGCACCCATGGTCCTGGGGGTCAAAGGGGTGATTGCCCGCTCTTTTGCCCGAATCCACAGGGCCAATCTCATCAATTTTGGCATTCTCCCAATGACCTTCGTAACAGATGAGGACCTTGAGGATATTTACCCTGGTGACCATGTAGTCATTGAAGAGATTGTAAGTCGGTTGAAGCAGGGCGGCCCGCTTCCTGTCCTGAACTCAACCCGAGGGCGGACCTTTGAGGTCCGGGTTGACATAGATGATAGAGCGAAAGATGTGTTGATCGCGGGTGGCCTTCTCCGGTTCACAAGACAGCAAAAGTCATAGGTCTCAATGATGAAACCGGCGTCCGTTTTCGCACAAGATCTATTGGTGTCGTTCTACTAACTTTGTGAGGTCTTCTATAGAGGACAACTAAAATTGCGCCTTGCGGCTTGAGAACATTACCGCATTGCGCCTTACGGCTTGAGAACATTACCGCATTCGAAAGGTGAGGTTATTATGCTTTCTTTGATGAGAAGACACGCCCAGTCGTGGCTGATTAAAGTAACCCTGGGCGCTATTATCGTGGTTTTTATTTTCTGGTACGGCTACAACTATCGAGAAGGGAGAGTTGACCAGATCGCCCTGGTAGACGGCTCTCCGATCGTTCTTGCAGAGTTCCGAGGTGTGTATGATCAGATGCTTGAAGCTTACCAAAGACAGTTTGGCAACAGGCTGGACGAAAAACTCATTCAAAGTCTGAATCTCAAAAAACAGGCATTGGATGAAATCATCCACCGCCGGCTTCTTCTGCAGGAAGCGGCCCGTCTCAACTTCCAAGTGCCCGATAAGGAATTGCTATCAGTCATTCAACAACAACCCGCTTTCCAGAGAAATGGCCGCTTCGACCCAAGGGTGTACGAGCGCGTTTTGATGAATAACCGGATGACGCCGGAGATTTTTGAGGAACGTCAGAAACAGGAACTTCTCATGGAGAAGATTCAAGGCTTTTACCTCGGTGGTCTTAAGGTGTCAGAAGCCGAGGCCCTGGAGGCCTATAAGTGGCTCAATGAAAAAGTGAGCCTGGAGTATGTGGTTTTCAAACCTGAGGAATATAGCAATATCAAGGTGAGTGAAGAAGAAATCCAAGCCTATTTCTCTGAGCACAAGAATGTATATGAGATCCCCCCTGTGGTAAAAATCCAGTATCTTCTTTTCGATTTCAAGGTATTTGAAGCCACGGCCACGGTTTCTGAGGAAGATGTCCTCACGTATTTTGATCTCAATAAACAAGACTTTGCCACCCCCAAGAAAGTCAAGGCGCGTCATATCTTGTTTGAAGTAGGACCTGATGCCGAACCGGAAGTGATCGAGGAGGCTCGGAAAAAGGCGACGGATGTGCTAGCACAAGCAAAGTCAGGAAAGGACTTCGCAAAGTTAGCCGAGAAATATTCCGATGATCCGGGAAGTCGAGAAAAGGGAGGCGATCTTGGGTTTTTCACCAAAGATCGTATGGTAAAGCCCTTTTCGGAAGCTGCCTTTTCCATGAAAACAGGCGAGATTAGTAACCTTGTCAGAAGCCCTTTTGGTTGGCATATCATCAAGATCGAGGCAATTCAGGAAGCCAAAAAGCCGGTTCTGGCCGAAGTTTCTGAGGAGATCAAAGCCAGGCTCGCCAAAGATGCCGGCAAATCAATGGCCCTTGACCGCGCCGAAGAGATCTATGAAGCCTGTTACGCAGCCGGCAGCATTTCTGATGTGGCCAAAACCAATCAGCTCATTCTCCATCAGACCGAGTTCTTCTCTCAGAATGGACCGGTCAAGGGAATCAAGGAGGCGAAGAAGTTTGCCGAAACAGCTTTTGCTCTCGCCGAAGACGGTGTCAGCGAACCCCTTGAGCTCTCGGATGGATACTACATAATTCAACCCATGGCGAAGGAGCCAGCGGCCATCCCGGCGTTGGAAAGCATCACAGAGATGGTCAGGCAAGACCTGATCCAGGCCAAGAAAAAAGACCTGGCCAAAAAGGGCGCCGAGGAATTCCTGAATGTTCTGAAAGAGGGAGCGTCGTTTCAGGAGGCGGCTTCAAGTCGAAAGTTGACGACCGAAACCACTGACTTTTTCGGCCGGTCAGGGGCAATCCCTGAGATTGGATTTGAACGGGACATCCTTGAAGCGGCGTTTCTGCTGAGCTCCTCAAAGCCGTTTCCCGGTTCAGTGCTCATGGGGAACCAAGGATACTACGTTATCCACTTAAAAGGCCGACAGGAAGCCGATCCAAAGGAATTCGAGAACAAGAAATCGGAGTTCACATCTAATCTTCTGCGCCAGAAACGTCAAAGGACGCTCGGAGAATTGCTGGGTTGGCTTCGAGGCAAGAGCCAGATCACCATTGAGGAGGGATTCCTCGATTAATGCATGAACTGGCAATCGCTGAAAGCCTCCTCAGAATTGTCCGGGACGAAAGCGAAAAGCACGGACTTCTCCGGGTCAACCAGGTACGTCTCCGCATAGGACAGTTTTCCACGGTCGTACCCAGGGCTCTCAGCTTCTCTTTTGAGGTTATTTCGCAGGGCACACTGGCCGAAGGAGCGCACCTTGACATGGAGATGGTCCCCCTGACAGGACACTGCCAGGACTGTGATGCTGACTTTGAAATAGACAACTACTTGTTTCTCTGTCCTCAGTGCGGTGGGGCGCTGGTGATGCTTGTATCAGGAAAGGAGCTTGAGATCGTCGATATTGAGGGAGAGTAGGAAAAACGGCGCCTCGCTATATGGAAACCTGCCGACATCGTGAAAGATCTGCCCGGACCATATCAAATGTAATTGGGTTCTGTACGGATTGTGTCCGTCATCACTTCTCTGAAACCTGTCAGGGAATCCTGACTTCAAAAAGAAATACCCCCTGCCGACTCATAAAGATTACAGTAAACGGAACATGTTTTTGACAACGGCTATAGAGGACGTCCATGTTTGGATTCTATAACCGTATCTTATTCATAGACCTGACGCGTCGAAGTTTTCGTGTTGAATCCCCTCATGTGGACATTCTGAGTGGGGTTCTGGGCGGAAAAGGACTCGCATCCCACCTCCTTCTGACCTTGAACCCGGCCCGGGTGGATCCATTGAGTCCGGAGAATCACCTCATCTTTGCAACCGGGCCCGTATGCGGGAGCCTGGTCTGGGGCTCATCCAGATACGGGGTGTTCACCAAATCCCCTCAGACCCACTTCTACTCTGAATCCTATGCAGGAGGGAGAGTGCCCGAGGCCATAGATGCAGCCGGATATGATGCTGTGGTCATCAAGGGAAAGAGCAAGACCCCCACGGTCCTGGTAATTGATCCCCAGGGCGTCGCTTTTCATGATGCCGGCAACCTTTGGGGAATGGATACCCATCAAAGTGAGGATGAGGCGGTCAAGCGGTTTGCCGGGAAGAGAAGCGACCGAAAATTTCGTGCCGGGGCCATAGTCATAGGCCCGGCGGGAGAGAATCAGGTTTGTTTTTCGGTCATAGAAAACGACTACTGGCGCTCTGCGGGCCGGACCGGTGCCGGGGGTGTCATGGGAAGCAAGAAACTCAAGGCAATCGTTTTTCAGGGCGACCGCAGGCGAAAGTTGGCCGACAGGCAAGCGGTTCGCACGTTTGCCAAGCAATTGACTGCTGAAGCAAAGGAGCACCCACAGGTAGCCGCTTACAAGAGCAAGGGCACTCCCATGCTGGTTAAGACGGTGAATGAAGCAGGCGGTTTTCCAACGCGCTACTGGTCAGAAGGAACCTATGAAAAGTGGCGGCAGATCAGTGCTGAGGCCCTCCACGAACGCTGTGACGTGAAGCCCCGTGCTTGTTTGAAATGTTTCATGGCCTGTGGTCGGATGACTAGAGTCCGGTCCGGACGTCATGCCGGACTGCGACTCGAAGGGCCCGAATACGAGACCATCTACGCCTTTGGGGGGCTTTGTCTCATCGACAGCATTGAGGAAATTGCTTATCTCAACGACATCTGTGACCGACTTGGGATGGACACGATTACCGCTGGAAACCTCTGCGGCCTGACCATCGAAGCTGCCCGTCGAGGCAAGATCGGCGACACCATAGACTATGGACAGGTAGATGCAATTGCGGAGTTGTTGAAGAAAATCGCCTTCCGAAAGGGCATAGGGGCTCTGCTTGCTCAGGGCATTAAGCAGGCTTCCGAAGAATGGGGCCTGCAAGACATAGCGGTTCATGTCAAAGGTCTTGAGCCCGCTGGCTATGACCCCAGAGTCCTGAAGGGTGTGGGGCTCGGGTATGCCACGTCTGACCGTGGAGCATGCCACTTGAGGGCGACCTTCTACAAACCCGAACTCTCGGGGATGATCGATCCGGATGCCATTGAAGGCAAAGCGGCCATGTTTGTGGATTTTGAAGACCGCCTCACCCTCTTTGATGCCTTGATTCTGTGCCGTTTCTTTCGCGATCTTTATCCGTGGGACGCCCTGTGTGAGACCGTGAAGGGGGTCACGGGCATCAAGGCCGACAAGAAGAAGCTTAAGGAGATGAGCGCCAACATCTCAAACATCGTCCGTAGGTTCAATATCCGCGAAGGATTGAAAAGGGAGGATGACCGGCTTCCAAAAAGACTCCATCGCGAGGCGCTCAAGGGCGGCCACCGGATCAGCGAAGCCGAACTTGAGAAGATGGTGTCTGACTATTATCGCCTCAGGGGTTGGGATGAACAAGGGAATCCCGAAACTCCCGATATCCTGGAGGGGGATGACTCTTTGCGGGGTACTAGGACCTAGCCATCATGGCCGGCGATGGTACCGTCACGAAGCATGAACCGGGGACCCTGATTGCCATCAGCAGCATTCCCTATCATCTCAACGACCGTGGCACCTTCCATGAAGACGAAACCCGGTCCCATCGTGCCCGTCACCTTGTTGCGGTTGAGCTTGAGAGCGGTGGCGGCCTTGACCACAATACCCGGATCCGCAGTGCCTGAAACAATATTCTCTTCAACAATACAAACAGCGCCGCCAGAAACGCCGATCCCCACAGAACCGGCATCATAGATGAAATTATTGATGAAAAGGACAGGCATCTCTCTGGACCCGGCTCCATTGCATGAAATTGCCGCCCGGATCGCTCCGTTTTGGTACACCACGTTCTTCATGACGGTCGGATGCGTCGGCCTGTCGATATCATGTGCGCCCTGTGGGTCGCCTACCTTGCTTAAGATTCCGCCGCCCGGGTTGTCGTGAACGATGTTGCCTACAATGGTCGGCGCCGCCCCGTGCTTCACCCCCATGCCTGGAGAGGGGTCGTCACCCAGTTCTACATCAGTATTGAGAAGAACCTCATTCCCGAGGATATGAGGTGCTGAGAAATGGTTGCAGCCAATACCCAGACCAACACTTTCGCGAATGATGTTTCGGTAGGTGACTCCTTCAGCCCTGTGCCGCACGTTCTCCCAGCGGAAGTCCCGCCCTGACATTCTGCTTTCCTGATCCGAAAATACAACATGAGTTCCTATGCCCGTACTTCCATTCTTCAGCACGTAACAGTTCATGATGACCGGGCTTGCACCCCGCACGTTGACAGCATGGGCATGTCCCGGGATGTGGTGATCCTGCATGGGCAGATTCCGGATCGTGAACCCATCAACAATCGTCTTTCGGCCGACACCCGGGTTGAAATCGATCATGCCGTGATGTGACGTTTTTGATTTTGAGCCGTCGATAATCGTCCGCATTGTCCGGCGGGGAAGCTTCATTCGTGCGTCTTCCACAGCCACAAGCTCATCTCCACCCTTTGCTGAATCGGAGACCAGCTTTACGCCATCCTTCATTTCGATCAACTCGAAGTACGTTCCCGGTTTGACGATGACAATATCCCCAGCCTCAGCGGCGTCGATCCCGCTCTGGATCGTTTTGAAGTCGTCAGGAACAGTGATGCGCTTCCCCTTGTGGAAGTTCAGGTCAATCAACTCTCGCGCGGCTTCGTCCGCTGCCTTCAGTGCTATAGCCACGGCAGCATCGATCGAAGGGGGTTGGACTTTCTCGAGACTTTGAAGTTTCAGGATCTCCTCCGGAACACCCCCCATTTTGTCACGGGCTTGCCGCCTGTGCCAGCTGGGACCCTTGCGGTCTTCGGCCTTTCCCATCATAGCCGAAACAGCTATCAGGGCTATGGTTGCCACTGTGACCCTAAGTATGCGATTCATCGCCGTCCTCCTTCCTCCCTAAATCAACCCTTGTTGTTGAAGTTCCTTGAAGAGAGACTGTCCCTCGTTGAGGCCCTTGAAAATGACTGCACACGTAATCGTAGCATAAGTGACCGAATCCACCTTCGCATCAAATACAAACGGCTCAAAAATATACTTGCCCACAACTCGTTTCCGGATCTTGTCTACATCTGCCTTGCTAAAATCTATATTCCCCTTCTTTGTCAATTGAATAGGATCAAACTCCAGGACCTCCCCTGTTTTGTCAAATACGTAGATGAAATGGACATCATGACACACGTCACACGGAGGAGGTCGACTTATGACCCCGGCAAAGAGGCGAGATTCTTTTCCATCCTTCTGAACCACCGCTGTATAAACCTCCCCACCGCTTGCAAGCTTAACCTTTTCAAATCGGCTTAGATCCTTCCCTTCGTGTGCAAATGCTCCCTTTATTCTGGCCTGTAGTTCTTCTTCTGTGAGGACAGGCTTGACATACACGACCTTGGCTTCGCATTTCTTCCCCTTCTCTCGAAGCGTGGCCAAATCTACATCCAACAGTGATCGCATCTCGGCAAAGACCTCGTCCTGCTCGTACTGTACACCTAAGTGGGTGCTGGCGACGATCCCGGTTTTGCCTGTTGGGTACTGCCTAACGAGGATGGAAAAGGGGGTCCAGCTCCCTCCAATGGCTTCGTGCATGACGAAGTCAGGATCCGGAAATACAGGAAAGGGCACCTCAAACTGTTCGACAAAGTATTTGACCTCCCAATCCTGGTTCCCAACGCCAACGCTCACCATCTTGATCCGTCCCTTGGTCTCGGGGTCGGATTCAATAAGAGAATACAGTTTATTGTATATGGGAACCTGTCTCCAGCAACTCGCACAATAGACGTTCAGAATCTCAACCAGAACAAGATCGGCCTTGATGTCTTTGATGGTGAAGCTCTTGTTTTCGGAGATCCCTAAATAGGCTGTATCTTTAGGGTCATCAGGAGCCTTCAGGGGAATCTCCGGAAAGGGATCACACACTTTTATGAGCCTTCTCTCCTCAGCGTAGACCTCGGTCAACATTCCCAGGAAGAGTACTACACCAAAACAGGCAATCAAAACGAAGCGGACTGTGGAACTCATGAAACTTCCTCCTTGCTACACGTTTAAGGGGCACACCTCGTCTCGTGCAATAGAATTGGCCAGATTCGATAATAACGTATCTACAACTTGCCACATCCTGCAGTATCCCACAAGCCACAATTTCATACGCAAAAAGTCAAATGCGCTAATATCTACAAGTCCGTTTCCTATTCTTACCTTGTCACGTTTATTGTTGATCGGCCGAGCAAACACAACACCTCACGACAAGACGCATTCTCATATCGGGATATTTTCCCATTCATGTCTAGTTCGGCCAACATTATGTCTAATACCCGCCTCAGATATTCTACCCATCCTCCTTGACATGTTATCCTTACTTACCTTCCCCGCTAGTTTTGATGACTTCGTCTTCGGCATGTCGGTATAGAAGTGTATGAACGCATCATCAAAGTCGACCTCTTTTAGAAACCTCACAGTATTTTCAAAGTCTTCTTCGGTCTCCGTCGGAAATCCCACGATGATACTCGTCTGCAGAAAAGCTCTCTTAGATTGTTTTACCTCCATTAACTTTTCTTTGAGATCGTTAACGTTGCATGGCCTGTTCATCAATCGCAATATCCGCTCATTACCTGACTGTATTGGGACATAAAGATAGTGAAGACCGCCCACTTCACAGAAAGACATGATTCTGTCGAAGTATTTTGTGAACGATGCCGGATGAAGATCGTAAATCCCTATGCTGAAACGCTTATTTCTCAGGTGCGCAAGTTCATCCAATAATTCCCCCAAACTAGTTCCAATATCCAAC
>JAQBAU010000114.1:0-11638 GCA_032126655.1 Desulfobacterales bacterium
CCTTGGTCTTCATCGATCCGGTGATGAAGAGGTTGTTGCCATCAGCGAGAATGACACATGTGCCATTGACGCCTTACAGGTTCTACTTGGCACCACTGCCGGCAAAGGAAATCTCATCATCAAGAACTATGGCAAGAACGCTTTTACTGTCCTGAACCGATCTGACAGGCGGGCGTTTCGTTTTTCACGTAAGGTTCAATACGAGTACCAAGGAGAGTACCAGGAAGAGTTTGGCAGTCTCGAGGCAGCCGTTGCCGCCGGCAAGGCTACGACAGAACAAAAAAGCCGCCAACGATTTCTCAAATCTCTTGACCTTGTTTCCAAGCCCTTTGATGCAGTCTTTGATACCACAGCAGTGGAACTTCCCGAGCCTCCCTATGCCCCCATGGCCTCTTCTGAGTCATGTGCCGAGTGCCGTGAAATGACCATGTCCACCCGGATGGTGGAGAAAGATGGCCGGCGCCTGTGTATTCCGTGTGGTGAAGCTAAATAGCGCAACTAGGGGACGTCCATGAAATATTAACATTCTTAGGCCCCCAAGCCGTGCCAGTGATGGAATGTAATAATTTCATGGACGTCCCCTAGTGGTCCTCTGTCATTTTCAGCGAAGGGCCCGCCCTGCCTGCCCTGGCGCTTCAACTACGAATAAGCAGCTAGGCCAGGCATCCAGGTCTGGGCCAGGGGCGCCTTGCTTATTATGAACTACTGACTGGTAAATCCCGGTCTGGGCCAGGGAGAAATCTTTGCTGTGCAACACGCTTAAAGGTCAAGATTTCTCCCTTCCGCCTTCGTCAAGACTTCGGCGGACAAGTCGAAATGACGGAACAACCATCGAAATGACGGAAGAAGCGGTGCAATAACAGAAAAGGCGTACCACTGACACACACAAAGCTTGGGGTGGTGGACTACCAAGAACATTGAGGCTTGATGATTAGTCAGCCAGAATTGAGCAACCCGTAACGCGCAACCCGCAACCGGCATGACGGCTATCAGGCCACTGCTCCCTATTACCATATTAGAGCCCCGGCCACTATTTGACAACTCACATAACATCCTTATGTTGTTAGGGAATTGACAATAATCCATTAAACATACGATGAGACTATAACAGGAGAAGAACATGCGATTTGACAAACTAACCATCAAATCTCAGGAAGTGATTCAAGGGGCCCAGGCCCTGGCAGGCCAGCTGGGACATCAGCAGATTGAGCCTGAGCATCTCTTGCGGGTGATGCTGGAACAGTCCGAGGGAATTGTGCGTTCCATCCTTCAGAAGTTGGGGGCATCTCCCGAAGGGGTCTTACGTGAGGTCACGGATGCCCTCGACCGGAAATCCAAGGTGAGCGGGGCTGCAATAGGAGACGTCTATCTCTCGCCGGTCACGAAAAAGGTCCTGGATAGCGCGTTTGCCGAGGCGGCCAAGATGAAAGATGAATATGTGAGTATAGAGCACATCTTGGTGGCCATGACGGAGGAAAAGAAAACAGAGGCGGCAGGCATCCTGGCCGGTGCCGGCGTGACCCGGGAGACGGTCCTGAAGGTCCTTCTGGACATTCGAGGAACGCAGCGCATCACCGATCCCAACCCTGAGGAAAAGTATCAGGCCCTGCAACGGTTTAGCCGGGACTTGACAGACCTTGCCCGTCTCGGAAAGCTCGACCCGGTGATCGGGAGGGATGAAGAGATCCGGCGCGTGGTGCAGGTTCTTTCACGACGCACCAAGAACAATCCGGTCCTCATTGGCGAGCCAGGCGTGGGTAAGACAGCCATTGTGGAGGGACTGGCCCAGCGCATCGTAAACGGCGATGTGTCAGAAACACTCAAGAACCGTCGCCTGGTTGCCCTCGACATGGGCTCCCTGGTTGCGGGCGCAAAGTACCGCGGAGAATTTGAAGACCGCCTGAAAGCCGTCCTAAAGGAGGTCGAGGCGGCAGAGGGCGAAATCATCATGTTCATTGACGAACTTCACACCATGGTCGGGGCCGGGGCGGCTGAGGGGTCCGTTGATGCGTCAAACATGCTCAAGCCCGCACTGGCCCGAGGCACCCTGCGTTGCGTTGGAGCGACCACATTGAATGAGTACCGGAAGTATGTGGAAAAGGATGCCGCCCTGGAGCGGCGCTTTCAGCCCGTTCTCGTGCAGGAACCCAGCGTTGAAGATACGATCTCCATCCTCAGAGGCCTCAAAGAGAAATACGAAGTCCATCACGGGGTGCGCATCAAGGATTCTGCCATAGTGGGTGCAGCCATGCTTTCCAACCGTTACATCTCGGATCGGTTCTTGCCGGACAAGGCCATCGATTTGATTGACGAGGCTGCTTCCAGGCTCCGAATCGAGATTGACAGCATGCCCGCTGAGATTGACGAGGTCGAGCGCAAAATCGTCCAGGCCGAGATCGAACGGGAAGCTCTCAAGAAGGAGACCGATCAGGCATCGAAAGAGCGATTGGCCAAGCTCGAAGAAGACCTCGCGGTTATGAAGGAAAAGAGCCGGGAGATGAAGGCCCACTGGCACAACGAGAAAGAGGCCATTCAGGCCATTCGTGAGGTAAAGGAGGAGCTCGAGCGGGTCGGTGTCGAGGAGCAACAGGCCGAACGGGAAGGGAACTTGGCCCGTGCTGCAGAACTTCGATACGGGGTCACAACCGACCTGAAGAGGCGTCTCGAGGAAGCCAACGAAAAACTTGTTGAGCTTCAGTCAAATCGAAGGATGCTCAAAGAAGAGGTGGATGACGAGGACATAGCCGAAGTGGTTTCCTTGTGGACGGGCATCCCCGTGTCCAGAATGATGGAAGGAGAACGGGAGAAGCTCATTCACATGGAGGATCGCCTTAGCGTACGGGTTGTAGGCCAAAACGAGGCGATTGTGGCGGTCTCCAATGCGGTGAGACGCTCACGCTCGGGTCTTCAAGACCCCAACCGGCCCATCGGATCCTTTATCTTCATGGGACCGTCAGGCGTTGGTAAGACAGAACTCGCCAAGGCCTTGGCTGAGTTCATCTTTGATGACGAACAGGCCATGGTTCGGATTGACATGTCTGAGTATATGGAAAAACACTCCGTCTCGCGACTCATCGGCGCCCCTCCCGGATATGTCGGCTATGAGGAGGGTGGACAGCTGACTGAGTCGGTCAGGCGTCGGCCTTATTCAGTGGTCCTTTTTGACGAGATTGAAAAGGCCCATCCGGATGTCTTTAACGCCCTTTTACAAATCCTGGACGACGGCCGGATGACGGATGGTCAGGGCCGTACCGTTGATTTCAAGAATACGATTATTATCATGACCTCGAATGTGGGAAGCCAATGGATCCAGGAATTGGGTGTTGATCAGCGCGAAGAGATGGAAAAGCGGGTCATGGAGGCGCTTAAAGCGAGCTTCAATCCGGAGTTCCTGAATCGAATCGATGACATTATGATCTTCCAAAACCTCACACCCGAGCAGCTAAATGCCATTGTGGATATTCAACTCAAGCACGTACAGAAGAGGCTTGACGAGCAACACCTGACGCTCGAATTGTCAGAGGCAGCCAAGGCCCTTTTGGCCAGGGAAGGTTATGATCCGACATACGGGGCGCGGCCCTTGAAGCGGGCCATCCAGAAACACGTGGAGAACCCGTTGGCCATGGAAATACTTGAAGGTCATTTCAGTGACGGGGGGCATATCCTGGGTGACGTAGATAAGGGAAAGATCGTTTTCACCTCTGAGTAAGGAACAAGAGCTGCAGCTTGACATGCATTAGAGAATGATTAAAGTCCTTCCGATGATGGATGGAAAGATGGTGGACATTCTTTTCATTGCGCCTGCTTGCCGTGGCGTAGCTTTATGCGAAGACTGGGCGGCTTGAGAACATCACCGCATTCTGAATTGCGCCTTGCGGCTTGGCACGAAGTGCCTCTTTTCAAGCCGTTAGGCGCAACCCTGGCGCAAAACATTCCCGCATTCGAAAGAGGGGTTACCATGGGAAACACCATAAGAACTGCAGTACTTTTGGCGGGGCTGACTGTCCTCGTCATGATTATCGGCAACTTGCTGGGGGGACGGCAGGGAACGGTCATTGCGTTTTTCCTTGCCGTGATCATGAACTTTGGGAGCTACTGGTTCTCTGATAAGATTGTACTGAAGCTCTACCGGGCCAAACCGGTCTCCGAGACTGAGGCTCCGCAGTTGCACCGCTGGGTCAGACAACTAACCCAGCAGGCGGGTCTCCCCATGCCCAAGATCTGCATCATGCCTTCTGAATCTCCAAACGCCTTTGCCACTGGCCGAAATCCCGAGCACGCGGTGGTGGCAGTCACCCAGGGGATACTAAATCTCCTGAGCGAAGAGGAGCTAAAGGGCGTACTTGCCCATGAGTTGGCTCACGTGAAGCACCGGGATATTCTGATTGGCTCCATTGCAGCGACCATGGCCGGCGCCGTCATGATGATTGCATACATGGCACGATGGGCCGCGCTGTTTGGCGGGGTCGGGGGTCGTGATGATGATGGGGGCGGCGTGATCGGGCTTATTGCTATGTCCATCCTGGCTCCCATTGCAGCCATGTTGATTCAGATGGCGATATCCCGTTCCAGGGAATATGCGGCTGATGCAGCAGGTGCCTCTTATGCGGGAAACCCATACGGCCTGGCCAAGGCCCTCGAGAAGATATCATTGGCTTCGAAGCGTATTCCCATGAAGGCCCAGCCATCCACAGCCCACATGTTTATCATGAACCCCCTCTCGGGCAAGAGCATGATGAACCTCTTCAGCACCCATCCGCCAGTAGAGAAGAGAATCGAAAAGCTCACCGGCCAGCATTATGCATAAGCGACACAGCCGGGAAAACAACATAGCACGATGTTTATGAGGCGGGGCCACACCCCGTCTTTTATATTCTTTCGTAGGGGCGGGGTTTATCCCCGCCCACCTGCCGCGCAGTGAAAAAGCCCGACCTCTGTTGAGATCGGGCTTCTTTTTTGGTTTCAGTGTATATGCCGAATTCTAGCCGGGCCTGAAGATCATGAGCCAGGCCTGACAGATGGCGATACTGATAAGCATATACGGAAAGGCCGGTTTCATAAAGCCTATAAAGGATATCTTATACCCCTTGGACTCGGCAATACCCATGGTGACAACATTGGCTGAAGCACCGATAATGGTTCCATTGCCTCCGAAGCAGGCCCCGAGTGCCAGTGCCCACCACAGGGTGTTTTCAGAGCCCGGAATAACCTTGGTAAGATAGGCCACAATCGGCAACATGGTGGCTGTAAACGGGATGTTGTCTACAAAGGCGGACATGATCGCCGCCACCCAGAGAATCATGGTCATGGCAAGGTAGAAGTTTCCCTGGGAGACATTCAGAATCCAGTCGGCAACAACGGCAAGGAGTCCGGCTTCTTCTACCGCACCAACCAGGACAAACAGGAAGATGAAGAACATCAGGGTTGGCCACTCAATGTCCTTTTCAATCAAGTGGAGCATGTCCACCTTCTTGGTCACAATACCCACGGTGAACAGGAAGCTGGCGCCGGTCAGGGCCGCAATACTTACCTCCATGTGCCAGTACCCGTGGGAAAGGAAGAGGAAGATGGTAAAAGCCAGGATGATGAGACCGTACGTGAGCAAGGTGGCGTCGTAGATCTTGTATTTTTCCTTGAGCTCAGCAGTAAATTCCGCCACATTGGCCACCGATGCCTGAGACTTTGCATAAGCCTTGCCCCACCACAGTTTGGTGAAAACAAACATGGCGCCCATGGCGACCACGCACAGAACCGCCAGGGCAATCACAAAATCCATGAAGGTAAGGCCGGCATAGGAGCCAATCATGATGTTGGGCGGGTCTCCAATCAGGGTAGATGTGCCCCCGACATTGGAAGCCAGAACCAGCGGTATCAACAGATGCAGTGGATTAAGGTTACACGAGAGCGCGATTTCAATAGCCACACCCGTGAGAAGCAGCATGGTGGTCACATTATCCAGAAAGGCTGAAGCGACCGCCGTAAAGGTCATCAAGATGACTGTCAATAGAAAGATCTTCCCTTTCGCCAATTTGTAGGAGACATAGGCGCACCATTGAAAGACGCCTGTATTTTTCAAAACACCCACAATGATCATCATGCCCATCAAGAGAAAGACAACATTCATGTCAATGGAAGCGATAGCGCTATGAAAAGAGAAGATGCGAAACTCGGGGTTGATTGTCCCAATTGTGTATGAAAGGCACATCATGAGGGCCGCGCCCAGCATGGCAGCAATGGTACGGTGCAGGAGTTCAAACGCAATCAGAGCGTATGCAATGACAAAGACCACCGTCGAGATCCAGAAGGCCGGACCGAGGTGCCGGTCGAGCATAACTTCCTCGGCAACGTAGTAGTGGTCCCCCTTCTTAGCGAAGTCATGTCCGGCTACATGCACGGTCTTTTTCTCAAAGCTCGTCTTGTAGACCTTCAGTTCAATCTCTCCCGTGTGCAGGGCACCCCTTTCGACCATGAACTCGGCCAGATAGTGACCGTTACCCGCTGTCTCAACCTCAGTGATGGGATGGCCATCCATCTCGATTTCGATCACCGCCTCTCCGACCGGCTCTTTGTGGGAATCAAGTATCGTGCCCGCAATGGTCACATACTCTCCCCCTTCGATATGAACCATCCCGTCGGTTTTCCCCCCTCCCCCACCACTTGCAAAGGCGAGTGAAGCGACAAAGGTCAGTAAAACAGTTCCAAGGACTGGCAGTAGCGTCTTGTGTATTCGCATGAAAGATCCTCCTCCCTCTTGTTTCCGCAGTATTTAAGACTCACCCGGAAGCATAAGTTTTTTTAAAGACTAATCGTCTTCAAGGAACCAAGTATGCAATCAAAAGTGCCTCGGCCTATTACCATAAAGGCCCCTTCTGGTCAATCTTTTTTTGAGGAGATCTTGCTCGAAACGGGGTCTGGAAGAGGGCGAAAACACGATTTTTCAAACGGCCAACTTGCCCTAATAGAACGAAAATGGGGGACGTCCATGAAATATTGACTTTCTCCACCGGGAAAGCCTTGCCATGGATAGAATGTTAAAATGTCATGGACGTCCCCTATTTGAGGGAGGAGAGGCTTTGCTTGTCAGGGTGCTGCGGAACCATCCTTGCAGCATTTCGCAGGTATCGTGCATGGCGTTTGAAGGACATCCTCATTTTCGTTTGACAGTGCACTGAGTGGATGATACGTGAACGAGATTCCTCATTTCCCAGGAGACAGGCTAAGTATGGAAGCTCAAACGTTTTTCATTCGATCCGTTATGGTGCAAAACGTCATCATGGGGATCATTGGTGCCATCATTGTGACAGTCCTGATCCGTTTCCTGTGGAGAAAGCAGCTTAAGTACACGGTTGTTGCGGTTGTCTGGACCTGTATCGCCGTATGGTTCTTTAATGGCCCCCTATGGGGGTTCAGCGCGGTCACGGTAAGCCCAAAGGGTCTGCAGATTCATTACGGCTTCTTGTCGGTTTTCAGAAATACCACCTTGCCTGTGGATACCCACTGGAAGATCCACAAGTATCTGGGGGGTATCAGGAAGCTGAAAAACCTCTATTATTTTGAGCTGAAAGATCACCATAGTCTCAAAGTCCGAGGTGAAGACAAGATTGAGCTGCTTCAGGCCCTCGGTGCCGCTATCGACGAGATAAATGGAAGAAAGATGGGCACGATGATAGAGCGTCCCATCAACATGTAGGCTCTGAGGTGTGATGTTCAAGGTGCCTCAAGCAAAAAGATGAGAAAGGACAAGAGATAGAAAAGAGAAGACAATCACGCTTCTGTTCAAGGCGCATGCCGCAAAGCACGAAAAGACGACGAAAGCACGAAAAAAAGAGAATGAAATTTCGTGTTTTTCCTTTCCTTTCGTGTTTTGCGGCTGCGCCTTATGAAGAGGCGTGATAATGTTTTTTCTTTCTCCAGGCTAAGTAGAAATGAAAATACACGAATACCAAGCCAAGAAGATCTTATCTGAATTCTCGATCCCCGTGCCCCAAGGTTCTGTGGTCAGAGATGCCAAAGAAGCCAGGCGAATTGCCGAGGAGAGCGGGGGGGATAAGTGGGTGCTCAAGGCCCAGATCCATGCCGGCGGCCGCGGAAAAGGGGGAGGGGTTCGCGTTGCAGACACGCCTGACGCCGTGGAGAACATAGCCGAAGAGATGCTTGGCATGACCCTTGTCACGCCTCAAACAGGGCCGCAGGGCAAGCAGGTCAACAAAGTACTGGTGGAGCAGGGGGTTGCGATTGCGCAGGAGTTCTTCGTAGGAATAACCGTTGATCGCACCAGGCAATGCCCGGTCATGATGGCCAGTTCCGAGGGGGGCATGGAGATCGAGGAGTTGGCAGCCAGCCATCCGGAGAAAATCGTGCGGGAGTGGATCGATGTGGGCATAGGGCTTCAGGCCTATCAGGCCCGAAATCTTCTTTTCGGCATGGGGATAGACGCAGGCTTCATCCGTGCCGGCGTGGGAATCCTGGCTCAGCTTTACCGGCTATTTGAGTCTTTGGATTGCACACTGGTGGAGATAAACCCGCTGGTCGCTACGCAGGACAAGCAGCTCGTTGCCCTTGATGCCAAGATAGACTTTGATGACAACGCTTTGTTTCGCCACAAGGACCTTATGGAACTGGAAGACACGGACGAGCAGGATCCACTCGACGTTGAGGCTTCACTCCACCGCCTGAACTACATTCGGATGGACGGTGATCTCGGAATCATGGTCAATGGGGCAGGGCTGGCCATGGCCACCATGGATCTAATCGAGCAGGCTGGAGCCAGCCCGGCGAATTTTCTGGATGTTGGAGGGGGTGCCACCACAGAAATGGTGACCAAGGGCTTTGAAATCATATTAAAGGACAAAAATGTACGAGGGATCCTGATCAACATATTCGGCGGCATATTGAGATGTGACGTGCTGGCCACAGGAGTTGTCGAGGCAGCCTCAAAGGTGAAGATCGATGTGCCGGTCGTGGTGCGTCTGGACGGCACCAATGTGGAGGAGGGGCGCAACATCCTCGCCCAGTCCAACCTCGACTTTGTCGTGGCCGATAGCATGGCCGACGCCGCCGAGAAAGTGAAAGGAATTGCAGGGTAATGCGGAATGGGGTAATGTTCTCAAGCCGTCAGGCGCAATTCGGAATGCGGAGTGATAAAGCATAGCGCAAAGCGCAGAGCGCAGAGCGTGAAAGAAGAAACGCTATGCCCTATGCGCCATGCACTATGCCGACGAAAACCGGCTCAACGGGCCCAACCAGCCAACGGTGAACGGTGAACGGATAACGAAACAAGCATGAGCATACTAGTCGACAAAAACACTCGCCTTGTTGTACAGGGGATGACCGGCAAGGAGGGGAGTTTTCATACCGCGCAGTGTGTTGCGTACGGCACGAATGTTGTGGCCGGGGTCACGCCTGGTAAAGGTGGACAGGACGTGGACGGGACACCCGTCTTCAACACTGTTCGCGATGCTGTTGACAGTACCGGGGCAAATGCAAGCCTCATCTTCGTACCGGCCCCTTTTGCGGCCGACGCCGTAATGGAGTCCGCTGCCTCGGGCATTCCGTTGATTGTCTGCATTACGGAGGGGATTCCTCTCCGTGACATGTTGAGAGTCATCCCTTTCTTAGAGCGCCGCAACTGCCGCCTCATCGGTCCAAATTGCCCGGGAGTGATCTCGCCCGGTCGATGTAAGGCTGGCATCATGCCAGGGCAGATTCACAAAGAAGGTTCCATTGGCGTGGTTTCCCGAAGCGGCACCCTCACCTATGAAGTGGTCAACCAGTTGACCCAAAATGGTCTGGGACAAAGCACATGTATCGGGATCGGCGGCGATCCCGTGATCGGCTCTACCTTTGTGGATATGCTGAAGCTGTTTGACAAGGACTCAGAGACAGAAGGTGTCGTCCTGATCGGAGAAATCGGTGGGAGCGATGAGGAGACGGCTGCCCAGTTTGTCGGGGATAACTTCAGCAAGCCCGTACTGGGATTTGTTGCAGGATTGACTGCTCCTCCGGGCAAACGTATGGGACATGCCGGTGCCATCATATCGGGAGGTTCGGGCACTGCGGGTGAGAAGATTGCTGCCATGCGCCAGGGCGGCATCCATGTGGTGGAGCACCTCGGGGAGCTGGGGAGAGTTGCAAAAAATCTGTTTAAGTAGCAGATTGGGTGCGAGGACGGACTTATAACGATTGAATATTGAAAATTGTACATTAGTCAATGGCTACCGACCAATACCAACTCGCAACTCGTAACCCGCAACACAGCCCAAATCCACCGCCAAAAAAACGAAGGACCAACAATAATCAATACCATTGCAATGGGTTATCTCAGAGCAGGGCCGTCGAAATCTGTCACCTTGCCGAGTTAGTTGCTAGGCTATTCTTTCCTTCGTTTTTTTTGGCCCTTCGGGTCTGCCGATTTCACCGGATCTTCTTTGTTGGTGGGCACTTGAAGTACCTTAGTACGTCGGCGCACCCACCTCCGTGACCGGCCTGCTTCCCATACGCCCGACCTTGGTCGGGCGTATGGGAAGCTATCTGAAATCAGAAAGATCCCTTACCGGGAAGCTCTCGGACGTTTAGGTCTGAGAGCTTCAATCTCCGGCAAACTTGACAGACGGTGGATCCGGGCTTGGGGTGGTCATTGACATTGCATCAACGCTGGTTTAGACTCGGGCGTCGTAGCGATATATGGACGAAAGGCAATGATGATAAAGTCCCAGAGTTGTGAAACTATCACAATCGGCTCAACGGAAATCATGTTGGCCCATCCCGCAGAACTTCCTTTGAAGTGGGTCGGACAGAAAGAACTCATTCGGCAGGTCATGGCAGCGTGGATGGTTATTGACAGCACGGACGTTCCCTTCAATCCGCGGTTGATCGGAAAGCCCGGGGTCGGGAAAACAACCCTCGGGTACGCTGCTGCCAAACAGCTGAACCGGGAAATTTACCTGTTTCAGGCCACCATGGACACCCGCCCTGAAGACCTGATCATCACCCCTGTAATGGGCGCTGACGGCAAGGTCAAATACGCTGCCAGCTCTCTCGTCACAGCCGTGATTCGGGGTGGGGTATGTATCCTGGATGAAGGAAACCGGATGAGCGAGAAATCCTGGGCCTCTCTGGCACCCCTTTTGGACGACCGGCGATATGTGGAATCTATCATTACGGGCCTGACGATTCCGGCTGATCCCAACTTCAGGTTTGTGGTCACCATCAATGAGGATGCATCAACCTACGAGATTCCCGAATATATCCATTCCAGGCTCCAACCCCAAATCTTCATTGACTTTCCTGATCGAGAAGATGAGCTGCTGATTCTGAAAGAGAACCTGCCGTTCGCTGAAGAGGATGTGCTGAACTATATGGTCGATTTTCTGCAGCGGGCTCACATGGCGGACGAGGTTTATTCCGTACGGGACGGGATCAATATGGCCAGGTATGCCATGAAGATGATGCACGGCATGCAGCTGACGAAAGAAGACGCCATTTACCGGGCCATCCTCACGGTGATCGGCGACGAAGGACTCAGATACGAACCATAACAGAAAAAAAGACTGGAATAGTGGAGTGATGGAGTAATGGGAAAGAACGGAAAGCCAGTTTTCTTATCCAATACTCCAGTACTCCAGTACTACAATACTCC
>JAQBAU010000115.1:0-5667 GCA_032126655.1 Desulfobacterales bacterium
AGGGTCAACACAATGACGAAGAGCCGGTTTTCAACAGACTTTTCTATGATCCACTTTACCATGCCGGTACACCTACTTCTTCTTGACTAAATCCATGCCGCAGATGGGGCACTGTCCGGGTTGTTCCTGTACAATCTGTGGATGCATGGGGCAGGTATAGAGCACTTTGCTGATCTCTTCATCAGTGCGTTCGTGAGCATCTGCCCCTTGGGTTGACTGGAGCCGGTTCTCCAGAAACTTGTTGAGGGCTTCCTGCAGCTGACTTTCGGAGTCGAGCAGAAACTGGCCGCTCGTAACCACAGTCTCTCCTTCCTCAATGCCCGAAATCACCTCGGTGACATAGTTATCTCCTACAAGTCCTGTTTCCACCTCCCGGGGTTGGTACCTGCCCAGGGTCTTGGTGATGAAAACAATCTTGCGCTTTCCCGTGTGGATAATCGATTCAGAAGGGATGACCAGCCTCTCCTCCTCAGACTGGGCGTTGATGAGCATCCCCGCGATCATGCCGGGCTTCAACTTTAGGCCAGGGTTTTCCATTTCTACGCGAACGGTGAGGGTCCTCGTCTGAGGGTTCAGTGTTGGGTAGATGTATGAGATCTCTCCCTGGTGTTTACTTAACCCCGGAATAGAGAAACTGATCTCTACTTGGGCTCCATTTTTGACCCAGGGTGCGTCAAAGTCATACACCTCTCCGATCAGCCATACCTTCTCCAGGTCAATAATCGTGTACAGGTTCTTTCCTGAGGCAATACGGGAGCCTTCCGCGATGTCCATCTTCTCGATGAATCCTGATGCCGGAGAAGTAATGGTAGTCAGCCGCTTCGGTTCCATCTCTTTTCGAATCGTCTCTATTTGCCAAGCTGGCACATCCCACAACCTGAGCCGGCTTTCAGCAGACTGTGTTATACTGTTCTCTTCGCCATATCTTTTCAGGGCCAGGACGTATTCTTTTTGTGCGGAGAAGACTTCAGGAGAGTAAATGGCAAAGAGCTTATCGCCCTTGGTTACATACTTTCCCAGCTTATCAGCCCATAGTTTCTCCACCCATCCTGAAAACCTGAGATTTACCACAGCAAGGGCGTCCTCAGGTATCTCGACCCGACCGAAAGTTTGGATATGGCGATACACGACACCCCGCTTCACCTGATCAACCCTCACACCCATATTCTGCACTGTAACGGGGTCTACTCGGATAGTGCCTTGATCCCCAGGCTCCTCTTCTTTCTGACCAGGACTTTTCTGAGGGACGAGATCCATACCGCAAATGGGACACTGTCCGGGCTGTTCCTGGACGATCTGTGGATGCATCGGACAGGTGTAGAGCGTCTGGCCGGCAGGTTGATGAACATGATTGCCTGCATGCAGCGTGTTCGGAGCAAAATAATGCGCCGGGCTATCGCTGTTCACGAGGCCCGACAGACACGACACTGAGATACCAACAAAAAAGAATACGATATACTTTTTCATGACTTGTCCTCATCTTTGGTGACCGGAGGCTCACCTGCGAGGAGCTCAATTTCGAGGGACATCAAAATGGTCTGGGCCCGCGCAACAGCGACAGCTTCCTCGAAGTTGAGGAGCTGCAGCTCCGCCTGATACAGTGAACTGAATTCGGTTCTGCCCACCTGCCAGGCGGAAAGTGCCGCTTCCAGCGTTGCCTCTGCATCCGGAATCAGCCGCTCGCTGTAGGTTAAGACCTTCTGATAGTTTCTCTCCCATTTTGAAAGGCTCGTTTCGATGTTAGCAGAAACCCCATCCAGAAGTGACTTGTATTTCTCTTGAGAAGCGCGTGCGTTCGCGAGATGGACTCCCTTTTTTGCTTCATACCTCCCCTTGTAATCAACCGGAATCGGAAGACTCACGCCAACCGACACGAAATCCTCCCCCTCGTCCAGGCCTGCTTCCTCTCTAATCCTGTATCCTGTCCACACGGTTATGTCGGGATATTTTTCATGCCCTTCCCTGTCTGCTGCAAGACGTTCCAGCTCAGCCTTCTTTTTCCACGCCTTAAGGAGTTCGCGTTCGTTCTCAGCGCGCTCGGTAAGTTGGTTCAGCGTGGCCGAGCTTTTTATCAGCGGGATCTCGTCAGCGCTTTCAATGGGCACATCAAGATCGCGATGCAAAACGCTGTTTATGGTCGCAGTCAGCTCCCGTTCTTTCTGGGTGAAATCGTCTATGTCGTCGGTGAGTTTCTCTTTCAGTACGACCAGCTTCAAAATGTCCTGCTGATTCGCTTCCCCCGAAGCATACTTTGCCTTGACGGTTTCAAGCAGATAGTCCACTTCTGTGATATGTTTTTCCCTGATCCCCCTGAGCTTTCTGACAAGCACCAGCTTCCAGTAGAACTGTTTTATCTTCCCCCTGAGTTGACCCTTGAGCTCCTCGAGTTCACAGCGCTGCACGTCCACCTGCGCTGCAGCCACAGCCCGTCTTCTATCGTTTTTCCCGGGGAAAGGGAAGGTCTGCTTTAATACCAGTTCGATGCCGCTCATGGGGTGATGACCAAGAGACAGATTGCTCAAGGGCATATTGCTGTAAGCGACTGCGAAGACAGGATCCTGCCACATCACGGATGCTTTTTCCTGCTCCTGCAGGGCATCAACCTGATATTGTAGCATGGAAACCTCTGGATTTGCCTCAGCCGCAAGTTGGGCAAGCTGATCCGGGACATCACTTGCAGTCGCAGGGTTAGAGAAAATCGTGGTCAAACTCATGAGAACGACAAGAACTGAGAGTCTCATTGCTCCTCTTCCTCCTCCAGATTGATCCGTAGGGCCTTTTTCTACGTACATGGCGTTACCTTCTTATATTCCGGCTGTCTGGCGACCATCGACCGACTCTGCACTTTTTTGAGGTGTTGTCCGCGGCGCCAAGGCCAACATGCGGTCGAGGGCTAACTTCGCATCAGATTTTGTCGCCTCAGGCACCGTCACCACGTTAACCTGCCCTATGTTCTCCAGGGTCCACAATAGGTTTTTTGGGTTAATCTTGAACATGTTTGGACACAAAGAGTAATGCAGATCTAACACCTTTTTGTCCAGATTTTCCAGTGCCAGGCGCTTCACAAGATTGACTTCGGTTCCAATGATAATCGTGGCCCCCGCTGGGGCGTTTTCCACGTACTTCACAATGAAGCTGGTTGAGCCGACCTCATCGGCTAGGGCAACCACCTCTTGCGTACATTCGGGATGAACCACAATCTTACCTTGCGGGAACCGATCACGCATTTTCAAGACGTGTTCCACCTTGAAGCGGGTGTGGACCAGGCAATAGCCGTCCCAGAGGATGACTCTGGCGTTTCTGATGGCCTCCGGGGCGTTGTCGCCTAGTGGTTTGTGGGGATCCCATACAATCATCTCGTCCGCCGGGATTCCCATCTGATTTCCGGTATTGCGCCCCAAATGCTGGTCCGGAAAGAACAAAATCTTCTCGCGCTTACCAAATCCCCAATGAAACGCGTCAGGCGCGTTGGATGAGGTACAGACAGCGCCGCCACGCTGGCCGCAAAACGCCTTTAGAGCAGCGTCACAGTTCATATAGACAATTGGCATGACCGCTTCCTCGCCGGTCAAAGAGGTGATCTCGTCCCAAGCCTTTTCCACAATATAGATATCTGCCATGTCAGCCATCCAGCACCCGGCCTCAAGGTCCGGTATCTGAACCGTCTGATGGGGCTGGGATAGGATTTCTGCACTTTCTGCCATGAAATGCACGCCGCAAAACACAATGAAATTGGCATCTTTGTCTGCGGCGGCCTTTTGAGAAAGCCCAAAGGAATCCCCCCGGTAATCACCCAGGTCCACAATCTCTTTTCGTTGATAATGATGTGTAAGGATGAGGAGTTCTTTCCCCAAAGCCTTCTTTATTCCCATGATCTGCTTCGTGATTTCTTGTTCATCAGAGGGGTCGTTCATCTGGCCCTCCACAAAGATGCTTTTTTCGAAAATGATCGATCACTTTTTCTGGGCAGACTTTTTGCGTCCCTTTGACCGTCTAATCCGTTGGTGGCGTCCGGACTTAATCATGTCGGACAACGTGACCGCGTTCAGTTCACGGGACATGGCACCACTGGCCGTTTCCCATATCCCGCGTGTCAGACAGGTCTCAGACCTATCGCAAATGTCCGGATTCTCGATACATTCAGATAGATTAGTCCCACCTTCGAGGAGTTCCACAATTTCTCCGACAGTTATTTCCTCAGGAGGCTTCGCCAGCATATGACCTCCCTTGCGACCACGAACGCTCTTGACATAGTTGGCTTTCTTCAAGGGGATAATGAGTTGTTCGAGATACTTGACGGAAATCCCCTGACGTGCTGCAATTTCTCCAATTTGAATGGGACCATCGTCATAATGCTCTGCCAGGTCGAACATCATTCTGGTGCCGTAACGGCTTCTGGTTGATAGTTTCATGCCATAGTTTCCGCGTTTCAGGAAAATGGTATGCACACGTATCCCGGCATTCCTTTCTCCTGGTTATCCTGATATTAGTCTACTAGTTTAATATTGATTGACTTGATATACTTTAAACATATTGGATCGTTATGTCAACAAATCATGGAGGTTTGCCTATCAGCCGTGTTGTATTTTGACGTGTGCCGGTTTTTCGTATAAAAGGACAATTTCAAGTGGAGTATAGTGCGATCAATGGGATCAATGGACATGGACACACATGATGCAGAAAGTAAGCAGGAGCGTTTGACGAACCAGCTTCGGGATGTTGGTTCGCTATTGGTCGCCTTTTCCGGGGGCGTGGACAGCACCTTTCTTCTGGCTGTAGCCCACAACACTCTGGGGAAAGGAGCGGTTGCAGCAACCGCCGTCTCAGAGATATATCCCCGGAGAGAAGAAGAACAGGCGAAGGCCTTTGCGCAGGAGCGACGTATTGAGCACATAACATTTGGATCCAACGAGATGGACCTTCCTGCCTTCGTGGCGAATGGTCCGGACAGATGCTATCATTGCAGGAAGTCTTTCTACGAGAGACTCCTCGCAATAGCCGGAGAGAGAAACATAAGAAGCGTAGCCCATGCAGCCAACGCAGACGATTTGAAGGATTATCGTCCGGGATTGGAGGCTGCCAACGAGATGGGCATCATGGCCCCGCTGGTGGATGCGGGTTTGACCAAGGAGGAAATCCGTTTCCTGGCCAGGAAGATAGGGCTTTCTCAGTGGGACAAGCCCGCTATGGCCTGTCTTGCCACAAGAATCCCCTACGGAAGCCCTGTCACCGATCAGAAGCTGAAAATGATTGAGGAGGCCGAGCAGTTTCTTCTGGACCGAGGTCTCAGGCAGTGCCGGGTAAGGCATCACGGGCCCGTGGCAAGGATAGAGCTGGACGACTCGGGTCTCGCATTGATCATGGGCGGTGACCTGAGAAAAGAGGTTGTGCAAAGACTAAGACAGATCGGATTTTTGCATGTTGCTTTGGACCTGGAAGGTTACGAGTCGGGGAGAATGAATAGGATATTAGGGATGCCAAATCCAAATGAATCGAGAGGGCCAGCAGATGAGTAAGGTGGTCTTAAGAGACGCCTTCAAGCGCTTTACCTATGATCAGGACAAAGTGCTGACGCCGGAAGAAACGGTTCGGAGGTTCAAGGAGAAGCTCAAAGAGGTGGATCTGGATATCCTGGAGGAAACCGTTCGTATTGATAACGGCAGGTTA
>JAQBAU010000116.1:0-6268 GCA_032126655.1 Desulfobacterales bacterium
AGGAATGCCTATGGTACTTCCAGGCCGACCAAACTTTACCGATTTTTCCTACACCGGGAGCAAGAAGGGTTATCACATCAAGGTAAGCGCGAAAGGCTCAAGTGGAACGGTAGTCCATGCAACGCAAGACAGGCTTTGGCATGAATAGATTGATCTACGACTTGCCATAAGGCATAACATATGACTCCTGAAGGTTTCTATTTTGTTGTCTTGAACAGTGTTGATCAATTTGATCTTCCCACGTTGGCTGATATTTTGAGTCGCACGTTGGCAATACATCGCATGGACGCCGCGACCCAGCTCAAACATTCCTGGGGGCTTCTATACAAGACAGATGTGATTGAGGAGGCAGAAGAGCTGCAGGAAGCATTCGAACAGACAGGGATAGAAACCTTTGTGCTCCCAGCTTCCAGGCTGAGAAAGCCTCCTCAGCCAATAGTATTGCGAAAAGCCGTCCCAGGGGCGGATGGTCTGACTTTCCAGGATAAAGGCCATGACAAGTTCTTGAAGTGGAGTAGCGTTATCCTTTTGTGCGCTGGCGAGGTTGAAGAAATCTCGCGAACGACGGAACGGCTGCCGCCTGACGGCAAAGTCAAGAAATGGTTATTCAGGACAGGGTTGACACCCATCACCGCTGTAGCAATCCAGCATGAAAGATCTAAGACTAGAGAAGTGACAAAAGACAGAAGCGAATCCAGGTACTATCTTGATCTGATTGCCACAGATGACTGTGACAGCCTTCGAATTATTGGCGATTCTTTTGACTATTCATGCCTCGGAAGCAAAATGGCATATAATGTCCTCATTAACTTCAAGACGCTGGCGATTGATATTGCCAAGTATTTGACTTATGTAACAAAGAACCACGGGATGCGGACCATGGAAGTCCAGACTGTGGTACAGGGTTCAAAGTACGGCAGCCTGAACGATTTTGAAAATGAGAAATTATGGCTCATGCAGTTGACGCCTGATTAGAGGGTGGATTCCGAGAGACAGGCCTTTCGGCAGGCTCAAGGCAGGCCGGAAGACAGGATGAACAGCACGGAAAAAGGAGGACGCCAAATGGACGAAAATGAAGAGAAAAAAGCTCAGACATGGGGTATGCTTTGCCACCTGACTGCTCTATCAATGTTCATAGGGCTGCCTTTTGGAAACCTCATTGGCCCTCTAGTCATCTGGCTCATCAAGAAGAACGACTACCCGCTGGTTGATGAACAAGGGAAGGAATCCTTAAACTTCCAGCTCTCCATGACAATATATAGCATCATTGCCGGACTCCTCTGCTTTATCTTTATTGGTTTCCTTCTTCTGGCAGTCCTGGTAATCGTTGATCTTATTCTGGTAATCAAAGCTTCGGTGCGGACAAGCAATGGCCAGGAATATATCTACCCATACACTATACGGTTCCTCAAGTAGGACAGAAGCAGCATTTAATAACCTTTGCAGCAGAGTGTTGTGAGAAAGGGGTCTAAGTCCAATGAGTTACTATTTTACAAAAAATTTGGATATGCCGTTTGACGACGTCGTCAAACGGGTCACAGAAGAGTTGAAGAAAGAGGGCTTTGGAATTCTCACGGACATAGACGTAAGAGCGACGCTAAAGAAGAAATTGAATGTGGACTTCAAGAACTACAGGATACTCGGTGCTTGTAATCCCTCCTTCGCCTATCAAGCCCTGCAGGTAGAGGACAAGATCGGAACGATGCTCCCCTGTAATGTTACTGTGCAGGAGAATGCAGATAGGAATGTGGAGGTGTCGGCAATAGACCCGATTGCATCCATGCAGGCCGTCCAGAACCCCCACCTGGGCGGTGTTGCGCAAGAAGTTCAAGCCAAACTGAAAAGGGTTATTGACAGCCTGTGAAGGTCTCGACCGATGGACCCAGCGAATCGCAATTTACGTATCGCGGCATCCACAATTGCAGCATCTGTCGGTGCCACCTTTGTCTATCTATACAACGCTATCAAGGCAAATAATGCCCACTGGCAGGGCATAGAACTCCCAAGCCTAACCGCGTTTTATGCATGGGCTTCCCCCTGGGGTCTTGCCGTCCCGGCAGCCATCCTTCTTGCCGGCATTGGATGCCTTCGACTCAGGACGCGGCCGGACCTCATAATTCATATGGTGTCCTACTCGGGGTGGCTTTATGCCCTCGGCTGGTCGCTCGGCTGCATCCTTGCGTGGGAGATTCCTTACGTCATCATCGACACAGAAATCAAATAGGATAGAACAAGGCCCGTACGGAAAGGGAGGAATGATGAAAAGATTGCTGATATATCTTGCCATGGCACTGGTTGTCTTTTCCATTGGTCTTTACGCTTGTTCAAAAAAAGAAGAGGGGGAGCCGGAGAAGGGAGCCATTGAAAAAATGACCGATGAGGTAGCACATACTGCCGTGAAGAAGATTCGAACCCCCATCGATCAGGCGCATTCCGCCAGGGCCGTAGAAGAGGAGAGGGTCAAAGCCATGGATGAGGCTTTGCAAGACCAATAGATACTTGCGGACATTCTGCCTGACGGGTCTCTCAAGAGTGACTTGATCCATCCAAATGCCCGCGTGTATGCCAAACTGGCCCGGTCCGTTGCTGCACTCATGAGCAAGGCGAAGGCCATATAGCATCTTGAGGCCATGGCCTTGTCTGTTTCCAAATGACATTACCAAGCAGAATATACAAATTCTACAGGCATGAATGCTGCTTCCCGTATTCCATATCCTTTCTCCTCGTCCTGCTCATTTATGCCATTGATTTTTTTGTTTCTGATCCCCCCATGCTGTGGCCCAGCATTGTTTCCTATTTGATCATAGCGGGCTATTACATTCAGAACATAAGATATTACAAACGGAACTGGATCAACTCGGATGATCCGGAGTTCTTTATGTTGTTGCTGACTATCAAGATTGTCTTATGGGGGTTATTGCTTTCAGGATTGCTCATTTTTCAGTAGTATAGGAATTTCTTCACTGTCAGCAAAGAAGGGGAACAGATCGTGGAAGACGAAAAAGAAGAGCATGCAGAAGAACCTGAAGAGGAATTCGGAGAGCTACTGAAATACACCGCTTCAGGTTTTGTTGGTGGACTCATCGCAGCTGCGGTTTTCGATTCCATGGGTTTCCAGCGCAGTCCAGTCGGGCAATGGGTCGTCCGAACACTGGCCGGAGAGGGGGAAAGTATCCTGGAAGGCTTCTATGCGCTTCGTAAACGGATGCGAGGCAGCATAGGATCCATGGCAGAGGCTTATGGATGGGGTAAGTTCTTCGGCATGATGCTCCCATGGATCATAGACTGGGGCAGCCGCTTTCTCGGAGTCAACGTGTATGGTGTGGAGAGTTTCTACATCCCCTTCTTTTATGCCATGAGTGATCAGATAGGTGCAAACATCAGCGGCTTCATTTTTCTTCGCCGACAGACAGGGTCGTTTTCAGAGGCCATGGCCCGGTACCTCCGACACCCCGTCATGCTGACCAGTCTGGTCATTGTTTTTGCTGTTCCAGCCGGCTTGCTCATTGCTCGGCTCTTGGGATTCAGTCCGACGACACAAATCCTAACCGCACTGGAAACCATTGCTGCCAACCTTTGTTGGATGCCGCCCCTTGTGGGGTGGTTGATGGAGAGGCATCAGACAAAGAAACAATAGTGTCATTAAGGTAGTTCAAGCGTAGCCGGATAAAATTCTCCGTCAGAGGTCGAGGATTTCGCAGAAATCCCTACAATGATGTCATTTCGACCGAAGGGAGAAATCTTGCATTTGTTGACAACTTGATAAGACGAAGATTTCTCCCTGGCCCAGACCTGGATTACCGTCCTGGCTGCTTGTACAAAGTGAAGCGCCAGGGCGGGCGCTACGCTCGAAATGACACCTCTATGCATACTGGTTTTTGGTTAGACCTTTAAGATAAGAAAGTTCTGAAGAGGTAAAAGGAGGTTGCATATGAAGAAGTCAGTGGGAGCAAAAACCATCGTTTATCCGACCCCGGTGTTTGTTGTGGGCACTTATGACAAAGCTGGAAAGGCAAATGTGATGACTGCTGCCTGGGGAGGAATTTGCTGTTCTACCCCGCCGTGTGTGGCGGTCTCTCTCAGGAAAGCCACCTATACTTACGGCAACATCGTGGCGCACAAAGCTTTCACGATCAGCATCCCTTCTGAGAATTATGTCAAGGAAGCTGACTATTTCGGCCTCGTTTCAGGTGAGAAGGAGGACAAATTCGCTGCCTCCGGCCTCACACCTGTTAAGAGTGATCTGGTGGATGCCCCGTATGTTAAAGAATTTCCGCTTGTCTTAGAGTGCAAGGTTTTACATACGTTGGAGATAGGATTACACACCCAATTCGTAGGCGAAATCATGGATGTGAAAGCCGATGAAGCCGTGATAGGAGAGAAAGGGCTCCCTGAAATCGAAGCAGTAAGGCCTTTTTCATATGCTCCGGAGAGTCGCGGGTATTACAGGATTGGTTCGTTTCTTGGAAAGGCCTTCTCCATAGGAAGGGAGATATAGGAACACAGAAGCAGGGGGAACAATGTCAAACATGATTCCGAATCCGGAGGAGTACTTCAGACAGCTCGTGCCCACAAGGGACACATTGCTCGTGGCATTGGAAGAAGAAGCCAGGCAGGAAGGCATTCCCATCGTCGGGCCGGTTGTGGGTGAACTCCTATTCATACTCGCCCGTTCTACCCAAGCCAAACATATTTTGGAGCTGGGCACGGCCACCGGCTATTCTGCCATCTATCTGGCCCGGGCGTGTGACGTATTCGAGGGAAGAGTCATCACCCTTGAAAGGGACGCAGAGATGGCAAAAAGGGCTCAAGCGAACTTCGAAAAGGCAGGCTTGGAACATCGGATAGAGATCCGGGTCGGTGACGCGTTTGAAGAAATGACGGACATGAAAGGGACTTTTGACTTTGCCTTTTTGGACATCGACAAGGAAAGCTACGCCAGGGCATTATCTCACTGCGAGCGGCTTCTCAAGCCCGGCGGGCTCCTGGTTGCTGACAACGTCGCGTTTCAGGGCGCAGACGAATTTAACCGGGTGGTGTCCGCCCATTCGCACTGGAGGGCAGTGCACCTCCTTTCTCTCCTCCCCCAACATTCGCCGGAAAAGGACGGCCTGTGTCTGGCAGTCAGGGTGTAAAAGAATATGTGTAGGCGACAAAACAGCGTCGTAGAAGTCTGCAGAAACAACAAAAGAGGAAACTGATGGACGATTTTGCACAGAAAGTTGCGATTGTGACCGGTGGAGCCTCCGGAATCGGAGAAGCACTCTGTCAAGAGATAGGCCGAAGAGGCGCGATCGTCGTTGTAGCGGACATCAACGCTGAAGGTGCACAAGAGGTCTCTTCCACCGTAAGTATGGCGACTCCGGCGCACCTGGACGTATCACAAGCAGGCGAAGTCCAGGAACTCATTGATGAGACAGTCTCCAAACACGGGCGACTCGATTACATATTCAACAATGCGGGGATCGGTATCGCTGGAGAGATGCGTGACATGGACCTTGCGCTCTGGAAAGATATTGTAAACGTCAACCTCTGGGGAGTCATACATGGCACAACCAGCGCTTACCAAGTCATGGTCAAACAGGGCTTCGGCCATATTGTGAACACAGCCTCCATGGCAGGCCTCGTTCCGGTTCCCATGGAAACGGCTTATGCCACTACCAAGTATGGGGTGGTTGGGCTCTCGCTCTCACTCCGGGATGAAGCAAGGCAACTCGGGGTTAAGGTGAGTGTCGTCTGTCCGGGGTTCATTCGCACAGGGATCTATGACTCAGCGATTGTGCTGAGGGTAAGTCGGGAAGACCTCATCGCTCAGATACCCTTCAGGCTGATGGGTGCAACACGGGCCGCACGGTTGATCCTGAAGGGAGTTTCTCGCAATCAGGCGGTGATCACTGTGCCTTTCTATGCCCGCATCTTCTGGTGGCTCTACAGACTCCACCCCGCCCTATTATCTCACTTGGCTCGCAAAATAACGAGGGATGTTAGGATGTTACGCAAAACAACCGGGGATTAGGGAAACGTTGAAACCTGGTTTTTTCAGGGCTGCTCATTTGGACGGAAGAGCTAAAAAACAGATGACTGAGCTCATCTCATGTGCTATGAATCTGTACGCAGAATCCTTCGATAATAAGGAGCACCCAAGGTAGCAGTCATGATCACAGGACGTATTGTCGGAACCGGCTCCACAACACCCAAGAGGATCCTCACGAACAAGGACCTCGAAGCAATCGTCGATACGACGGATGAATGGATCACACGTCGGACC
>JAQBAU010000117.1:0-14162 GCA_032126655.1 Desulfobacterales bacterium
TGATGGAATATTGGGCACGAAGTGTGATGTTCTCAAGCCGTCAGGCGCAACCTTTAGCGCTATAATGGAATATTGAGTTTAAAGGAAGGAAAACAATTGAAAAACGATTGTTTTAGCGTTCTTTTTGCCATCATTCCATTCTTCCATTATTCCATCATTCCAGTCCGGTTTCTCTGAAACCGGACTACTTGGCGTACTCGACCGCACGGGTTTCTCGAATTACCGTGACCTTAATCTGACCCGGATACGACATGGACTCTTCAATCTTCTTGGCTATATCTCGGCTCAGCAGAATGGACTCAGCATCGGAAACCGTTTGACTTTCTACGATAATTCGTATCTCCCGCCCTGCTTGAATTGCATAAGACTTACTTATACCCGTGAAGGACTTCGCAACGTTCTCCAGTTCTTCAAGACGCCTCACGTACGTTTCCAAGATCTCTCTTCGGGCACCAGGTCGAGCTCCTGAAAGGGTATCTGCGGCCTGCACCATCACTGCCAGAACCGATGCAGGGGGGACGTCCTCATGGTGCGCCGAAATCGCGTGAACGACTCTAGGTGGCTCGCCGTACTTTTTGGCCAGCTTGGCACCGATCAGGGCATGGGGTCCTTCCACTTCGTGGTCAACGGCCTTTCCTATGTCGTGCAAGAGCCCCATCCTTTTTGCCTGTTTCACGTTAAGCCCAAGTTCAGCTGCCATAATGCCGCACAGAAAACCCACTTCCGAAGAGTGATGTAAGACGTTTTGGCCATAGCTGGTCCGAAACTTCAGTTTGCCTATCAGCTGAATTAATTCAGGATGTATTCCGTGAACGCCCATGTCAAAGGCGGCCTGCTCACCGGCTTCTCGGATGTCAACATCCATCTCCCGGGAAACCTTTTTGACTGTTTCTTCGATTCTGGCAGGATGGATGCGTCCATCTTCGATAAGCCGCTCTAAAGAGAGCCGGGCCACCTCACGTCTCACCGGATTGAATCCTGAGAGAATGACGGCTTCCGGCGTATCATCTATAATAAGATCGATCCCTGTGGCGGCCTCAAGAGCCCTGATGTTCCGGCCTTCTCTTCCGATGATACGCCCCTTCATCTCATCACTTGGCAGATTAACGACAGAAACCGTCTTTTCCGCAACATAATCACCGGCATAGCGTTGAATTGCGGTAGCGATAATCTTCTTTGCTTTACGGTCTGCCTGCTCGCGGCTCTCGTTCTCAATGCGTTTGATAAGCTTCGCTGCTTCGTAACGCGCCTCATTCTCCATTGCCTTGATCAAGAGTTCCTTTGCTTCATCCCCTGTTAAGCCGGAAATCCTCTCCAGCTGCGCTTTCTCCTGCTGAATCAGTTCTTGATACTTGGCTTCTTGCCCCTGCAGGTATTTCTCTTTCTCCAAAAAGTGGTGTTCCTTCTTGGACAAGTTGTTGTCACGACGTTCGAGCTGTTCCGTCTTTCGATCGAGATTTTCTTCCTTCTGAGAAAGACGGTTTTGTGAGCTTTTCAGATCGGAGCGCACCTCCTTGGTCTCGTTTTCAAAATCAACCTTCATCTGGTAAAGTTGGTCTTTTGCGAGAAGCTTGGCCTCTTTCTGGGTGGTCTCAGACTGTCTTTGCGCTTCGTTGATGATCTTGCGGGCCTCGCCCTCCGCTGCTCGGATTTTGCCGGCGGTTTGTCGCGTACGAATCCAGAAGGCAAGTAGAAAACCTACTGCAAAGAGCATGACACTGAAAAGTATCATTAAGGTGACGTCCATGATGGTATCCCCCGTGAACCGCATTAGCGAGCACATCCCCCGTAGCTTGCTACGGGGTTAGTGAGCGAGTCAAAAAATGGTAAACTTCCTTACGGTCGAAGATTCCCCGCAGCTTGCTGCGGGGAGCTTCAAATAGTAGATGTATTGGCTTTAGAGAAAACGCGAAATCTTAACGGGCGAGATACCGACTGAAGCGAGATGAAGTGAAAAGACCCTGTGCGGGTTCAACGTAGGCTGAGGGTGAATTGTAGTTCGAAAGCTCGTGGCTGGTCTTACATGCCTTCCTAGCTTATCGTGTGATTATTCAAAATCATCTGGAGTGTTGGCAAGTTGTTTCTTTGCCACACGGACGCTCGGAAGATCCCCTTATAGGGGCTTAGCAGGTCCAGCGTCCCGATGACATCTCAGCACAAACGGTCTGACTTTCATAACGCTCTATTGCATATAGTAAAGGGTGCCCCGCTATGCCGTGTCAGCAGGTTTTTTTGAACCTCTTTGTACAGGTGGGCACCTTGTTGCTTCTTTAGGCTTTTCTGCATGACACAGAACTTGCACACCAAAGCAAGAAAAGGTTCCCTTTTAAGTGAGTGTTGGCTCAAAAAAGCTCCTGTCGATCACGAACATGGCAGGGGTCTCGCCCGTATTGCCTTATGTACTAGTATCTATATGTTCAATCAAATCCTGACAGCGGCGATCTATGTCCCTTGAAAGGTCTTCACGGCTGCGCTTCATTCGAAAATAATCATTGGCGATGTTCAGCGCCGTAAGAATAAGTGCATCCAGCTTGCCGGGGGACTCGGCAGCCGTTTGGGCCTTCTCGACCTGTTCGCTTAGATAGTCTGCAACTTCCTGGGCTTCTGAAACTTCACCGTTCGCCTTGAAGGTGTATGCCTGCCCAAACAGTTCTATGCTGACGAATTGTTCCACGGATACCGTTTTTCGGTCCCTGGTGTCCAGGGACGTTCCCATTCTTCCTATCTCAGGCAGGTCGCTTATTTGGCGAGGGCCTGATCCAAAGTGGTTATGAGGCCCTCTATCTTCTCCCCAATGACTAATTTCTCTTCAACATGCCGATGTTCGGCAGCAGCCTTGGTCCTGAGAGCCTCTTCAAGATAGTATATTTTGGCTTCCAGTTCAGAGTTGGTTTGTTGGAGATTACGACGCGCCTGAACCAGTTCTTCTATCTTGTCTTCGAGATTCCTGAACTGTCCTGGAAATCTCTCCTCCGCCACAACTCCCCCTGAACCCTTTCCAATTATTTCCTAATTGACGCAAATAACTATAAATAATCTGGTGCGAAAGTCAAGAGGATTCTACCGGATCCACCGTCTGTCAAGTTTGCCGGAGATTCGCGGCGGTGGGTGCGCCGACGTACTAAGGTACTTCAAGTGCCCACCAACAAAGAAGATCCGGTTAAATCGGCAGACCCGAAGGGCAAGAAAAACGAAGGAAAGAACAGCCTATCAACTAACTCGGCAAGGTGACAGATTTCGACGGCCCTGCTCTGAGATAACCCGTTGCAATGGTATTGATTATTGTTGGTCCTTCGTTTTTTTGGCGGTGGATTTGGGATTCTACTCTCCCCCTTCCACGGCCCGTTGCAGCAGCCTTTCGGCCTCGGCCAGTTCAGCCTTGGTATTCACGCCAATCACCTCAGTCGAACTATCTATTTCCAGCATTACAGCCGATCGGCCCATTCGGTAAGCTTGTTCTACCACATCCGTCAGATAAAACTCTCCCTTGGCGTTATCGTTCTTCAAATCTGACAAGGCCTTCTCCAAAAACGGCATGTGGATACAGTAGGTACCCGTGTTCACAACACCAACCTTCTTTTCCGATTCGCTTGCATCAGCCTCTTCTACGATGCGCATCAACTTTCCTTGTCCGTCTACGATGATTCTCCCGTATCCGGAGGGCTTGGCAAGCCTCGTCGTCAAGAGCGTCAGATCGCTCTCACGAATTTTGTGTTCGTCAACCAAACGGCGCACAGTGGTTGCTTTGATGAGCGGGGTATCTCCACACAGCACGAGAACATCCTGAATACGAGGTTGAATCTCAGGCATGGCACACAGTACGGCATGGCCGGTGCCCAACTGTTCCTTTTGCACTGCAAATCCAAGCGTTGGGTAAGGGGCCAAAACCTTGCGTACAGCCTCCGCCTGATGGCCAATCACCACCACAACGTCATCAACAACAGCGAGGGCAGCCTGGACCACATATCGAATCATCGGCACCCCGGCTATCTCGTGGAGCACCTTGGCGCAATCCGACTGCATACGGGTCCCCTCCCCCGCAGCAAGTATGACGGCAGCAACGTCTTGCATGAACCAATCCTGCCAAAAAAGAGGGGGCAAGTCAATTGACTTGCCCCTGAAAGAACAACGTATTCATACTTGAGGGAAATAACTGAGCGTCTATGTCACCCCTGCGATCTTTAGCCTGGTGATGGCCCGCTGTAGAGCAACCTGAGCACGTCTAAAATCAAAGTCTTCTTTCTTGCTGGTCTCAGCCAACCGCTCCTCTGCCCGCTTCATGGCCGCTTTGGC
Organism: Desulfobacterales bacterium; assembly: GCA_032126655.1. Classification (GTDB taxonomy): domain Bacteria; phylum Desulfobacterota; class Desulfobacteria; order Desulfobacterales. The sequence goes on from JAQBAU010000117.1 coordinate 4,294, forward strand.
CCGCTCCACGTCAATTTCTTGTCTTCGCTCGGCAGACTCAGCCAGAACTGTTACCGTATCCTGCATCACTTCCGCAAAGCCGCCGTTCACAAAGACGACCTGTTCGCTTCCGCCCTGTTCCTGGTATCTGATCATTCCTGTTTGGAGGGTCGTCAGGAAGGTCGTGTGGCCGGGCAGGACACCAAATTCTCCATACGCCCCCGGTGCAACGACCATCTTTGCCAGTTCGCTAACGACCGCCTTATCAGGAGTCACAACTTCTAACTTGAGTTCACCTGCCATAATTTCACCTTATCCTTGAGCTATTTCACGGCTGCCATTTTCTCAGCCTTGGCCAGTACTTCTTCGATACCGCCGACCATATAGAAGGCCTGCTCTCCAAGCTCATCGTAGTCCCCGTCGCAGATCCCTTTGAAGCCCTTGACGGTATCTTCGACCTTGCAATATTTGCCTGCCGTCCCCGTAAAGGACTCGGCCACATGGAAGGGCTGAGATAGGAACCGCTGGATCCTGCGGGCCCGTCCTACAGTCTGTTTGTCTTCGTCAGAGAGCTCGTCCATGCCGAGAATGGCGATAATATCCTGGAGATCTTTGTACTTCTGCAAGATTACCTGAACCGTCCGGGCAACGTTGTAGTGCTCTTCTCCCAGAACCTGGGGATCCAGGATACGGGAGACAGAATCGAGGGGGTCAACAGCCGGATAGATCCCGAGCTCCACGATCTGTCTGGAAAGGACCACAGTGCCGTCAAGGTGGGCAAAGGTCGTTGCCGGGGCCGGGTCTGTCAGGTCGTCTGCGGGCACGTAGACGCATTGCACTGCAGTGATGGAACCCTTGTTCGTAGACGTAATACGCTCCTGCAACTCGCCAAGATCGACAGCCAACGTAGGCTGGTATCCAACAGCAGAAGGCATCCGCCCGAGCAGGGATGAAACCTCTGCGCCGGCCTGGGTAAAACGGAAGATGTTGTCAATGAACATGAGGACATCCTTGCCTTCCTCGTCCCTGAAATACTCTGCTGCGGTGAGGGCCGACAAGGCCACGCGGGCACGCGCCCCCGGCGGTTCCGTCATCTGTCCGTAGATCAAGGCAGCCCTGGGAAGAACGCCGGAATCCTTCATCTCGTGATACAGGTCATTCCCTTCACGGGTACGCTCACCCACGCCGGCAAACACGGAGATACCCCCATGTTGCTTGGCGATGTTGTTGACCATTTCCATCATGATAACCGTCTTGCCCACACCGGCACCACCGAACATACCCATTTTCCCACCTCTGGGAAATGGAACCAGCAAATCCAAAACCTTAATACCACTCTCGAGCACGTTCACGCTGGTATCCTGTTCGGTAAACGCCGGGGCCGGGCGATGGATGGGCATATACTTATCCGTCACGACCGGACCCAACCCGTCCACAGGCCGTCCCACAACGTTCAGCACCCTTCCCAGACCGGCTTCACCCACGGGCATCATGATATCGTGGCCGGTGTTCTTCACGGTCATGCCCCTGACCAGACCGTCCGTCATGTCCATGGCAATGGTGCGCACCACCCTGTCTCCCAAGTGCTGCGCTACTTCCAAGACCAGGTTGTCCTCTACGTCATCGATCCCCGGATTGGTGACCAGCAGCGCCGTGTAGATCAGGGGGAGTTGCCCCTCTGGAAACTCCACATCGACCACGTTGCCAATAACCTGGTTAATCGTTCCCGTGTTCACTATTTCAGCCATGCTCTCAACCTCCCGTATGCTTTTAAACTTATTTAGACTTATATTTAAGGCTCAGACTAGCCTTTTAGGGCCTCTGCACCGCCTACGATATCCATGAGCTCTGCCGTAATGGCTGCTTGACGAGCCTTGTTGTAGATCAAGGTAAGCGAGGTGACCATTTCCTTACAGTTAGTCGTGGCATTGTCCATTGCCGCCATGCGGGCCGCATGTTCACTGGTGGATGTTTCCAGCAATCCCCCGAATACCTGGACATAGACCTGCTTGGGAAGCATCTCGGCCATGAGCTCCTCTGCAGAAGGCTCACAGATATGTTCCGCAACATAAACCTCCTGGGCAGCTTCCTGATCTTCGCCGACCTTTTCAACACCTGCAATGGGCAGAAGCTGCTTCACGGTCGGCGCCTGTTTTGCCATGGACACAAACTCGGAAAAAAGCATGTGGACTTCATCGGTTTCCTCTGCCAGGAAGCTGTCAATCACGTCCCGGCCGGCATTTACGGCAACGTTGAAGCCGAACCTTGCGCCCACCACGCCAATGTGCTCGCTGATGATGTTTTGTTTTCTGCGGCGAAAGTAATCGCGTCCTTTTCGGCCCATGCAGATGAAGCGTACCTCAACACCCTGATCAGCCTTTTCCTTCAAAAACTTCTGGGCCTTGGTAATCAGGTTTGTATTAAAACTCCCGCACAGACCTCGATCAGATGTCATGAGGAGCAAATCGACGGTCTTGACCTCTGTCCGGGGCGCAAGGAGGGGCGGGAGATGCTCCTCGTCTGCTTCTATGCGTTCCGCCAAACTGCCCAGCACCTCGGCAAATTTCACGGCATAAGGCCTGAATGCCTCCATCTTGTCCTGGGCTCCCCGCAATTTTGAGGCTGCCACCATGTTCATGGCCTTGGTGATCTTCTGCGTCTTCTTGACCGCTCGGATCTTTCTCTCTATATCCTTGAGTGTCGCCATACGTTACCCCTATATTCCACCGGCTACTTGATTGTGTCCTTGAACTCCTCATCGTATGCAGCAATAGCCTCTGCCATGGTCTTGTCCAGCGCTTCGCTGATCGCTTTCTTTTCCGCCAGCTCGCTAAAGATCTGAGGATATTTGCTCTCCACAAACGGGTAGAGTCCGGCCTCATACTTACCCAGGACCGCTGTAGGGTACTTGTCCAGAAAACCCCTTGTACCCGCATACAGAATCGTCACCTGTTTTTCCAGGCTAAGAGGGGTGTATTGCGGTTGTTTCAGGATTTCTACAAGGCGCGTCCCGCGCGTCAACTGCTGCTGTGTAGCCTTATCCAGGTCACTTCCGAACGCGGCAAATGCTTCGAGTTCACGAAACTGTGCCAGATCGAGACGCAATGAACCGGCCACCTGCTTCATGGCCTTGACTTGTGCCGCACCCCCAACGCGAGAAACAGAAAGGCCCACGTTAATTGCCGGACGCACACCTGAGAAGAAAAGGGCCGGCTCCAGATAGATCTGCCCGTCTGTAATGGAAATAACGTTCGTGGGGATAAAGGCGGAAACATCACCTGCCTGCGTTTCGATAATGGGAAGCGCTGTCAGGGAACCGGCACCCAGTTCGTCGTTCAGCTTGGCTGCCCGCTCCAAGAGCCTTGAGTGGTTGAAAAAGATGTCTCCTGGATAGGCCTCGCGCCCCGGGGGGCGTCTCAGGAGGAGGGAAATCTGACGATAGGCCGCGGCCTGCTTGGAAAGGTCATCATAAATGATCAAGGCATGTTTGCCGTTGTCCCGGTAATACTCACCCATGGCACAGCCCGAAAAGGGGCCGATGTACTGGAGAGTAGCGGGGTCACTGGCACAGGCCGCTATCACGACAGTGTATTCCATGGCTCCGGCTTTTTCCAGAACTTCCACAACCTGGGCAACGGTCGATTTCTTCTGACCGCATGCCACGTAAATGCACGCGACATCCTGGCCTTTTTGGTTGATGATCGCGTCCACACCGATGGCCGTCTTTCCGATCTGACGGTCACCGATGATGAGCTCCCGCTGCCCACGCCCCACAGGCGTCATGGCGTCGATAGCCTTCAGGCCTGTGTACATCGGTTCGTTCACCGACTGGCGGGCAATAACACCAGGGGCGATCATCTCCACACGGCGCGTCTCTGTGGTCTCGATAGGCCCTTTGCCGTCCAAGGGAGCCCCCAAGGCGTCCACCACACGTCCTAAGATCGCATCCCCCACGGGGACCTCGGCGATCTTGCCGGTCCTCTTGCAAATATCGCCTTCCTGGAGATGGATGTCTTCACCCATGATCGCCACGCCCACATTGTCCTCTTCCAAATTGAGGACGAGGCCCATGATCCCGTGTGGAAACTCGAGAAGCTCCATGGACATGGCCTTCTCTACTCCATACACCCGGGCAATCCCATCACCCACCGACAAGATGGTTCCTGTTTCGCTGATGTCTACCTTCTTGTCATAGTCCTTAATCTGGCCCTTGATAATGTCGCTGATTTCTTCGGCTCGAATTTCCATCAGATAACCTCACTCCTTTGCAAAGATTCTTTTAAGCTCTTAAGCTGGGTTCTAACGCTTCCGTCCAATACCAGATCTCCAATCTTGGTCACTGCGCCACCGATCAGAGCCGGGTCAACACTGACGTCCATTTTCACATTTTTTCCGGTTTTCTGAGCCAGCGCACTCCGAATTCTCTCGATCGTCTCGTCAGAAAAATCCGTGGCAGACACGAGATCGGCACGCACAATATTAGCTAGTTCGTCGGTCAGTTTCTCATAAAAGCCATGGATGTCCCTCAAATATTGAATCCTGCCTTTTTCAAACAACAGGGACAAGAAGGACTTCATGACCTGAGAGACCCCTGAACGTTCCACCACCGCTTGCAGGACCCTCTTCCGGCCTTCCTCATTATACAAGGGATTGGAAATGGCCATTTCCAGCTCCTGTTGTTCATCCAAGAGCTTTACAAAACCTCCCAACTCCTGCTTGTAAGTTTCAGCCTGTCCATCTTCTCTACCTATGGACAGTAGGGCCTTGGCATATCGTCTAGCGATCTTGAGGCTTATCACTGAGCTACCACCACCTTTTCTAGATATTCATCAATAATGCGTTCCTGATCTTGATCCTGGATATTCTTTCTTATCAACTCTTCTGCCATGGCTACAGCCTGCTCAGCCATCTCCGCCTTGAGCTGTTGTTTGGCACTCTGAAATTCGTGCTCAATACTCTTCTTGGCCTGTTCCTGGAGTTTCTCGGCTGAGGCCCTGGCCTCGTCCAAAATCCTCGCTCTTGCCGCCTCCCCCATCTGGACGTAGTCAGCCATTATTCTTTCAACTTCCGCGTCCAGCCGGGAAAGTTTTTGTTTGGTTTCAGCAAGCTGCTTTTGCGCTTCCTCTTTCTGACGTTCCAGATCGTCCAACTGGTCCTTGATCCCCTCACGTCTCGCTTCCAGGCCCTTGGCTGCTGGTTTCCTCACTAGAAAGAAGATGATGCCCGCGAGTAAAGCAAAGTTCATGACGCGGTAAATCAGGTCCTTATTCTTATTAAAACCGCTTCCCCCGCCTTCAGAGGAGGCCCAAACCGTCCCGACAGTGAAAATGACCGAAACAACAACAAGAAGGCTGATCAGATAGCGCGCCTTTCTCATCCTGGTAAACGCCTTCATGACACAGCCCTCCCTAGTATCTTTTCGGCAATTGCCGCAGAGAAAGCCTGTGCTTCCGTCTGCAAACTCAGCTTGGCACCCGCAGCATCTTTAGCAATCCGGGCGCGCACGGTCTCTAAGTCCGCCTGTGCCGTTTGGTGAATTTCCTCGATAAGCTTCTTTTCCTCTTCCTCGGCGCTTTGTTTCAAGGCCTCTTGCTGCTGAAAGCCCTTTACTTTGGCCTCGCCGATCTTTGTATGAAAGGTCTGGTCACTTTCAGTCGCTTCCTGTTTCAGGCCGTCAATATCCTGCTCAAAGCCTTGAATCTTTTGCTTTCTTTCAAGCAGGATACTGCGGATAGGTTTGTAGCAGACTTGGTTGAGAACAAAGACGAGCGCAAGGAAGTTGATGATCTGCAAAATTAATGTCCAATCAGGAATAATTGCCATTTCCGGACTCCCAATCTATATTCTGGAGGGTTCAGATGATGAAGAAATGTACCTAGCAAATTTAACACGAAAAAACGGCACGTCTATATCTTAGATTGGCTGAATTGTCAAAGGTTTTTTTCTTTTTTTGTGCAATAGCCTGGCAGGAATGACCACAAAAGTCCGCCCCCACAACCTCAATCTTTAAACATGAATCTGCGCATGCTGATATTCAAGAGGATTCCTATCGCCAGCATGGTTGTCAACATTGAAGACCCTCCGTAACTGATGAGTGGCAAGGTGACCCCAACTACAGGGACTAGTGCCAGTACCATGGCCACGTTGACAAAGGTCTGCCAGAATACCATACTGGTGAGTCCCACCGCTAGAATCGTACCGAACGGCTCCTTGGACCGTGCCGCTACGCTCAAGCCCCATATCACCATCAACAGATAGAGAGAAACCACGAACGCAGAACCCAAGAATCCCCACTCCTCGGCCAGGACAGAAAAAATGAAGTCCGTGTGCTGCTCGGGGATGAAAGAGAGAGCGTTCTGGGTTCCGTGCAAAAAGCCCTTACCCGTCAATGATCCCGAGCCAACTGCAATTTTGGACTGAATAATATGATAGCCGGCACCCAGGGGATCTCCCTGTGGGTCGAGAAACGCCAGGATCCGCTGCTTCTGGTATCCTTTTAAGAAAAACCAGCCCGCAACAGCCCCCCCGATACCGACTCCACTCAGAAAGAGAAGGGACCTGCGCTCAATCTTCACAAATATGGTGACACTGGCTCCGATGAGAAGAAGGACGAGTCCGGTGCCAAGATCCGGCTGTTTCACAATAAAGGCAAAGGGGATTAGGATCCAGACGAGCGGCTTCCAAAGCTCCCACAAGGAGAACCCTCTTTCAGTGACTGTGTCGGCAAAATACCGAGCCAGAATGATCGCCACGGAGATCTTGACGATTTCCGAGGGTTGGAACGAAATGGGGCCGAAGACAAGCCAGCGCTGGGATCCGGAGATCTCCTTGCCAAGGAACACCACAGCAATAAGCAGGCCTATTGAAAACCCGTAAATAGGGAATGCCAAACGGCTAAACCATCTGTAACTGAACAGCACCATCATGATCATGGCGCCACTGCCGATGCCTAACCAATACGCCTGTTTCACGTAGACCAGTTTTCTTGGGTCGGTTATGTCGGCGCTGGCGTTTGTTGCGCTGTAGAGCGCAAGGATGCCAACGCCCCCAATTGCAACGGAGAGCAGCAAGAAAGGCCAGTCAAAATGCTGTAATAGTCTTCGGTCAATCATGGCATTGAATATTGAAAAATGAATATTGAAGATTATGAATCAAACCAGGGGCTTTGCAATTTTCAATTGTCAATCTTCAATTTTCAATCGCTGGGTCATCAATCCCTAGGTATTTCTCTATGATCTTTTTTGCGACGGGCGCTGCGGCTGTAGAGCCGTGACCGCCGTGTTCCATGAGTACGGCCACCGCTATCTTCGGGTCCTTCGCAGGGGCATACGCAATGAACCAGGCATGGTCCCTGAAAAGAAGCTTTATGTCCTCGTCCGATGCTTCCGCGTCGTCCTCCGGCATGGCCACGACCTGGGCGGTTCCGGTCTTGCCAGCCATACCTACACCAGGAATACGGGAACGCCACGCGGTCCCACCCGCCTTGTTCACAGCGTCATACAACCCCTCCTTGATGAGGTGAAGCCTGTATTCGGAGACCGGAAGTTTTCCCAACGGGACAGGCGCTTGCTCTTTTACGAACATCCCGTCAGGGGACTCAATTCGACTCACGACCAGTGGTTTATAGCGCACGCCGCCATTTGCTACTGCAGATATCAGACTAAGCATCTGCATGGGTGTTGCCAGGTTAAATCCTTGCCCAATCACGACAGACAATGTCTCTCCCCCCTGCCACGGAACGCCCATCCGTCTCATCTTCCAGTCTGACGTGGCAACAAGGCCCGTTGCCTCTTTGTCGAGTTCGATGCCTGTGGAAGAGCCCAAGCCACATTCTTTTGCATATTTCCCCAATCGATCTACCCCCAGCTTTTCGCCCACCTGATAGAAGAACACGTCACAGGATTGAGCCAGGGCCTCTTTAACATTCACGAATCCGTGTCCGCCTTTTTTCCAGCACCGAAAGGTGCGGTTACCGTACCGGTATTGCCCTGGACAAAAGAGCTTTGTACTCTCACTGATCACCCTTTCCTCCAGGCCGGCGACGGCAGCTACGATCTTGTAGGTTGAGCCCGGTGGATACTGCCCCTGAATCGCCTTGTTTTCCATGGGGCGAAACCGATTAGAAGTCAATTCATCCCAGGACTGATATGTCATCCCTTCTACGAACGCATTGGGATCAAATGCCGGCGATCCGGCCATTGCCAGGACATGACCGGTGGAAGGATCCATGGCCACGATGGTTCCCACCTTGTCTTCGAGTAATGACTCTGCCATGCGTTGCAGTTCGATATCCAGTGAGAGATAGATATTGTTACCAGGCGCTGCCTCCTCTGTCTTAAGGACCCTCGTGACCCGTCCAAAGGCATTGACTTCAACCTGCTGGCTGCCCCGCTGGCCATGGAAGTATGGCTCAAATGCCTTTTCTACCCCGAATCTTCCAATGAAATCTCCAGCCCTGTTGTCTGGAAACGCTCCCCCTCTCAATTCCTCCCGACTAATCTCTCCAAGGTATCCGAGCAGATGTGATGCCCGTGGCCCTTCAATGTAGTGCCGCCTGGGTTCGACGGTGACCAGGACCCCGGGGAACTCAAGGTTATGGGCTTCAATGATTGCAACGTCATCGCGACTCACATCTGTCTCCAGCAGAATTGGTTTGAAAGAAGGCAGCCTTTTCGCTTGGACAAGCTTGTCCAGAAGTGGCTCGGGAGCAACAGTTATCAGCTCTGCCAGTTTCTGGACAACCTCCTCTGGATTCTTGGCCTCCCTCGGGACGATAGAGACATTAAAAGCGGGACGATTGTCCACCAGCAGCACTCCATTACGATCAAAGATCAAACCTCGCATCGGAGGTATCCCTTGAGTTCTAAACCAGTTGCTCTGTGACTGCCTCACTAATTCAGGCCCCTCTATGACCTGCAGATAGTAAAGCCGACCCAGAAGAATCAGAAAGGCCGCCACGACCAATACCAGCGCTCCAGATATCCTTCGCCGATACCAATCGCCATGGACCGTATGCAAATAAGTATTCATTGTCTGGTTACGAAGCATTCGGTTTGTCTCCAGGAGCTGTCAAGCGGGCTTGGATTCGGGCTTTGAGCCCTTCCAAAACAACAAAAACACTGGGGCCGGTCAGTGCAGCTATCGTCACCTGCAGCAAAATCGGGGTTGTCTGAGCCGCGAGTATTTGGGGGTCCTTCCAGGGGGGTGCCAGTGACACGCAAAAAACAAGGTGCTGTCCGAGCACGCACGCCCCGATAAGAATGGACTGAAACAGCTTGTCATCAACATTGAAATACTTTGACACGCTCTTGACCAAAAGAAATATCCACAAATAGGTACTGAGATAAAGGCCGAATATCCCACCAGACATAAGGTCCATAATCATGCCAAAAATGGCCACCAACAAGAGGCCTTTCCCGTCACGAAGTCGGAGACCCAAAAAAACAACAAGAGGAATCAACAGGTCGTACAAGAGGCTGTGAAACAACGGGAGTGTCAAAATCGTGGTCTGCGCGACTATTGTGGAGAGGCCGAGTATCAGGTAGATGCAAAAAGTGATCATCTTATCCCTTTTGGAGATAGTGTGGTGCCTCAGTAATCATTTACTATAAGCCATCTCAAAAATCGCAATCAGGCTTCAGGGCAGAGACGGCAGACTAATTCCGGAGTGTTGGAGCAGCCGACTTCGCCATAGCAGCCATCGGCTACGACGGCTGAACTGGAGTATTGGAGTGTTGGTTATGAAAAAAAGCAGTTGTTCTTTCGTTCTTTTCCAGTACTCCCTGGCCCAGACCGGGATAAGAGGCACCATACGTTCATCTGAACCTTTCGCGCCAGGGCGGGCCATTACTCCCTGGCCCAGACCGCAGCCTAAAACTCAAAGGTTTGAT
>JAQBAU010000118.1:0-8393 GCA_032126655.1 Desulfobacterales bacterium
CCAAGTTAATTGCCTCTTGCCGTGCCGCAATCGTCACCCAAAGTATCAAGGCTCACCAATACGCAGCCTGTAAACAGTATTGCTCCAATCTTTTTCCTGATTACACTTACCGATTTGGTTTTGAAGGAAAATACGGGAACATTGACCTGTTTAGGAAATTCAATGCTCCCCACCCTGAGACCATCCGCTACGATTCAGTAGAAGACTTCAGGTTTCGGCATTTCAAAAACCAGGAACCGGGCATGTCATTTCCTTTTGTATTAAAAGGGGATCGTGGTGGCGGGGGTTGGGCCGTTTTTCTTATAGAAAACGAACACGATCTCATGATGCGACTAAATATCCTCGATGATCAGAGTCTGCATCCCACGAGACGTTTCATCGCCCAGGAGTATGTGCCTCACGGCGGAAGGGATCTGCGTGTGGTAGTTATCGGGAAAACAAGTAAGGCCTACTGGCGATGTCAGCACAAGGCTGAGGAATTTCGCAACAATGTGGGCCGAGGTGCCGTCATTGACTACGAACTTGATCCCGAATTGAGGGAGGAGGGAGTAAATTGCGTGGAGGAGTTTTGTTCAAAGACCGGTATCAATTTGGCCGCCTTTGACGTGCTTTTTGACCGGAGCCAGAAATCACCAAAGCCGCTGCTTTCAGAAATCAATTTTCTGTTTGGCCGAAAAGGCTTGGGGGGGTCTCCGCGATTTTACGAACTGCTGAATGAAGCAATTAGACGGTGGATTGATAATCTCGGTTAAAGCTTTCTTATCCTGGAATGGCTCTTTCGTTGTCGCTTGGATGTGCGGCGCGGAGGACCCTTCTTCTTTGTTGTAGGTATCCATCCTTCCTCTATTTCCTCCACAAAGTCGGCCTGATACATGTCGGGATGTGTGGCTAACACCATCTTATTCTCAAACTCAATGGAATCCATAGTCGCCGCTCCATGTTCGCTGGCAAAATGAGTAATCTCTCGGTCGGAAGTCACTACAACAATCCTCTCCCGTTCCTGGGTTACCATGCGTTTGATAACAGTGTCGGCTGATTCACCCCGTTGTGAAAAGAGAACATGAATGCCCTTCCGCCGAGCCCTGGCCTCCATGCTATGGTCCGCATGCGTTCCATCAAACACTACCGTTACTGGGTGATGTTTTGCCTGCTTGTATGAATCCAGCCGCTGCAAAAGGGCTTCTCGGCCTTCCTCCAAACTGCGGTGTTCAATGTCACTTAGGACTGTTGACTGACGGATGAGATTGTACCCGTCTATGACAATGTGGATGGACATGAGGAGTGGCTATGAGGTTTTCAACCGGGCAATCAACCGCTCAAGATCCTCATTGCTGTAAAACTCAACTTGAAGCTTTCCCCGGTTTCCCTGCCAAATGATTTGCACTCGAGAGCCAAGATGTCGGGTCAGGTCATCGGCCAGGCTTTCCATATAGACAGCTTCGGACGTCCGCTCCTTTGACCTGGAGGCCTGGGGTTTCCGATCTTTGAGTCTCTTGATCAGAGCCTCGGCGGCCCGGACAGAAAGGTTTTCCGAGACGATACGGCGCCAAACCGTCTTCTGCTGAGCCGGGTTCTCGGCACCTAGAAGCGCCATGGCATGACCCATACTTAGGGTGTTGTTAGTAATATCAGTTTTGATTGGCTTCGGCAGGTTCAGGAGGCGCAGAAAATTGGCGACAGTAGAACGGTTCTGACCCATGCGCTTGGCTACTTCCTTCTGGGTGAGGCCAAATTCCTTTATCAAGCGATAATAGGCATCTGCCTTCTCCAACGGATTCAGGTCCTGCCGTTGTATGTTCTCGACGAGAGCTGTCTCAACCATTTCAGCACCAGCAGCTTCCTTAACAACCACCGGAACCTGCTTGATCCCTGCCAGACGAGCCGCACGCCAGCGACGCTCTCCCACAATCAATTCATATCCGGTTGGAACGGTCCGTACAACAAGAGGCTGAATGATTCCTTTCTCCTTTATCGAGTCTGACAGTCCTGTTAGCTCCTGGTCGGAGAAGTGCCGTCTGGGCTGATACGGATTGGGTCGAATCGCATCAATGTCGCAGTAGAAAAAAGGCTCTGGTCCCAACTCCGACTTGTCCACGTCAGGTATAAGGGCGTCCAAACCCCGACCCAACACCTTCTTCTTAGGCATGCCGTCCCCTCCATCCATTCATAATCTCTTTGGCGAGGGCCAGATAGCTTTGGGCTCCTCGGGATGTGATATCATAGAGTACTATGGGCTTGCCAAAACTGGGAGCCTCGCCCAACCGCACATTCCTTGGGATGCGTGTCTCAAAGACTATACGCCCGAAGTGTTTCCTGGCCTCTTCAGCAACCTGATGGGAGAGGTTATTTCGACCATCGAACATGGTCAGGACCACCCCTTCAATGACAAGCCTCGGGTTCAGGTTCCTCTTGATCTTCTTAAAGGTCTGAAGGAGCTGGCTTAAGCCTTCCAGTGCATAGAACTCGCACTGCAGGGGGATCAACAAAGCGTGGGCCGCGGTCAGCGCATTCACGGTCAGAAGGTTCAAGGAAGGGGGGCAATCAAGCAGTATGTAGGCGTATTCTTCGCCAAGGGGCCTCAGTAGGTCCCGGAGGAACGTTTCCCGATTTGGCTGAGAGATCAATTCCACCTCAGCCCCAATCAAATCGATACTCGCAGGGAGCACTTTCAGGTGAGTCAGATCAGTATCTACTACGAGTTCTTCGACCGCGTGCCCTTCAATCAAGCCATGATAGAGGTTCTTGGGGAGATTAGCCTTGTCTATGCCAACGCCGGTCGTTGCATTTCCCTGTGGGTCGCAGTCGACAAGCAGGGTTTTGCGCTCGGCTACAGCAAGGGCGGCGCCAAGGTTCACGGCGGTGGTTGTTTTGCCAACGCCTCCCTTCTGGTTCGCTATGCAAATAATATGACTCACAAAAGACCCTGCACTAGTGTGCCCACGTACAAAATGAGGTGAAAGCTTTGACAAAAGACCAGCGCACATTTTCTAACACAAAAAAGGTCTTTTTCAAAGCCATAACGCCTTGATCATCAGAAAGCAGGAGGAATCCCTTGATTTGTTCACCATTGGCAATTATGTTGTGGGAAAAAGTGTACTTAGCCCATTGTGGAGAAGACTCGCAATCAATGAACGGTGTGATGCGCTTTTCAAGAATAGTCATAGTCGCAGTTCTTGTGACGATGATCGCCATGCAAGGCAATTCCGAGGCCTACGCGTTTTCCTCGTCCGTTGCCTCCTTGACGGCACAGGATGAAAAGAAACTGGGCAAGAAGCTCATGCTCTACGTAAGGGAACACTATGTAATTATTGAAGATCCTTCGATAGCCAACTATGTCGAGAAAATTGGGCAGCGCATTGTAGCAGAAGTTCCGACCTTACCCTTTGATTTCCATTTCTATGTCATTGAGGAAGAGGTGTACAATGCCTTTGCTGGCCCAGGGGGCTACATATTCATCAATAGCGGGCTTCTGGCGGCCATGGAGGGTGAAGAAGAACTGGCTGGTATTATAGCCCATGAGGTTTCCCATGTGTTGTGTCATCACATTTCCGAGCAGATGCAAAGGGCAAAGAAGATTAACATAGCGACAATGGCCGGTGTCCTGGCCGCAATATTTCTGGGCGGAGGTGCTGATGCCACAAGTGCAATAGCAACGGGTTCCATAGCAACAGGCCAGTCCCTTGCCCTGAAATACAGCCGTGAGCATGAGATGGAGGCCGACCAGGTGGGTATGAAATACCTTGCCAAGGCCGGTTATGGCGGCGAAGGACTGCTGAGAGTGTTGGGAGAGATTCGGTCCGCACGATGGTTCGGTCCTGAAGACATTCCTACTTATCTGACTACCCATCCAGCCGTCGAAGCCAGGATGGCTTATCTTGATACCTGGATACAGACCCACCCCAAAGAAGCCGAATCGGTTCGCCCCATAGATCCGACTGAGTTCCGTAGAGTCCGCACCAAGCTAATCGCCCTTTATGGCGATACTGGGGCCGCTCTGGCCACATTTGACTCAGAACTCCGACGCGACCCGGAAGACGCATTGGCATATTACGGAAAAGGGCTCCTCCTCGACCGAGAAGGTCACAGAAAAGAGGCAGCAGAAAACCTAAGAAAGGCTCTTCAATGGCGTCCTCTTGATCCAGACATAGTCCGGGACCTTGGCAAGATCTACTTCCATATGGGCGATTATGAGATTGCCTTGAAGACGCTGAAGGGAGCCCTTGCTTTCAGTCCAAAAGACTCCGAGGGGTGGTTTCTTCTAGGGCGATCACAGGCGGAGATGGGAGATCTTGATGGGGCTTTGGATAGCTTCAAGACCTTGCTGGACAATGCACCCCACTATTTGCCAGGGATCTATTACCTGGGGGAAACCTATGGAAAGCTTGGCAGTTTTGGGGAGGCCCACTTCTACTTGGGGTTCTACTATCTGGAAAAAGGACGATTCAGGAATGCCGAATTTCACCTGAGTCGTGCCCTTGACCTCCTGCCAAAAGGAACTGTGAAGAGAAATGCCGTGGAAGAAGCTCTCAAACAGATTTCGGGGGCTGAGGCGAACGATCATAATAAGCAAAGTGCATGGTGAAGGTTCCGCGGCCCTGACTAGCAGAACGGAGGGCTGTCGAATAGCCGAACATCCTGGACAAAGGCACCGTGGCATTCACAATATGGATTTCACCACGTTGGCGTAAGTGCTCAATCTTCCCCCCCCGGGCATTAATATCCCCCATTACATCCCCCATGAAGATCTCGGGGATTAGAATCTCTACGGCCATAATCGGCTCCAATAGGAGAGGATCCGCCTTCCGCAGTCCTTCATTGCAGGCCATGGAAGCAGCAACTTTAAAGGCCAGATCACTGGAAGAAGACTCTTTGTAGGTAGCGCCGATAAGGACAACCGCAACATCGACTACCGGATATCCCAGTAGAACACCGCTTTCCAGCGATTCCACGACACCCTGTTCAACAGCGGGAACCAATTCTGCTGGCAACGATTCGTCGGACAGGCTGTTTGTAAACCAATTTCCTTTACCACGCTCTCTAGGTGACAGCTCGAGTTGCACCTCCCCAAAATGACGAACCCCTCCAATCTCTTTTTCGAACACGGCTGCTGCCTGGCGCACCCGCTGAATTGTCTCCTTACAGACAACATGGGGTTTGCCCACATTGACCTGTGTATGGAACTCACGCTTCAGGCGACCTACCAGGATCTCAAGGTGAAGTTCGCCCATGCCGGAAATGATAGTCTGTCCGGTTTCCTCATCGTGCTTGACCCGAAACGTAGGGTCCTCGGTCTCAAGTTTGTCCAGCGCCGGCTCTATTCTTTCCTGATCTGCATGTGTCTTGGGCTCCACAGCTACTGAGATGACGGGCTCGTAGGTATCAATCGCCTCAAGGACAATGGGGTCGGACGGATGACACAGTGTGTCGCCAGTCACTGAGGCCTTCAACCCAACTATGCCAACAATATTTCCGACTCCTGCCTCGTTGATACGCTGACGCTGATTGGCGTGCATAGCAAGGATTCTTGCCACCTTTTCTTTTACTTGCTTGGTGGGATTTAGAACTTCGTCACCCGTATGCAGGCGGCCTGAGTATATGCGGACATAATTCAATCTCCGTCCCTGGTCCATCATCACCTTAAACACTAAAGCAGCCAACGGTGCACTCTCCGAGGGATGGACCTTTTTGACTTGTCCCGTTTTGGGGTCAAACCCGTCCTTGGGAGGCACGTCGAGGGGACTCGGAAGAAAGTCGGCAACACCATCCAGAAGTGGTTGTATCCCTTTGTTCTTAAGAGCAGCGCCACAAAACACAGGAACAAGTTCTATACCAATAGTCGCTCTTCGGATGACGGGAACGAGCATCTCAGGCGTCACAGGGGCTTCCGCGAGATAGGCATCCATTATTGCGTCATCAAGCTCTGCTACCGACTCAACGAGCTTCTCTCGGTATTCAACGGCGGTTTCCATCAAACGTTCTGGGATATCCGTGATCCTGAAAGTCTCTCCTAAAGTCTCCTCATCCCAGACAAGCTGTTTCATTGTCAGCAGGTCAAGCACCCCTTGAAAAGATTCCTCGAGTCCCGCCGGTATCTGCATAATAAGCGGGTTTGCCCCTAGACGATCAGACATCATCTGAACGGTTCCAAAGTAATCGGCACCAGCACGATCCAGTTTGTTCACAAAGGCAATCTTGGGCACATGGTGTTTGTCGGCCTGATGCCAGACAGTTTCTGACTGGGGTTGCACGCCTCCCACCGCACAGAATACACCGATCGCTCCATCCAACACCCGGAGGGACCGCTCTACCTCAATCGTGAAATCAACGTGTCCAGGTGTATCAATGAGGTGAATCTCCGAACCCTTCCAATGGCAAGTGGTCACGGCTGAGGTAATGGTGATGCCGCGTTCTTGCTCATACGGCATCCAGTCCATAACCGCTTCACCATCATGGACCTCGCCCATTTTGTGGGATCGACCCGTGTAGTACAGTATTCGCTCAGTGATAGTGGTCTTACCTGCATCAATGTGGGCAATGATGCCAATGTTTCGCATCTTACTGATAGGTGAATCTTTTCCCATTAGCTATTCGTCACGCGTCGCATGTAATATTCTGAAGCCTCTGTGCACAAGCTCCACAGGAGGAGTTTCGCAGTCAACCTATTCGGATCTTGAGTCCATGGTTATTTGATCATTAGGATGTCGGGCCGAAGGGGAAATCGGATATCGATGTGACCGGCAAGTGTCTTCACCTCCCGCCCCTCTATCAGGATTTTGGTAGCTTCGACCTCCGGGACATTGAGTGATATGGAGTTGACGACAGAAAACACAGTGAACAATTCAGACAAGCTGCCCCCGGGGTGATTTTCTCTGATGATTCTGTCAAAGTCCACGAAGGCAATACCATCTTCCGTCACATAGAGCGACAGCACTTTCGTTTCTGCTGGCAACGTGGGCAGAAGTTCACTCCGTGGCCCTTCAATCAGGGCATCCACGATGCCCCTGGCGTGCTCAACTGCATTGTCATGTCGAACCAGTGACCGTTCTTCGGCCTTAAGGGACTGACCGTCTTGATTTGTAAAATAGAGATGAGCCTTTACCTTCGCCAGATTTGGGAGAAAGCCTCCTGACCGGGACTCAGATCCCTCTTTGACTCCGGTACTGAAAAGCGCCCTGTAACCAAGCGCAAGTATACCTCCGGCGATAATGCAAATAACCACTATGGTTACGAGTTTATAAGGCTTGGTTTTCATGTTGGCCATATAGCCCCAGGTCTGACTGCTTCACACCAACGGGACATCAGCATTAGGATTCCCTGCTCAAGGAAGTCTTACCATCTCATTGGATAGCGACGCAACATGGATGTCAGGTTATTTGTCACAGCTGCTATCCGGAGTCAAGCCCGAACGTCGTTTTGCGGTGGAATCTGTCTTCTTGTCATATGTCTGTCCTGACAACCATTGTTGAGGAGGAGTGGAGGCTGAAGTGCGAAGAGGTTACCTTGCTGCTCTTCTTTGATCTCGCAATATCTTCTCCTTCCCAAGGCAACAAGATAGAAACAAGAGAGGTGAAGTAGACGGGTAGTCGCTTCAACAAAAGGATATCTGTTAGCAAGTCTTGTTGTTCTTCATAGATCTTTCTCATTGGCTCTCTTGGGCGTATGATAAAGAGTGTCCCAGCCTTTGCTGACATACTCGTCAATCCATTAGTGTAGTGCACGCAAACGACTTGACTCGTCTAGGATAGCTGCACCTTGTGATTGACATTACCTTCATGTTGTTGTAAACAATAAAGGAACAGAATTCGTGCATCCATGACATTTATCGAAAAATGTGCAGAGCGAGTTGATATTTATTGACTTTTTTTGCTAATTGTCTATGATAATAGCTTAAGTGACATTTCAGGAGGACCAGATGAACAAGGCAGAACTCATAGAGGCAATTAGAAGAAAGGGTGGCCTCTCAAGAACCAAAGCTAAAGAGGTCGTAGAGTTGTTTTTCGACGAAATGTCTAAGGCTTTAGCAAAGGGCGATCGGGTCGAAATCAGGGGGTTTTGCAGTATCTATATCAAAAACTACAAGGGGTATGTAGGAAGGAATCCAAAGACGGGAGAACCCACTCAGGTACCACCCAAAAAGCTCCCCTTTTTCAAATGTGGAAAGGAACTGAGAGACCTGGTAGATAACAAACAAGCCTAAAAAGGAGGGAACTGACCATGGCGAGCACAACACAGGATCTACGCGAGGTGAGCAAACAGCTCAAGTCACTCGCAAAGAAGACAGAGAGATTGATGAAGGCGACTGACAAGCTTGAGAAGGCTAAGGCTGCGAAGAAGGCCCCCGCGAAAAAGCGTGTAGCCAAAAAGAAGGCTCCCGCGAAGAAGCGTGTAGCCAA
>JAQBAU010000119.1:0-10206 GCA_032126655.1 Desulfobacterales bacterium
CCTGGGGCTTCCCTTCTGGGCCTATATATCTTCTGATGGGGGAGTGTGGGCGTGCAGCGCTTTTTTAGGCAAAGAGGAGTTCTTCTACGGCAACCTTTATGATCAGACTTTCACGCAGATTTGGGAGGGGCCAAAACGGAAAAAGGTTCTGGAGATGGTAGAGCACGAGCTGGATGTTTCACAATGTCGAGAGGTATGCAGGTTGGATGAAATCAACAGATACCTCTGGGAGCTGAAACACCCCCATCCCCACGTAAACTTCATATGAGAAGAGGCAACCACATTGACCGACATTCCTAAGAAGACGTTGATCCATTTATACAAGTTGATGCTCAGAATCAGACGATTTGAGGAAAAAATCGTCGACGTCTACTGTGATCAGGATATGAAAACACCGGTCCATCTGTATATCGGCCAAGAGGCAGTGGCAGCGGGCGTATGTGCCAACCTGCGCAGGGAGGACTATGTTTTCAGTACCCACCGAAGCCATGGGCATTACTTGGCCAAGGGGGGCGACATGAGAGGTCTCATGGCAGAGCTGTACGGCCGAAAAACAGGGTGTTCTCGGGGTAAGGGCGGTTCAATGCATGTGGTCGACCCCGAAGTGGGCGTCTGTGGATCCACAGCCATAGTAGGGGGCAATATCCCGCTGTCCGTGGGAGCAGCCCTGGCATCCGCCATGCAAAAGAAAAAACGGGTGGCAGTCTCTTTTTTTGGAGACGGTGCGGCGGATGAAGGAGTTTTCCACGAGAGCCTTAATTTTGCTGCTCTGAAGAAACTTCCTGTTGTCTTCGTGTGTGAAAATAATTTCTATGCAACAAATTCCCATCAGTCCAAAAGGCAACCGCATGACCATATCTACAAAATAGCCAAGTTTTATCTGATGCCCGGTGTTCGAGTTGACGGCAATGATGTCGTGAAGGTCTTCAATGCAGCCCAGGAGGCTGTTAAGAAGGCAAGAACGGGGCGCGGCCCCACCTTGATGGAATGCAGGACATTTCGCTGGAAAGGGCACGTGGGGCCGGAGTGTGACATTAAACTCGGCTGCAGGAAGCAAGAGGAGCTAAATAAGTGGGTGAAAAAATGTCCCGTGAGGCGTTTTGAAAGGGAACTTCTAAAGGGAGGCACTTTGAAGAAGGCACAGCTTGACAGGATTACCCGCGAGATTGATGGCGAGGTACATGACGCTTACCTGTTTGGCAGAAGAAGCCCTCATCCAGGTGTGAAAGAACTCTTGGAAGATGTCTGGAAGCTCAATTAACCCTGAGGTTGCAAAAGCCCTTGTTGTTTATGCAACTGCAGGGTTGAGGTGGAGATAGAGTATGCCGTGGACCAAGTTACAAGCTGACGCTGCCCATCGTGAGCACAGTCTGCCGGGTCGAAGGAGAGGCAGGCGTGTGACATACCGAGAGGCGATTCGAGAAGCTCAGGATCAAGCCATGAATATCGATCCCAGTGTGTTCATCATGGGAGAAGGGGTAGATGACCCGGGGGGGATATTTGGAACAACCCTGAATCTGGACAAAACGTATGGACGTGACAGGGTCATGGATCTGCCCCTAGCTGAAAACGGATTTACAGGGATAGCTATCGGGGCAGCCATTGCCGGCATGAAACCGATCCTGGTTCACATGAGAATGGATTTCTTGCTCCTTTCCATGGACCAGATCGTGAACCACGCAGCCAAGTGGCGGTACATGTTTGGGGGAAGGCAGACGGTTCCGATAACCATCCGATCAATTATCGGCAGGGGATGGGGATCTGCTGCTCAGCATTCTCAGAGTCTGCACGGCCTGTTCACGCACATCCCCGGGCTGAAAGTGGTCATGCCCAGCAGCGCCTACGATGTGAAAGGCCTCCTCCTGGCTAGTATTGCAGATGAAGACCCGGTGATGTTCATAGAACATCGATGGCTTTATGATCAGGAAGATCATGTCCCGGAAAACATGTACACTATTGCAATCGGGAAGGGGAGGGTTGTTAGAAAAGGGACCGATATGACCATCCTGGCCATATCTCACATGGTTCCGGAGGCCCTGAGGGCGGCGAAGATTCTCGAAGAAGAGCATGGGATTCGTTGTGAAATCATTGATCCCAGAACTCTCCGTCCCCTGGACGAAAAGATCATCCTGAAATCGGTGAAGAAGACGGGTAGATTACTGATTGCGGATTATGGCTGGAATACCGGTGGCGTGGCTGCACAGATTGCCTCAATCATTGCTGAGAAGGCGTTTAATGATCTGAACGCTCCAATTCGGCGGATTTGCTTGCCGGATGCGCCGACGCCAGGAGCCCCTGTCTTGGAAGAAGCGTTCTATCCTGGAGCAGAAGACATTATCCGTTTGGTAAGAAGAATGTTAAAAGGACAGGACCGATGAGTAATGACAAAGGCCAATTTGCTTTGAGTGTTGTCATGCCTGCCCTGAACGAGGAGAACAATGTCATATCTGCTATTGAGCGGACCCTGTCTGCCTTTGATCATCTTGGAATAAACGCTGAGATAGTGGTTGTAAATGATGGGAGTACAGACAATACCGGCAACTTGGTTGAAAAAAGGGCCGAAGAGGAAGCTAGGGTTCGGATGCTTGTACACGAGATGCCTCAAGGGATCGGGGCGTCTTTCTGGGACGGGGTCAATGCTGCCCACGGTGGGGTCGTGACAATGTTCCCAGGCGACGACGAAAATGAGCCAGTCGAGGCACTAAGGTATTTTCATCTTTTTGAAAACGTGGACATTGTTGTTCCTTTCATTTCCAATAAGGGAGTGCGTTCCAAGGGGCGCGAGCGGTTGTCTTCCATGTTCACGGCCATTGTCAACCTGACGTTCCGGACAAGACTGAATTACACAAACGGTACGGTTTTGTACCGCAGGGCAATTCTTGGCGATCTTGAACTCAAGAGCAAGGGCTTTTTCTATCAGACTGAATTGCTCATAAAAACAATCAAGAGAGGGTATCTGTTTGCTGAGGTGCCGAACCTCTTGAGGAGAAGGAGCTCTGGCGTCTCAAAAGCGGTTTCGTTTAAGTCTTTCTATGCTGTGGTTAAGGGATACCTTCAGCTTGTGATGGATGTATATTTCAAAGGGACGGGTCTCTCCGGGCAGAGGAAAATTGCAGAGGAGTCAGCTACATTTCATAGGTTGAACTAGTGTCGCGTCCGATGAATTATCTGCGTAATTGCAGAATCTTGCCAAAACTGGAAGCACCAAATCCCAAATTCCAAATAACAGTAGGGATTCTTCAGTTTGATGAATGATGGTTGAGGTGATTCTTGTAAATGATTTCTGAGGTTGGATACCAGGTATGGAGAGGAGTCCTTGAAGAAAGAACCTATCTTAGACGGACACAAGCTCGAATGGCACAGAGACAGGGTTGAGGCATGGCTCAAAGGCGAGAGAATTGCGCCGATTACCATTGACTGCTCTTTGACCCGGCGATGTACGTATCGGTGCGTGTATTGTTACGGCCAGCTTCAGGCGAATGATGAAAAGCGAATGACCCGGGATGTGATCTTCAGATTTCTCGACGATGCTGCTGAAATCGGGGTGAAAGCGATAAGCCTTGTGAGTGACGGAGAAAGTACCTGCAGCCCCCATTTGTATGACGCCATAATGCGGGGGAGGGCTAACGGACTGGACATGGCCCTCGGAACGAATGGGTATCTGTTGCAGGAGGAGCGGCTGGAAGAGATCCTGCCTGCCCTCACATATTTACGGTTTAACGTGTCAGCGGGTGAACCAAAAAGATACGCGCACATTCATGGTTGTTCAGAGAAGTGTTTTCGCACTGTGTTCGATACGGTCAAGAAGTGTGTGGAGATTAAGGAGGAGAAAGGCCTTCAGGTTACTATCGGTCTCCAGATGGTCTTGTTGCCTGAGTTCGAGGATCAAATCCTCCCTCTAACCAAGCTGGGTAAGGAGATAGGTGTTGATTACTTCGTAATCAAACACTGTAGCGACGACGAAAAGGGATCGCTGGGTGTAAATTACTCTCAGTATTTTGATATGGTGGATATTCTGAAGCAGGCAGAGGGATTTTCAAACGAGGCCTATCTTGTGAAGGCAAAATGGTCAAAGCTGATGAGTGGCGGGAAGAGGAAATACTCCCAGTGTTATGGGCCCCCCTTCATTATGCAGTTTTCCGGCTCTGGCCTTGTCGCCCCCTGCGGCATGCTCTTCAACAATAAATACAAGCGATTTCATATTGGAAACATCGCTGACACATCGTTCAAAGAGCTGTGGCAGAGCGACCGGTACTGGGAAGTCATTAATCTGATCGCTTCAAAGAAATTCAACGCAAAGAAGGAGTGCGGTTCCTTATGCCTGCAGCACAAAGTCAATGAGTTCTTATGGGATTTGAAGCAAGGCGATGTCGAAGTCAAGAAACCTGATGGTGAGACACCCATC
Organism: Desulfobacterales bacterium; assembly: GCA_032126655.1. Classification (GTDB taxonomy): domain Bacteria; phylum Desulfobacterota; class Desulfobacteria; order Desulfobacterales. Next base: position 4,406 of record JAQBAU010000119.1, read on the forward strand.
CACATTAACTTTATTTGAAATTCTAAGACCGCTCATTCACCCGATAAAGTCTATAGTTTCGAAAGCGTGCCTGAGGTGACAGTAATCCCATCAGCTTGAAAAGCTTTTCTCGATGCCTCTGACCTAAGATAGACGCAATACTCGACACATAATCATGATTAATTAGAATGTGGGTGATACCCTTCTCTCTTAAATGTGCCAAGGCCTCTCGTGCCGATGTGCTTGCCTTTATGGCATCCATAAAGGTATTGGCTTCGAATACTGGATCATACACATAAGGGCGTTTGCAGTAGTACGGCCCGTTCACGAGGAAAACAAACAGGACTTTGTCACAATCGGTTAGATGATGATTGATGTACTCAATCGCTGTGTAGCTCGGCAGATGCGATCTTAGGAACTGCGCTTCTGATTGAATTCCCGATAGATATTTATAAGGCGCTATGCGCCTAAAGTGGTCAAGATAGAAGTACGTATTGATTGCGAAAGTGAAAAGACAGAAGCACAGAATACATGACCTGGTCCGAAGCCACGCCTGGGAGCTTTTGTAGATTAATAGGGCGAGGATAATGGACAGGACGGGGAAAATCGGGAATAGGAGACGTAGCTGCTGGATTAACATGCCCCATACGATGAAATAGAGCAGAGAAAAAAAGAGCATGAACCTTATTTCGACAGATTTTGGCCGGACAGCCATTGATAGAATGGGAACCAGCAGAAATATTGGCCCGATAAAGCCGTCAAAATCAGGACGGGTACCACCCCCAACAAAACAGATATCCCACGGGAGTCTGAGATAATTCAAGATCCCGGGTCCGCTTCCAACAAAGGACAGAAACATTGCATACGTCTTGGCCATTTCCTGTGACCATTCCCGGCCGCCAAAAAGGGGGTACAGGAAGGGATATGTCGGATTTCCGGTCAAGACCCAATTCTTGATGTACCATGGCGAAGCAACAACAGCGGCGATGAGAAAGACCCGCACGGCCCTGGTTCCCATTCGATTTCCTTTTGTGAAAAACAGAAGTGCTCCGAGGATAATGATCAACACCACAAGGATACCGGAGTATTTCGTTCCCATGGCCAGCCCACCAAAGACTCCCGCTAATGCGAGGAATCCTTTATGGTGGAACTCCCTCCAATGCAGCAAGGCTATGATCATGATTAAAACAAAAAAGGCAAGAGACAGATCGATGTATGCCCAACCTGACAGTTTGGCAACCAATGGCAGAGTATAATAGACAGCAGCAGCCAAGAGCCCTGTCGACACAGAGGATTTGGTTACCGTCCACTGAAAAATGGCCGCAAGTGTCAGAATACCAAAGGAAAAATGTACCAACTTGGCTAAGATCGGCCCTTTCAACAACATACCCATTGTAAAGAGCATCTCCATGGTTAAAGGGAAGTTGGTGTAGAAGTTTCCCGAAATGAAACCTATGCCATGATCTTGAATGAATCTTTTTGGCCCTACAAGGTGGTAAATGAGGGCATCCTTGGATATTGGAGGGGTCAGTGCAGTACTCAGATTAAAGAATATGAATAGCAGAATAAAAACCAGCCACACTGTTGTTGCAGTGCTGACGGGTAGTGCAGCATCTTGCGTGATATTTGTGAACAACCGCCCCATGCTGTCCCCCAACTCCCGTCTCTTGAAGCACAGGGCCAGAAGTCCCAATATTAAAACAAGATAAGCGAATCCGGGATACAAGATTTGAAGTACCCCCAGAATGAAGACGAGGTAAGCCATAGCTCCGTATCCTATGCCTGAGGCATAGATAAGATACATGGGGGTGCTGTCAGGTGTGAGCTTGAGGCAAGAAAGGACGCAGAGGCCATACCCAAGAGCCGATAAGGATAATAACAGGATTAAAGCAAACGAGTATACGAGGTCTGATGGCATATTGTGGGCTGACTCTAAGACGATATTCGCTTCATGAGAACAATTCCAAAACCCTCTCCAGAAAAAGGTCTTTTTCCACTCTGGGAGACCTCGACATAGTTCTTCTTAATCCACCCGAGAACTTCAGTGGCATAATCGACACCGAAATATTCGTATCCATGTTCCGGTGTTGAACGTTCCACTAAGAGCACAAAATCGGGAGGCCTTTCTTGGAGCGAAGTCAAAATGGTGTTGCCAAACACAGCAAAAAATGTTGGCAAAAAAGCCGTATATCGACTGGCACCTTGCCTACGCGTAAGATAGTTGAACATGAGTCCTTCAGGAAAGGCAGTCAGAGTCTCATCCTGTCCCACAACAGCCTCTATTCTGTTGATCGTTTCCTGAATAACCCGCCCCATATCAGCGTATTTCAGATCATAAGTCTTTATCACCTCGTTACCACTTCTGATTGGATAATTGATGACCCGATAGAGTCCTAATGAACGGTCAAAATAGGACCAGAGCACACACAGTGTGAGAATGACAATGGGTACCATGCCAATGGTGGCGTTGCCTGAGACCCTTTTCATGAGGGCTGGAAGTCTGTCAAAGAAAAGGCGCAACACTATGAGGAAGCCCGGCAGGGCAAGAAAGAACCCATAGTGTACAATTCGCGCATTGAAGAATAGGCGTATAAGCAAAACCAAGGCAAATACTGAAAAGGACAGGGAAGATATGTTCTTGTGCCACTCCGTGCTGTGCTGTTCGCTTTTTCGCAACCTGACCAGGCAGTAGACGACATATGATATGACGATTAGTGGAAGAGGAAGAAAATAGTCGAGGTAGGGGAGGTTGCCCATCATCGTTGCGTTGACGATGGGAATTGTCATCAAACCCGCAAGAGCTGCCGGCAAGAGAAGAGATTTGGTCTTCTGGGTCACCGCATATAGGAAATGATTCGCCACCATAATGATCAAGCCGACCAATAAATAAATTCCGAGCCAGAAAAGCATCCTATTCGCATTGGCCAGCGGCTGATCCGTTCCCATCATATTTGTTAACAGGTTGCTAAAAGAGTGTCCTCTATGGAAGATGAGAAGATAGGGGTTTAAGATGTGACTGATCGCGTCCGAAAATGTGGAGGATCGAGCAAGACACACGCCGGTCAAAACCAGGGGCAGAGTGAGCAGAGAGGAGTAAACCGTTAAGCGGGCAAATATGACTTTTATGGTTGGGCGCTCGGCTCGAAGGATTAGTATCCAGGTTAGAAGCATGGAGGCAAATAAACCTATAAACAGCTCTACTTTCGTCAACAGCACGAGTCCGACGACAAACCAAGAAAGACAGGCATATGCGATTCTGCGTGTCGTGAGATATTGAGACACAAGATACAACGCCAGAAATGAGAGAGCAATCCCGTGTGTTGCTGCATGGGAATACGGTGTGACAAAATTGTCGTTGAGAATGGGAAAATAGCGTGGAAAGGCAAAGAGTATGATGAAAGAAAGCACAGAAAAGAAGGCACATACTGAGTTGGATGCAGTTTTCGTTATCTTGTATACAAGAAATGCGATGATCAAGATCAAGACCAAATTGAATCCGACAATGGTATTGATGTGCGTCCCAAAGATCGTGAAAAGCAAGGCATTCAGATAGTAAGACAACGGTCCATAAAAGAACATGTTTATGTCCTTGTACAGGATCTTGCCCTGACACAATGCCCAGGGGATATAAAGCTCGCGGCCAAAATCGATGATCGGGTCACACCATTTCAGCCAACTGAGCCAGGCCATGGCGATGCAGGCTGTCGCCAGAACAAATATCCCAAAGCCTTCCAACTTTGTCGTTTTATCAACCGGGTTTGTAGGGTGCACTTTAGACTTCACTGAAGGGAGTGGGGTGCGAGAGCTTCCATGCAATTCTTAAGTTTATTGCCTTTGTCTGTTATGACACGATCCGTTTGTTTGCAAAAAGACGTGTGGTGAATGCTAGTATAATGGCAAGGCCAAGTGTACCATAGAAAACAAGCAAAGCCATTTTGAAAAGAGGGCGTTGATAGACGAAGTCAATATGACTGCTTCCTGCTCGGAGGACGATAGCCTTGAAGTTCACATTAACACGATAAATGGGGACCTCTTTTCCGGCGACATAGGCACGCCACCCTTTATCAAATCCATCAGACCAGTACAAGATCCCATGTTTGTCTGTAACCACATCTATACTGAATGCGTCATGTTCATATTCCCCCACGGAATACGAAAACTGACGATTCATGCCCGGATCCCCTTTTTCAGGGGCAGCATTGGTGATGAGTGCCTCAAAGCCAGTTGTTGGTGTCTCAAGCTCAGCAAGAGAGCTGTCAATATCTGCTCTATTGACCAGAAGACACTTCTCAAGCAATGCAACGGCGTCTGTGGGGCCTAATTTGTTCAGAAATGCAGCGACCTCATTGTCTTCCAGAGCTATTATGCCTTGCTTGAATTCAAAGGGGGGCTTTCCAACACAGAACATTTCTCTCAGAGCCAACGGCGGGATGCCGGAATTGATGAGTTCAAAGTAGTTCCTGAGGAGTAGAAAACTGCTCCATCGTCTGATGCTGAGAGCCAGCGTAATGTCATCCAAGGTATGGGGATAAGGAATTGACCGGTCTTGATTGATGGCCATCACAGGGGAAAATACGTAAGGTTGCCGATAGACAAGAGAAAGATACCGGATAGATTGAGCTGTCCTGCTTAAAAGGGACAACGGGGCAATTCTTCTATGACGAATGACTTCCGGACTTTGGGCATCTGTTTTGATGCCATAAGCCTTTCGGGGATGTGTCTGCCCATGGTATAGATAGGCGGTTAGCGCGACATGGTCGGTCAGTTCCCTAACTACACTTGCCGAAAAAATAATCAGAAGGAGAGCAACAATGTATCCCTTCTTTGGCAGCTGCCTGTGCGTCCTTATCAGAAGAAATAGGCAAAGGGGAAGACCAAGTAGTAAAAAGCTCTTGCGAAGAAATTCTGCATCATCATTTTGACAGAATGTGAGGACAAAAACAATGTGGCCGGCCACCAAGCCAGCAAATAGCCCTTTGTCCCCCAGGTCATTCCGAAGAATCCAGCCTATGAAGACCAGGAGGATGATAAGAAGGAACAGATAGTTGGTCTCAGGATACCTAAGCTGTGTCATCCAGTACACAAGGGCAATCATGGATCCCGAAAACAGAATAAACGCAACAATGGTATGGAGATGCCGGGTGCCAAGCCTGTCGTCGATCAGCGCCTTCAGGGCACCCCCTTTCCCGACAGCATCTGCTGGAAAGAGAGAACTGTTCCACGATGAAAAAAGGTGATTGAATCCCAAAACATAGAAGTACAAAACGGCAAATAGAAAGAAGAGCACAAAACCATGGGTGTGCCTTGTGATCCACAGAGGGGGATATGTGTAGTAGAGTATCCTGTGTAAGCCGCCTGCCGATCCCAGCATCAAAAGTCCAAAACCTGCGGCAATGACGAGCCATACGGTTCTGAGTTGGTGCCTTCCAACCACAAAACCAAGAATAGCAATGGCCCAAGGCAACAACCCTATGTACATATAGGCTTCTGAAGGGGTTCCCCACATACTTCTGTTGCTGGGGCCTGAAATGTGCCGATTACGTTCAGGATAGACGATCTGGACAAAGTCCCAGATGGAGGAAGAGGAGCCCGTGTGTGTTATCAAGCTATAGGGCATAAGAATACCATGGTCTTCCGGTAGCGAGGTTCCTTCGTATTGCTGGGGAGACCCTTTGGGTTCTTGTTTTTCGTAACCGGCTTCCATCATCCTTGCTGGGAATACGAATTTATCTTTCTCCAGCATAACGATGATGTTTGGCAACATCATGGCAACTACAATGACAAACGTGACAGCAAACTTGAAGAGGAACTTGTCGCTTTTC
>JAQBAU010000120.1:0-2953 GCA_032126655.1 Desulfobacterales bacterium
GCAGATGTGGATGAGATTGAAGATGTCTTCTGGCCGTTCATCAAACCCGAGGTAAGGCGGGTCATAGAACCATATCGACACAGGGGAAAGGCGAAGGGAAAAGGGGAAAAGATAACTCCTAAGGACGAGGAGCGGCTCCGCATACGGGCAAGCGAGTTTGACAAAAGACGGATTCACTATTTGAGATCGGGACGGATGGATCAGGGCGGGCTTGGTCGAATGCCTCCTAAGCTCTACGTTTGGCTCTCCGCAAAATCGCGCGATGAAATCGAACAACGTTTCATGAGAATGGAGGGACACCTCGACCCCTCGGAACTCAAGACTTATACCTTTGTGATCTTTGACCTCCAAAGATTCTTTACACAGAGCTGGGCAAAGAGGATACCGCAGGGATTGAGCCAGGAGAAGATGGAGGCCCATTTTCTGGAGGAAATATGCCGCCTGAACTCCGATTCCTCTTTTTGGGCCGGAGAAGAAACAGGAAATTCGCTACATGAATACTTGAGGCGTTACGTCGTTTTGTACTTTGACAACCCCTTCAGGCAGGACACTTTCCTGCAAGATCACGTAAGGGAGTTCATGGACGCTCGGAGGGGATGGAGATTTCCCGAACAAAAGCGCACAATGACTCTTACGGAGGCAAGTTCCATATTTGGCGTGGCGAAAGACGTCCTAGAGTCAATGAGCAGACGCGGCGTTGTCAGGTTGTTTCGCCGGATGGCCCAAAAGCTCCACCCTGATAAGGGGGGAAAACACGAGGAGTTCGTCAAACTCGCTGACGCCTATAGGGCACTGCTGAAAAGAAAGCGACACAAGTAACATCTGCCAACATATTCTTACTGTTAACACTATTTGGAGGGATGAACATGGGTTTTAGTATTCCCACGAGAAAGAACACAAAGCTCAAGAAGCTGCTTGCCCGCATTAATGAAGATGCGGAATTGCTTCAACTGTGGAAATGCGCCAACGTGAATGCGGTGGATCGCGGAGGAATCAGTGACCACGGTGAAATTCATATCCGCATTGTTTCCAACGCAGCTTTGAGAATACTGCGCCTGTTGGTGAAAGGGGGCGTTGAACCGAGCGTGGTAAAAGATCACGGCATGGAAATAGAAGATGCTGAGGTGATTGTGGTCCTTGCCGCATGTCTGCACGCAGAATTGCAGTTTTTGCTCCCAGCGCCTCTTCTGGAAACAGATTTGGCGGGCCCGTAGCCCCGAGAACTTCGTGGCAGAGCTGGAATACCTGAACCGTGAGTTCGGGGTGGATGTTGCCATGATCAGCGATGAGACACCTACTGTTGGTCGCCACCGATGGGAACGCATTCTCGACCTCCTTATCGACAAAGGGCTTGACCTGGAACTCTTAATGGAAACCCGCGTAAATGACATCCTTCGTGATGAGAATATACTGACCAAATACCGTAAGGCGGGGGTTGTTCACATCTACGTGGGAGTGGAGGCAACCTCTCAAAAAACCCTGGATCAATTCAAGAAGGGAACCAAGGTAGGAGAATCGAAGAGGGCTATTGAATTGATCAACGCCATGGATATCGTTTCTGAGACATCCTTTGTCATAGGGATGCCGGAAGATACAAAGGAATCGATTGCCAGGACCGTGGAACTCGCCAAGTTTTACGACCCGGATATGGCCTTCTTTTTGCCTATTTCGCCCTGGCCCTATGCTGACCTTTACCCCCTGCTTAAACGACACGTCGAGGTATTTGATCTATCCAAGTACAACCTGGTGGAACCGGTAGTCAAACCGATCAACATGACCTTGCACGAACTGAGACAGGCAATCGGTCGGTCCTCCATGGACTTCTACACGTACAAGCTCTCAAGGCTCGATGAAGTGAGCCCATACAAGCGACACTTCATGACTGCCGTCATCGACATCATTGCAAATAACTCCTACCTTGCCGAAATGATGAAGTCTCTGGGTGATGGTGCTGAGGGGATGCCGGTTGATATTAAGAAATACATAGGCAGCCTTAAGAAAGAAGAGCCGATAGCCAATATCCATTGAAGCTCCCTGCAACAAGACTTCGACGAGACCAGTCGACGAGCTCAAGTCTAGTCGCTATAGGAAGTTTCAATAACCATTTGGAAAAATTCCCAAATCTCACCATATGATAACCGCCCACATAGAGAGCGTGGATACTTGAATGCGCCCCGCCTAGTACTATTTTCTTATACGTTGGTAGCCTAAGCCACTGAAAAATCATACTGCCTTCCTATTGACAGGGGAACTATACGGAGATTAAGATCAGACACTAACTACCGTTTGTCCGTAAATCCACCGGCATCATAATATTGATCAATTTCAGGTGGTACCAGCTGGAAACGGTGTACCTTCCGGAAATAGGGCTCCCCTCAGGTTATGAAGGAGAGATAGGGGATTTGAATTTCCCTGTTCGGTGAAAGAGTTCAACGGTGTGATTCGAAACTCTAATCACTACAAAGCCAAATTGGACTTTCGCGGGTTGCGTATGGAACCCGCTGATCCTTCGCCTCACGGATTGTGTAGCGATCCTAAATCTATGCCCTAAGTTGGCACAATTATTGCAATTCTGATGTGTGAACCAGGTCTATGGAGACTCAACAAACCGACGCGGAACGAACAACGCATTACAGATACCATTAACATCCTGAGGACGACAAAATGAAGTCGCAAAGAAAGGCTATTGTTGCTTTTTTCAACCTTTTGCCATGTTGTTTGTGCAACTATAGGGTTTACAGGGATTGAAAGGAGCAACGATGAGAACACTAAGATTGATGGTTTTGGTTTTTGGGGCTGTGCTGGTGCTGTTATCAATGGATTATTCTTTTGCGGAAGTTGACAAACAGACTGCGGAACCAGCTAAAAAGGCCACTGAATCAGAAAAGAAGACTGTCATTATGAGTTCACCAACATCTGTGAAGTCAAACGGGACGGTTGTTGAAATAGACCC
>JAQBAU010000121.1:0-7792 GCA_032126655.1 Desulfobacterales bacterium
CGCGGAAAAGGGCGCCGCCTGCAAGGATCTGTTTGAGTTCCAGACCGGGCGGGAGTGTTTCATAGAAGATCTTCTTGACATCCGGGTGTTCCTCTTGAAAAACACGAATCAGTTCATCCATGACCATGAACTGGTTGCCAGCCACAAACAGCACCAAATCCGCCGAATCCGCAATACCCAGGTTATGGAGATCATCGGCGCGGTCCGCGGGAATAACCGGCATCGCGGCCCGCTCTTCTCTTTGCACCATGGTAGTCTCCGGATCTACGATTGATTATTTATGATTGTTGATTGTTTTTTTGCTGGTTCTTTTCGTTTCTGTGCGGTTCTCCTTGTGGAAATGAAAATTGACGACAACTCGTGTGCTTCATTCAACAGGGGTAAAACCTTTTTCTTTTCCATCAACTTTTCGTCCAGAACGAATTCCAGCCAGAACTCACTTTCATCCGCCTCTTCTATTACGATACTGATCTTTGATACAAAAGCTGGCTTTGTCTGAGCTAATAGAGCAGACCGATAATTCGCTGCAACAGATGTTGAACATCGTATCAACTGCTGTCTTACATGACTCCCCAGAACAGTTCTTGGCAACGAAAGAGCAAGTTTAACGCATCTATGTGCAAAATCTCTCGTCCTTTTTTTCAATGCCTGAGCATCCAACCTTCACCCCCAACAAGCAAAGAAGATACAATATTCAATCTTTAATAGACAGTTTCAAACCCTAAACGTTCACTCCTTCGGTCAATAATCAATCATAAATCACAAATGTAGTTCCACAACGTCTCCATCCTGCAGCACATAGTCGCGCTGGATCATCTGCCCGTCATAGACTTCCTTGCCCCATACCTTGGCAAATTTGAACTTGTCCACAAATTCCTTGTGGATTTTGCCGGCCAGGTCTTCTGCCGTTGATCCCTTCTTGAGAACAAACGGCGCATTGTGCTCCGGGGCTTTTCCCCAGGCCTTGGTATAGACACGTATTATCTCCAGTCGATCAAAAAGTGTCTGTTTCAGCAACTCGAAGTTGCGCCCTGTCGTTGCAGAAACCGCCACGGCAGGCCAATCGTCCTCTATCAGCGTTTTGAATATCTGAAAGTTCTCTTCCGCAGAAGCATCGTCGCTCTTGTTGCCCACCACCAGCACGGGCCTGAATGTCCACCCCTGACTTTCTTCATGCAGATGAGCGAGACGTATGGGCGCAATTCGCCTCTCTTCCAGCAACGCAATTGTCTCTTCCACATGCTGCATAGGGTCTGTGGTTACATCCACAATCAAGAGAATAATGTCGGCTCTTCGGATAATATCAGGGAGCCAAGGCTCCATGAACTCCTGGGTCATCGGTGGTGTATCAATGAGCTGAATCTGGATGTCTTCATAGGGCATCATACCAGGGGTAGGTATCCGCGTAGTATGGGGAAAATCAGCCACCTCTGGAGTGGCATTCGTAAGTGCCGCAACCAATGCGGATTTGCCAACGTTGGGAGGCCCTACGAGTACTACTTGGCCAGCACCTTCCCGATCGACCCGATGTCCCATATCCCGTCTGCTGGTTGGTTTCTTCGTCTGCTGTTGGGACTTGAGCTTGGAGAGACGGCGCTTGAAATCAGCTCTAAGTTTGTCCGTGCCCTTGTGCTTGGGAATGACAGCCAGAAGCTCTTCCAGGGCCTCGAGTTTTTCAGCCGGTGACCTGGCACTCCGGTACCGTTTGTCGACTGCAAAATATTCTGGGGGGAGATTTGCAGGCATGAATTCCTCAGTGCCCTAGATCAACTATTTGTATGGAAAAAGGCAGTTCGTCTGGTTCTGACACGGCAAGAGCCCTTCTTAAGAAACCCTAAGAGCGCCCCAAAGTCTGGTAAGGGCGCACCGTCATGTCCGGACGTGACTACTTCTTTTTGTAGTCACCCATTGAAAAGTACTTTTCAAGCCACACATAGAGGCAAATAAAAAGATATCGACTCCCCATCTCCTTGACCTTGAGTTTACCTTCACCCGTGCGGCGGTTTCTCCATGTGACCGGAATGCTGGTCCAGGTATAGCCCCTGACAATGGCTTTAAGCGGTATTTCAACCGTGAGGTTGAAGTGGGGAGCAATCAGCGGACGACATCCGTCAATGACAGTTCTGCGGTAGGCTTTGAAAGCATTGGTAGTATCATTAAACCTGATGTTGAAAAGGATCTGAAGCAAATGATTTGCCAGTCGGTTGAGGATCAACTTCGGCCAGGGATAATCGACCACACCTCCCCCCTTGGAAAAACGGCTTCCAAATACGCAATCATATCCCTCGTTGAGTTTGTCCCAGTAGCGGACAACATCACGACAGTCATCTGATTCGTCTCCCATCATGATCACCACGGCATCGCCCTGTAGGTGGTCCAGGCCGCACTGAACAGCCCGGCCAAAACCATGTTGCCCCTTGTTTTGCACGGGGCGTAGAACAGGGATGCGGTCGGTTAGACCATCTAGGATCTCCCAAGTATCGTCAGTGCTCCCGTCGTCGACCACGATAATTTCATGAGGAATATCATGCAGACGTAACTCAACGTTCAGATGTTCCACCGTGGAAGCAATACAATCCCCCTCATCCTGTGCGGGAATAACAACCGAAAGCAACGCTATGTCTTCAGATTGGCTCATAGGTCTAACGTTTGATGCGATCCTGCCAGGCGTTGACAATCTCCTCGACGGTCCCCTCCAAGGTCTTAGTAATGACCCAGTTGGGATAGTGGCGTTTCATCTTTCGTAAATCACTGTAGTAGCATATATGGTCCCCAATCCGATTCTGGTCGACGTACGTGTAAATCTGCCCTTTCCCGGTAAATGACTCAACCATACGGAAGGCCTCCAGAATGGAACAAGAGTTGTCCTTGCCGCCGCCAAGATTGTATACCTCACCGCACCGGGGGGCGAGGGCAAAAGCATGGATGAAGGCAGCAACGTCTTCGGAGTGTATATTGTCACGGACCTGTTTCCCCTTGTACCCGAAGATCTTGTATTCACGCCTCTCGATGTTGCATTTTGCCAGGTAACTCAAGAAACCGTGAAGTTCAACGCCCGAGTGGCTGGGGCCTGTGAGACAACCCCCGCGGAGACAACAGGTAGGCATTCCAAAATACCTTCCGTACTCTTGAACCATCACGTCGGCAGCCAACTTTGAAGCGCCAAAAACAGAATGCTTGGACTGATCCACAGGAAAAGTCTCTGGGATGCCATGGACGTATTCGGGGTCATCATAGTCCCACCGCGTTTCCAGCTCTTTGAGCTCTATTTCGTTGGGACGGTCACCGTACACCTTGTTGGTCGACATAAAGATGAAAGGGGACTCTCCGCAGGTCTGACGGGCGGCCTCCAGAAAATTCAGGGTGCCTACAGCATTGGTGTCAAAATCGTCAAAGGGAATGTCAGCTGCGCGGTCGTGGGAAGGCTGAGCAGCGCTGTGAACGATGACGTCCGGCTTGATCCTGCCCACCAGATCCATGATTTGCGATCGGTCCCGAATGTCGATCTCGTGGTGTTCGAAACCGGACAAGGTCTGCTGTAAGCGCTCCTGGACCCACCGGGTATCACCTTGCGGTCCGAAAAAAACCGCCCGCTGATTGTTGTCAATTCCATGGACAGCGAAGCCCTTGTCGTGAAAATAGGCACATACCTCGGATCCTATTAATCCTGAAGAACCAGTAACGAGAATGACTTTATCCATGTTAATACGACCCCAATACTTTGATGACTAAGAAGTCTGGTACACGGCCTGGAATTGAGATTCATTGCTCATAGTGTTTAGCAACGACTTGCCCGATGGCATCCGCCATCATGTCACGCCCCTTCTTATTTGTATGACAATGTACGTCTTTATAAATTGTCGCGGGTTCGTTTTTGAATATCATCGTAAGATCATGGAATTCTACACCGTTCCTTTTCAAAGTCTCTGACGCGTTCAATAAAAGTGGATAACCTCGCCGTATTCCAACGCCGACATGTTTTGGCTTGTAGTATTTTTCTCTTTCTTCACTTGAAAATGTCTTTGAATCAGGAACATATTGATTTGGTTGCAGGAAGTGAAAATAACTCGCACCACTACTTCTAGCTAATCTGTCCATCTGTATAGATGAGTTCATCCACACTTGTGCAAAATATTCGTAAACTTCACGTGGTGACTCAAATCTTCGATTAGGACCGTATTTGTAGTACGGCCTCTCTTTCATATCCTTATCCGCCGCTTCCTCAAGATCGGCACGTTTCCTGTCAATTTTCAAAGAGACATAATTATCGATGACATCCCACGTAACGTTCATTGTAACATTGAATCGAAGAGGAGCAAACAGCTTCGCGCAATAGAATCTTACCCTACGCAGATAATTGATATCACCGATAAGGTTCATTCTATCCACGGTAAGAACATTGGAAGCTAATTGATACCACAAAAAAGGATAGGCCGGGAACACCTCCCTCATGACATTAGCCCCTGCATCGACTACTTCGTTGTGACCGTCGAGATTTATCAGAATATCCAGCTTGCCGCCCATGGAAAGGTAGTAAGCCAGCGCTGTGAGTTGTTGCGGTTGTTTCCAGGCAAAATGGCCAATTGAGATGACATGGATATTCTCGTCCTTGAAAGCTGGGACTCTTTCAACGTATCCTTTGATAATATTCCTGCTGTCCTTGAAGACATTTTGTGAGACCGATCCCCCAGTGATGGCAACAACAACACCATTAGGATCGCTTTGAGCAACATCATCTTTGTTTTCAAGAAAATCAAAACCTCTCGGTTTCCCGAATCCAAAATAGGGATGGATAGAAACATTCCATGGTACCCTCACACCATCTACTTTGAGATCCCCCACTTGTTGACTGTCAATCATGACTGCCTGGCGCTTATTATTGATTTCCTTAAAAGAGAACAGCCGCCCATTGACGAGCAAATACATCGTGAAAGACGAAACCTCTAATGCCAAGTATACAAACACCAATAAGAACAGCCATTTCTTCATAAGATTACTCTCAAAGCATAACAGATATCATGAAGCCAAACAGACAAAAGGCAGAGCCAACGTCAGCCCTGCCCTTCTTTGCCGACAAGCGTATTGATCTCCCTTCCTAAATCCCGCCGTTGGCAGGACCCGGGGCCTTAGACGCATTTTGGGGATGTGTTCTAGAAATGGTAGGCAGCCCCCAGAGTAACCGTCCAGTATCTAATACCCAGCTCTTCCACTTCTTCTCCCAACGGGTCCAAATCAAACTCGAAGTTGCCCAAGCTAAATGTAGTGGCTCCCTCTACCCCAAGAGACAAATGGTCGGATAGAAGGAAATCGACCCCCACTCCCACTTTGGCACATGCCCCTGTATTAGCGGAAGACGTGGAACCACTGCCGGCACCCAGCTTCCGATCCCAGTTGGCGTGCATGACTCCCGCGCCAATGGTCCCATATGGTTCTATCGCCCTGCCAGGCCAGGAGAACTTGCCCGCAAGCATGAATGTCATGACATCTAACTCTCCGTCCTCACTGATGATCCTCCTCACACTTGCTGCCCCTGTCATTGTCGGGTCAGCTAAGGCTTCGGACGTTTCAAAGCCGGACAAATAGTCAAACACCGCCTCTGCGGCAAAAAACTCGTTTACGTGGTACCCAAGCTTTGCATTTGCTCCCCATGTGTCCTCAATGTTCACCTCAATGGGTACAGCCCGATCTTCAAACTTCTCGGTGTAGAAATCGTTAATGGCGTAGGAACCGCCGATCCCGATATAGGCACCACCCTCTCGAGCATACGATGTCGCAGAAACGGATGATCCCGCGACCAGCAATCCAAGAACGAATAACTTCTTCATTCCGCCTACCTCCTGCGTTTACAAAATGTATGGAAGTCATTGACCAGGAACGGACACAAGGTGTGTTGTTCCCCTTTCTCTGGAACACGATGTTCCGAGTATCAAAAAGGGCTGATTATTTCAACAGAAATAGTCTCGTATCATTCGCGCTTCGGCTTCTTGGCTTATGATATCACGGCATTGTGTGGTGCTGCACGAAACAAAAACCGACAGTTCAGCAATAAGCCAGTATGAAAAGATGACGAAAATCGTCCCAACCTAAGCGACCATCACGGTCGCCTAAACGTGGTTACTAACCAATAGTTTGCAGTGGCTTATTAAAGTATCTGTTTAAGTATGGCCAAGGCATAGAGAACTGCTCCGACATGGTCATTCTTCTCGGACTCCGGGACCATTGCCCGAGGAATTGCGCAACAACGGGAGAGGCTTGGTCTTAATCCTCGTGCCAGGCAACCCTTAATGATCCTGCCCAACCCTGCTTGTGTTATGGTTGAAATACTTGGGGAAAACTAGTAAGGATAGCTCAACCATTGTGGGGCCCTGAGGCCAGAAAGGAGACGGCATGGATAAGAAGATATTAACAGCGCTGATTTTGTCATTGGTCACTCTGCTCGGCTGTGCCACAACGCTTCCCGTAACCGGCGGCAACTACGCTGGCTCAGACGCAGCGGAGATCGTGGTGATAAGGCAAATCGGGGGTAGTCAGTGCCAGGCGTACCTGAGAGTGGACGGCGAGGTCGTTTGCATGTTGCCCGAGTGGGGCAATTGGACCAAGTTTTCCCTGGAGCCGGGAACGCGCGAGTTCGAGGCGTTTTGCTACGAGCGCAAAGCCAAGTGGGAGCCGAAGACGTTCCCAATCCAAGCTGGTGTCACACACTACTTCAACATTCACCAACGCATGGCGGAATTCCATAAGCCGATGTTGCGCATTTCAGAGATAACCGAGCTTGAGGCGAACGACCTAATGAGCCTGAAGCACAAATACGAGAATGTTCTGCCGGATGGCAGTAAACAACGCTAAGGAACACTGAGGCTGTCGACACGTCCGACCGCTGCAAAGATTCAAAAACAAAATGCCCTATTCATTGTTGCCGGAATAAAAAAGGCATCTCGCCTCATCTTGACGAGATGCCTATGTTGATGGAACAGCTTCGGACTAGATCTTAGTAACGTTCTTTGCCGATGGTCCTTTGGTACCCTCTTCTACCTCAAAGGTCACCTGGTCACCTTCAGCAAGGGTCTTAAACCCAGCCCCGTTAATGGCGGAGTGATGAACGAATACGTCCTCGTCACCCTCCCGCTCGATGAAGCCAAATCCCTTACGGTCGTTAAACCACTTTACGGTTCCTTCTGCCATAGCGACTGTCCTCCTTTCATCATTGTTTTGTACTGCTCGTCAGGTACTACTCCGAAAGGCGCTACCAAACCACATCGCTACGGCGAAGGTTCGATTCTTAAGCGGATTCTAACTGAGAAATCCTAATTCGCGTACTAGATCCATCTCCCTTATATAGAAAATTACACAAGGGTGATATTGGACCGTGAGCGTCAAAATAATTCAGGGACCTTTGTGTGTCAAGCAATAACTTAAGAAAAATTGGTGGGTTGTCTAATATCCCTGGTGGAGGGTTTGTGGAATAGACGGGCAGTGTGTGAGTCCCGCCAGGGACATGATCATGTCGCCTTAGATCTCAGATACGTTTTTGAGATAGGTTCCGGTACAAAAAAAGGGGATTCAGGCATACATCCCGACCCCCTGATACAACTCGCTGATTTTATGTTGTATATATGGGGCCGAAGGCGGGGTTCCCGCGCCAAAGCCTTAGCGAAGGCGGGATTTGAACCGCAAAGCGAGCGCATCCCCCGCAGCTTGATCCTCGACCAACTAAGTCGAGACGCTGCGGGGTTAGCGAGCGAATCCAGAAACGGCAGAATTCCTTTCGGTCGAAGCTCCCTGCACCTTGCTG
>JAQBAU010000122.1:0-6195 GCA_032126655.1 Desulfobacterales bacterium
ATCCAAACTCTCCCATCACCAGCTTCAACATGAAGCCGGGCGTCGTCAAAAAGGATGGCCTGGATAAGACCTTTCCCAGTGCCTTGGCCAAGTCCCTGTTTTGGACAGGATTTGGGGAGGAGAAGTTGACCGGACCGCTGACCTCCTGATTCTCAAAGACAAACAAAAAAGCGTTCAGCAGGTCTTCCATGTGGATCCAGGAGAACCACTGATTACCGCTGCCCAATGGCCCACCTACAAATCTTTTGAAAGCCGGGATCATTTGTCCCAGAGCCCCTCCGGTCTTGCCAAGCACAATACCGAAGCGGGTGATTGCCACTCGAATTCCCTTGTCAGTTGCTTTGAGCGCCTCGTTTTCCCAGTCAACACAAAGGCTGGCCAGGAAATCGTCTCCCGAGGTGCCGTCCTCAGCGATTTCTTCGTTACCCCGGAAGCCATAGTATCCGACGGCTGAAGTGCTACAAAGTACCGCCCCTTCTTTCGCGGGCATGGCTTCTACAACATTACGGGTCGTAAGAACCCGGCTGTCGTACATGAGTTTCTTGGTCTCTTTGTTCCATCGGCTGAAGATCGATGCCCCCGCCAGGTTTATCACGCCATCCTGGGCTGCCACTTCTTGCTGCCACGCACCTTGCACAGTGGTATCCCCGGACACGTAGCTAACCTCTCCGGGAGTATGTTCATGGGGCTCGGGGCTGTGGTCGACAACCGTGACCTGATACCCTTTTTCCAGAAGTCGTATAGAAAGCTGCGTGCCAACAAACCCAAGACCGCCGGTGATCAGGACTTTCATAGCGATCTCCTTATTTGATCACCACAGTAAAGCCTCGGCAGATGAGAGATGAGGCGTCAGAAAAGCTTCTTTAAATGAGCTTGCGCTGTTCTATCAGTTCCATGACGCGTTTTACGGCTGTGGGTGCATCCTCTTCAAAAGAGCGGATAACAAGGTCGGGGTTTTCCGGGGCCTCATAGGGGGCAGAAATTCCGGTAAATTCCTTGATTTCTCCAGCCTTTGCCTTGGCGTAGATCCCCTTATGGTCACGTGCAGCACAAACCTCCGGGGGACACTCAACATAGACCTCGAGAAACTGCCCTTCCTGCAGCAAGGAACGCACTTTCCGGCGATCCTTGCGAAAAGGAGAGATGAAGGCTGTGAGGACAATCATGCCGCCATCCACAAAGAGTTTGATCATTTCACCGATGCGGCGGATATTTTCTATCCTGTCCTCCTGGCTGAATGTGAGATCTGAACAAAGTCCATGACGCACGTTGTCTCCGTCGAACACGTAAGTAGAAATACCTCTCCTGTGAAGCTCTCTTTCAGCCAGGTGGGCAATGGTTGATTTTCCCGAAGCCGAAAGACCGGTGAACCAGACGACTGCTCCCTTGTGGCCGTGAAGCTTTTCTCGATCCTCACGACCGACGTAACCGTTGAACCATGTGACGTTGTTGTTATTTGATGTTTTGTCCGTCATTCAGGACTCCGTTGGGTAAACATATATCGTCTAGCTAAGAACCGATACTGGATACTGGTTTCTGGATACTGGATGATGTGTCCCAATCGATGTGTCTTTTATCCAGCATCCAGGATCCAGTATCCAGCATCTGAATTACGTTAACCGTGGCTGTTCATACACTCTAACGGCCGATGGCACCAGCAGAATCTTCTTTTCAGGGGCTATACCCGTGTGGATTGTTCTTGTGCCAGTTCCAGGCGGTTTCCATGATCGTTTCAAGGTCGGGCACTTGCGCCTTCCAGCCCAATTCCTCGTTTGCCTTTGCACTCGAGGCGATAAGGACTGCAGGATCGCCGGCACGCCTCTCTACGATCTTCACAGGAATGTCCCTGCCAGTGATGCGCCCGGCAATCTCAATGACTTGTTTGACTGAATATCCCTTCGCATTCCCGAGGTTGTATTTGGTACTTGGAGAGCCCGCCAGCAATTTCTCAAGGGCAAGCAGATGGGCCTCAGTCAAATCTTCCACGTGAATGTAATCCCGGATACAGGTGCCGTCCGGAGTCGGGTAGTCGTCTCCGAAAATATTCACGTGGGGATGTTGCCCCAAGGCTGTCTTAAGGACGACCGGAATAAGGTGTGTTTCAGGGTTATGCTCCTCTCCCATTTCGCCGTCGGAGTCTGCACCAGCCGCATTGAAATACCGCAGGCAAACCGATTCAAGCCCATACGCCGTCCTGAAGTCGTCCAGGATATGTTCAACCATGAGTTTGGTTCTCCCATAGGGACTCATGGGTCTCTTGGGCTGATCCTCAGTGATTGGCGTTTCGTCGGGCTCCCCGTAGATTGAGCAAGACGAGGAGAATATGAAATTACCGATGCCCCTTTCGACCATCACCTCAAGAAGTGCAAGGGTGTTTGCAACGTTGTTCTGGTAGTACATGGCCGGGTTGTCCGTCGATTCCCCGACATAGCAGAAGGCAGCAAAGTGCATCACGGCTGAGATGGCATAGTCCGAAAATATCTTGTGCAGTAAGTCTGCATCAATCATAGACCCTTCGAAAAACGGGCCGAAGTTTACCGTGCGACGGTGTCCGCGAACAAGGTTGTCAAGAACAATCGGCACGTAACCCCTTTTCGCAAGGAGTTTGGCCGTTTGCGAGCCAATGTATCCAGCCCCACCAACAACTAGAATGTTTTTCAAAGCATTACCTCCCTTACCAATGCGGTGATGTTCTCAAGCCGATAGGCGCAATGCGGAGTGCGGAGTGTGTCTGCGTTTCTTTCAATTCCGAATTCCGAATAGCGCCTGACGGCTTGAAAACATTACCCCATTCGTCTCATTCTGTGACAAAGGCGCGTCATGCGTTTTTGCGGCTTGTCATTCTTCAGGGCGATGGCCAAGGCCTGTCTCGTCCCAATAAGCACCACCAGCTCCTTTGCCCGAGTCACCCCCGTATATATTAGGTTTCTCTGGAGCAAAATAAAGTGCTGGGTCATCACCGGCATGATTACGGCTCGATACTCTGATCCCTGAGACTTGTGCACGGATACGGCATAGGCGAGTATAAGCTCATCCAGCTCGGAAAACTCATAGTCTACAGAGCGGCCGTTGTATTTCACGATGATCCGCTGCTTGTTGCGATCAATTTGGCTGATCGTCCCAATATCTCCGTTGAAGACGCCTTTCACATAGTTATTTCGAATCTGCATCACCTTGTCCCCGCGCCTGAAGTGATAGCCGGTGCGTTCAACAATGTCGCGGGACGGGTTCAAGGCGTCCTGCAGGACACGATTCAAATTCATTGTGCCTATTACGCCTTTGTGCATTGGGCTCAGAACCTGGATATCTGTTAACGGGTCCAGGCTAAAGCGATCCGGGATCCGGTCACAGCAAAGCTCCAATATAGTGGAAAGCACCCTTTGAGGGTCCTCTTGCTGGATGAAGTAGAAATCCTGAATAAGATCACGATCAGAATCCTCAATGGTCGGTGACATCCCCTTGTTGATTCTATGGGCATTGACAATGATGAGGCTTTCCTGGGCCTGTCTGAAGATCTCTTTCAAGAATACAACGGGAACCTGTTCAGACTCGATAATATCACGCAGTACATTTCCAGGGCCTACCGACGGGAGCTGATCCACGTCTCCCACCAGGATCAAGACAGCAGTCATGGGGAGGGCTTTCACAAGGTTAAACATCAGGAAGGCGTCTACCATCGATGCTTCATCCACAATCACCACATTGGTGTCGAGAGGGTCTTTCTCGTTTTTCTTAAACCCACCGATCTTGAAGTCATACCCAAGCAAGCGGTGAATGGTTTTTGCCTCCCGCCCTGTGACCTCTGAAAGCCGTTTGGCTGCGCGGCCTGTTGGTGCACAAAGCATCACTTGTTTCCCCGCGGCTTCAAGAATAGTCAAAATGGCTTTCACCAAGGTGGTTTTGCCGGTGCCCGGTCCGCCAGTGAGGATCGATACCTTCCGGGAAATGGCTGTCTGCAAGCCAATCCACTGTTCTTCTGAGAGTATTATAGCGAGTCTGCGTTGAACCAGGTTTTCTATCTTCGTGGCATCAATGCCAATGTCTTTGATCGGTACGGAAAACAGGGCCATTAGGCGATTGGCCAGGCCGACTTCAGCGGTATGAAATGCCTTCAGGTAAACGGCTGTCATCGGATATGGCAGATTGTTCCCATCCTCAAAATCTTCAAGGACGATGTGGCCGTCTGCACTTAGATTGCCCACTGCTGCTTCAAGTTGGTCTCGGTCTATGTCAAGGAGTGCTTCCGCCCTGTCCAGAAGCTGATCATTGAGGAGAAATACGTGGCCTTCGTCCGTCACCTTGGTTAGCAAATGAAGAATTCCCGCCTCAGCCCTGATCATGGCGTCTTTAGGAATGCCAATTTTCTCCGCAATCTGGTCGGCTATGAGAAAGCCAATGCCAAATATGTCGGCTCCGAGTCGATAGGGGTTCTCCTGTACAACCCGAATGGCGTCTTGACCGTACTGCTTGAATATCTTGGCACTATACCCGGTGCTCACACCGTGACCCTGCAGAAAGATCATGACGTCTCTGACGTCTCTTTGACTGTCCCACGCCTCACGGATGTCCCTAAGGCGTTTTTCTCCGATTCCTTCTACTTTGAGGAGCTTCTTGGGAGAGCGCTCAATAACCTGCAGTGTCTTTTCCCCGAAACGGTCGACTAGCCGTTGAGCAAGTGCAGGGCCAATGCCTCGGATCATGCCCGACCCCAGGTATTTCCGAATTCCGTGGATCTGGGCGGGCATACTGACGCTGAAACTGGCGGCCTTGAACTGCTGGCCGTATTTTGGATGGGTCTCCCAGTCTCCTGAGAGTTTAAGCTCCTGTCCGGGAGTTATTCCGGCCAGCTGGCCAACTACGGTTATCAGTTCCCCGTCTCCAGGGACCTTCAACTTCGCCACCGTGTAGTGGTCACGTTCGCTGGCGTAGACAATTCGTTCCAGATGGCCTTCAAGGGTTTCAGACATACTATGCTTCCACATCAAGTACAGTAAACAAGCGGATTTGAAGCGGGAAGTTAACGGACAGGCAGGGAGATGTCAATCGATTTGACCGGAGAAAGGCCGGATCAAAAAACAGAAGACGTTTAATTGGCGAGGGCATCCTTTTTAGTTCGGTTGTTGGTTTTCTCCGCATTGGTAGTGGTTGGTTTTGTTCCCTCGTTGCAGATGAACAGCTTACCGCCTGGATGGATCGGCCGTCTTGGATCAAGATCGTTGCAGATAATAAGGGCAGACAGGGGAATATTCAGATTTTCCGCAATTAGAGAGAGGTTATCGCCTTTCTTAATCACGTAGACCTGCTGGCGCTTATCCGCCAGGTACCCCTTTTCGAGGTCTCGAAGACGTGCATGAAAATCCCCTGAAGCCCTTTTCGGTATCAAGAGATTATGGGACCCCGAAGCGAGGTAGTGGCCTCTGATTTCCGGATTGAGATCCTTAATAACTTTGAAGTGCGTTTTTGCTGCTTGGGCAATAATTCTGATTGGCGTGTTTTCTGAGCAACTAACCTGCACCTCATCAAATTCCATCGGAGGATAGTAGTCGTCTTCTGTGAGCTTGAACCCGAACGCCTCGGGGTCAGAGAGAATCAGCTTCACTGAAAGTATGCGCAAAACAAATCTCTGAGTCTCAACGGGAAGATAGAGGCTATAGTAGTCGTTGGTTCCCTGTTCCATGATTTCGGCCATGAGCCCGTCTTCACCCATGTTATATGCTGCAACGGCCAAAGTCCATGAACCGAACATGGCATGGAGGTCTTTCAAATACCGGATGGCTGCCTGCGTTGAAGCAAAAAGATTCCTCCGCTGGTCAATGCGTCCATCGATGACCAACCCATATTTCCGGCCCGTACTAGCCAGGAATTGCCAGAAACCAACTGCGTTTTTATTAGAGCTGACATAAGGTAGTAGAGCGCTTTCCACGACCGCAACATACTTGAGATCGTCCGGCATGTCAGCCTCTCCGAGCATTCTCTCGATGTGGGGGAAGTAGCGGGTGGAGCGTTTCAGCCAGAGAATCACCTGAGGCCTGCTCCACACGTAGAGCATGACCTCTTTTTCCAGTCGCTCTCGAGTCTCTGGTGTCTCAAGGGACGCGGGCTCCCCGCAGAACTCCAGCGGCCCCAAAGCCCTGATAGACGAAATCAGGGAAGGGAACTGAGCTGGTTCCAGTTCTGCCCCGTGAGCCGGATTGG